>MFFN01000005.1 GCA_001777915.1 Candidatus Edwardsbacteria bacterium RifOxyA12_full_54_48 | reverse complement strand
GGTCAACGTCGTCTTGCCGTGGTCAACGTGACCGATCGTCCCGATATTTACGTGCGGCTTGGTTCGCTCGAATTTTGCTTTGGCCATACCTGGAATCTCCTTATATTCTGGTAAATTTTTCCGCTTTATATCTTACTTGTCAACTGCCGTGATTAGCGCCGGCTTCCGTTTTTCTCCATTATCTCCTCGGATATCGACCGGGGAACTTCCTCGTAATGATGGAACTGCATGGTGTAGATGGCCCTTCCCTGAGTGAGGGACCTCAGCCTGGTGGCGTAACCGAACATCTCGGAAAGGGGAACCATCGAGGCTATGACCTGAGCATCCTTGCGTTTCACCAGTCCCAAAATCTTACCCCGGCGGGCGCTCAGGTCGCCGATCACGTCGCCCATGTACACTTCGGGGACCACCACTTCCACATCCATAACTGGTTCCAAGAGGACTGATGATGCTTTCTGCAGGGCATCCCGGGCCGCCATTGAAGAGGCTATCCTGAAGGCCATGTCAGAAGAATCCACCTCGTGATAAGAGCCGTCGGTCAGCTCCACCTTGACATCCACCACCGGATATCCCGCCAGCACACCGGATTCCAGACCGTCCTTGACTCCCTTTTCCACCGAGGGAATAAATTCCTTGGGGATGTTGCCGCCGATGATGGAATTGACGAACTCGAATCCGGTCCCTGGCTCCCTGGGCTCGGCATGTATCACCACATGGGCGAATTGTCCGTGGCCCCCGGTCTGCTTGGCGAATTTGATGTTGCTGGTGACCGATTTGCGGATGGTCTCGCGGTAGGATACCTGGGGTTTGCCCACATTGGCCTGCACCGAGAACTCCCGCAGCATGCGGTCCACGATTATCTCCAGATGAAGCTCGCCCATGCCGGAGATGATGGTCTGGCCTGTCTCCTCGTCGGTCTTCACCCTGAAGGTGGGATCCTCCTCCAGCAGTTTTGCCAGGGCCAGGCCCATCCTGTCCTGATCGGCCTTGGATTTGGCCTCCAGGGCCACCGCTATAACCGGATCTGGGAATTTCATGGCTTCCAGCACCAGGGGATGCGTCTTGTCGCAGATGGTATGCCCGGTGCGGCTTTCCTTTAGCCCCACCAAGGCGGCGATGTCTCCGGCTGATATCTGCTCCACATCCTCGCGCTTGTTGGCATGCATCATCAGTATCCGGCTTACCCGTTCCCGCTTGTCAAGGTTGCTGTTATATACCGTCTCGCCGGCCCTGAGGATTCCGGAGTAGATTCGGACGAAAGAGATCTTGCCCACATAGGGATCGGTGGCTATCTTGAACACTAGCCCGGCCAGAGGCTCGTCGGGGCTGTCGTGCCGCTCTTCCTTGTGGCTGGTATAGGGGTTGATGCCGGTGATGGGCGGAAGATCGGTGGGGGCCGGCAGATAGTCCACGATGGCATCCAGCAACAGCTGGACCCCCTTGTTCTTGAACGAGGCCCCGCACAATACCGGAAATATTTTGATCTCCAGAGTGCCTTTTCTGATGGAGCGTTTCAGCATCTCCGGGGTTATCTCCTGGCCGTCCAGATAGGCATGCATGGCCTCCTCGTCGAACTCGGCCACCTGCTCCACCAGATTATCCCGGTATTTCTGGGCGGCCTCCGCCAGGTCGGCCGGAATGGGACCGGTCTCGGGGACCTTCTCTCCCTTGTCGTCGAAGGTCATGGCCTTCATGGTCACCAGGTCCACCACCCCGCTGAAAGCCTCCTCACGGCCGATGGGCATCTGGAGGGGCACTGCCTTGGCGGCCAGCCGCTCCCGCATCATGGAAACCGCGTCGTCGAAGTCCGCCCCCACCCGGTCCATCTTGTTGATAAAGGCTATCCGGGGAATGTGATACCGGTCGGCCTGTCGCCATACCGTTTCGCTTTGCGGCTCCACTCCGCCCACGGCGCAGAACAGCGCCACGGCGCTGTCCAATATTCTCAAAGAGCGTTCTACTTCGACCGTAAAATCAACGTGGCCCGGGGTATCTATGATATTTATCCGATGTTCTTTCCAAAAACAGGTGGTGGCGGCCGAGGTGATGGTAATGCCGCGTTCTTTCTCCTGCTCCATCCAGTCCATGGTGGCGGCCCCGTCGTGGACCTCGCCGATCCGATGGACCCGGCCGGTAAAATAAAGTATCCGCTCGGTGGTGGTGGTCTTACCGGCATCGATATGGGCCATGATGCCGATATTCCTGGTCTTATTTAATGATTCCTGAGCCAATTTGTTTCCTATCTCCCGCCGCCTGAAATTTCATCGATCAGGAGGCCGGAATATCGATCCGCCGATCAGATGTGATATGCGATGTAAAATGGCGACAGGTTGTTCATTAGTCTATTGAATTCACCTGATATTAAAGCTGATTTTAGAACCGGTAATGAGCAAAGGCCTTATTGGCCTCGGCCATCTTATGGGCGTCCTCTTTCTTCTTGATGGCGCCGCCCTCGTTCTTGATGGCAGACAGTATCTCTCCAGCCAATCTTTCCCGCATGGTCTGCTCGGAGCGGGACTTGGCTGCAGCGATCATCCAGCGGATGGCCAGTGCGGTCCGGCGCTCCGGCTTTACTTCCACCGGCACCTGGTAGGTGGCGCCGCCCACCCGGCGGGGCTTGACCTCCAGCACCGGCTTGATGTTGTTCAGGGCCTGCTTGAAGCCATCGATCCCCGAAGCCTTGGTCTTCTTCTCCACGATCTCCACCGCGTTGTAGAAGATCCGCTCAGCTATGCTCTTCTTGCCCCTCTCCATCAGGTTGTTGATGAAAATGGTGACCATGGTGTCGTGGTATTTGGGATCGGGCAGCAGTTCCCGTTTTATGACTCTTTTTCTTCTCGGCATTTTTATACCAGTCTCGGTGTTATATTTTTATTTTTGAAATGTTGCTGTGGAAAAAATTATTTCTTGGCGCGTTTGGTGCCGTACAGCGAGCGGCTTCTCTTGCGGCCATCCACCCCCGATGTGTCTAGGGTACCGCGGACGATGTGGTAGCGCACGCCGGGCAGGTCCTTGACCCGGCCGCCCCGCACCATCACGATGGAGTGCTCCTGCAGGTTGTGACCCTCGCCGGGGATGTAGGACAATATTTCAATGCCGTTGGACAGCCGGACCTTGGCCACCTTGCGCAGGGCCGAGTTGGGCTTCTTGGGGGTGGTGGTATAGACCCTGGTGCAGACCCCGCGCTTCTGGGGACAGTTCTTGAGAGCCGGAGCCTTGGTCTTTTTGGACTTGGTTTTTCTACCGTGTCGGATCAGTTGGTTGATGGTCGGCATGGGATCTCCTTAACCGATTTTCCGTTGATGCTGCCGGGGATTAAAAGCAAAATTCCCCATGTCCTGTCCTACTTTCTTTAATAAGACAGGAAGATGGCATACATAAAAGTTTTCCTAAAGAATTGATATTATATAAGATTTCATACAAAATGTCAATCCCTAAAATAAAAATATTTAATATTTTTCAAAAAAATTTTAGATGGAACTTCTGACCGGCTTTTCCCCGCTTTTTATACAATATGTTGTTTTCTCCATCCTATCCATAGGGGATAGTTTCAAACCGTCCCCTACTGCTTATACAATAATAGCGGATAAAAAAAGCCGCCCTGGCGGACGGCATATTAATGTTATCAAATACCCACTAATTAAGGCACTCAACGCCAACCTTGTCCCAAATGCCACACTTTATTAAATGGTTTCTTCTCAATCAAAGATTGAACCACAGGCATAAGAAGACCCTGTATCCCATCAACGGCGGCGATCAACTCTTGGGTTTCACGCGGTTTGTTCTTTTCCAGGAATGATGTCCATTGCCTTTGTTTGGCGGGATCAGATGAAAATCCTTTATCCAGTCCCTCCGGCAGTGATCTTGGCAATTCCGTTTTTCTTCTTTTAAAGGTGGCTGTTATCGCCTTGGATAGGGTAACGCCGTCTATTTCATTGTGCCGGGATATGTACCAAAGATCGTAGTAATCCTTCATCCGGCTGTTGGCCAGGCCTTTATCAACGATGGTCTGGAATTTTTCGGCAATGTACGTATAAAGCGTATAGGCTTTGACGCTGGGGGCCGGGAAATCCAGCAGCACCGGATATTTTATCGTCTTGGCCTGCGGGATCACTGCGTCGCCGAAACCGATGTCGATCTGAAGGTGTATCCGGGCGCCAGCCAGCACCGCTGCCAATGTCAACCTGATGCCCTGGTATTCCGAATTTTCCCGTATCTCTTCGCCGTGAACGGTGTCCGCCAGGAATTCCAGCCCGTCCGGCTCGACGGATGCCCGGCACAGATCGCGGAATATCTTCTCCATTTTTGGGATATCGCTGGGCCCTTTGCCCAGCAGATCTGCGTCCATTGACGAGCGGACCGGCTGATCATACCAAACCTTAAAAAGCAACGCGCCCTTAAGCATGAACCGGTCCCGGTAATGTGATCGACCCAGGCGGTAAAGCAGGCGTTCCAGGGCATAATGGGTGAGCAGGACATGGAAATCGTATCCGAACCCCGGAAATTTCTGTTTCAGTCGCTCCCGCACCGAAGCGCCGATGTCGGTTACTGGCTTCCGGCTCAAAAGACCGCCTCCATATAGGGCTTGATCACATTGAGCACCCGGTCGATCCGGGCGTACTTGGTCAGCTCGTCGGCGGTAAACTTGCGGCTCCGGCGGCCTTCCTTAAGAGCCTCCAGCGCCACATCCAGTCCGATCTTGTTACGGTATTTGAAGCAATCGGCCACCGTCTTAGCGGGGTTGTAGACCCGGACCGTGACGCCTTCGACCAGATGGTCTTCGACGCCCGAGGTAAAGGATTCGCCGGAAAAGAACACCAGCTGCAGCCCGGTATCAATCTGTTTCGTTCGCCACATTTTATTCTCTATGGCGATCCAGACCTGCGCGGGCAGTTGGGTCGTGATACCGTGAAACCTGAGGGCCGTTGCCAGACAGATAACACCCTTTGGTACAGCCTTTGCCGCCAGGGCCAATGAATTTTTTTCCGTGAGTTCCGCTCCGATAACACGATATGCACCACGCCTAATACGATCAATCTCCCCTTTATTGGTCATCCGGCGTATGACCTCCGGATGAATGTCCATTTTAACCGCGTCAGCTATGGTAAAATATGCTTGCCGTGCATACTTCTTCTTTATTCTTTTTAGCGTCTGATCTCTCATGTGTTTATGTCTCGGTAGTTATTAATATCTACCGAGATTATTACACATTTTTAGTTTAATGTCAAGTTCTTTTTTATATTTAGCCACTACAATATTGGACCCCATCATCATGATGATCTTCTTTGCTTTCATGGTCGTGCCCTCCATCATCAAGGTTATCAGCACTATCATGATGATGATGGCGGCATGCTTCCTTATTAATAATATTAACGGGTTAAGCAATGCCAAAGGGCCGCCCTGACGGACGGCCCTTTTAAAAAGCAGATAAAACTAGTTGCCGTTGACCACGATGCAGGTGACGGTCCGGCCGACGCCCTTGGTCCCCTGGATCCTGGAAATGATCAGTTTTGTCAGGTCCTTCATAGTGGGGGCCTCCACGTAGGCGATGATGTCATGAAGTCCGGTCACCACATGAGCCTGCTTCAACCCCTTGATCTTGCGCAGGGCCCTGACCACCAGTTCGGCTTTGCCGGCATCGCAATTGATGAACTCATAAGCTGCTACCATTCAACACACCTCCTTCCATTATTTTGATTTTGGGTCTTTATTAAAGTTAAAAACATTAAAACCTTTGTGTCCTTTGTGCTCTTTGTGGTTCAAAAAACCTATCCGGTCAGAGGTCATCCCCGGATTCCATCTTGTCGAACTTGCCGCCCCGCTTGAGATAGGCGTTTATGAACCGGTCGATCTCCCCATCCATCACCGCTTTCACATCTCCGGTCTGCTCCAGGGTCCGATGATCCTTGACCATGCTGTAGGGGTGGAAAACATAGGATCGGATCTGGTTTCCCCAGGCGATATCGGTCTTGGTGGCCTCCAGCGACTGGCGCTTCTTGTCATCCTCGGCCTTGTAGTGCTGGTACAGCCTGGAGCGCAGCACCTTCATGGCGTTGATCCGGTTCTGGTGCTGGGATCGCTCGTTCTGGCTGCAGACCACTATCCCGGTGGGGATGTGAACCATCCGGATGGCAGTTTCCACCTTGTTGACATTCTGCCCTCCGGCCGAGCCGGACCGGTAAACGTCTATCCTAATATCTGATTCAGGAATGTCCACCTTGATGTCATCGTCGATCTCGGGGTATACGAAAGTGGAGGCAAACGAAGTATGGCGACGTTTGTTGGAATCGAAGGGTGATATCCTGACCAGCCGGTGAACGCCGATCTCGGCCTTAAGATAGCCGAAAGCATATCTTCCGGTCACCTCCACCGTAACGCTTTTGATTCCGGCTTCGTCGCCCGGCTGCAGATCGATCACCTTATATTGGTAGCCGTTACGTTCCATCCAGCGGGTATACATCCGCAGAAGCATCTCGGCCCAATCCTGGGATTCGGTCCCTCCGGCCCCGGGGTGGATGGTTAAAATAGCGCTTCGTTCATCATCCTCTCCCCGCAGCATATGACGAAACTCCAGACCCTCTAACCCTTTTTCCAGGGCGGCCAGATCGTCCTGGATCTCCTTTAAGGATTCGCTGTCCGATTCCTCCACCAGCTCCAGCAGGGTGGCCGCATCATCGCACTTTTTCCTAAGCTCCCTCCAGGGATCTATCCATTCCCGGCGTCGGTTGGCCTCTGCTATGACCTCCTTGGCCTTGATATTGTCGTTCCAAAAATCCGGGGACGACATCCTGGCCTCGTATTCTGCCAGTTCCTTTTCCAAACGGTCCAGGTCAAAGATACCTCCGCAGGTTCTTTATATTCTCATCAGCAATCTGGCCGTTATTTTTCAATTCCTCTATTGTCAAAACGGTGTCATCCTTTGTCTGTTAGTGCTTTCTTTTTAAAGTAGTTCGATCTTACCCAGGTCCAGTTTAAAACCAGATGGATGCCGGCGATCAAGATCATCAATAATCCCCCGAACAGATGGGTCACCCCAAGGATCTCGCTGCCGACCAGGAAGTAGATCACCCCTGTCGCTGCCTGGACCAAGAAAACCAGGAATAATACCGGATTGATCTTTTTCAGCCAATCCATCTTGTTCATTTTACCATCCTTCTGCTGTTGATCAGCGGCCGGCATCTATTTTATGACAAAAGGGCCGGACAATTCAACCTTTTTTTATTTCAGGATGACATTTTCCTCCGCCAACCTCCTCCAGGCCAGGGCCGCCTTCTCCTTCAGCTGCACGATAGTGCCGTTGTTTGGGATCACGATGTCAGCCTTTTTCTTTATTTGAGAGACCGGCATCTGGGAGGCCAATATTCTCAAAGCCCTGTCTTTAGGGACTCCCCGGTCCATCACCCTGAACAATCGGAGCTTTTTGGGGGAATCCACCATTACCAATCGGTCCAGTTTTTTCTCCAGACCCCATTGCACGATCAGGGCGGCGTCAATCACTATCGGCCTGGCGGAATATTTTTCCCGGCAGAGAAGGATATTCTTATCTATCTCCCTTAAAAGGGCGGGGTGCGCGATGCGATTCAGACGGCGTAGTTTTACCGGATCGGAGAAGACCATTTCTGCCAGCCGGCCGCGGTCGATGCTGTTTTTACCCAACAATATGCCGGGGCCGAAAGCTTTTATAACTTTGGCAAAGCAGGGTGATTTTTTATCCAGCATTTGATGTCCCAGCTTATCGGCATCAATGATACAGGCCCCCTGCCTTTGGAAAACCTTAGCCACGGTGCTTTTCCCCGAGCCGGCCCCGCCGGTCAGGCCGATAACTATAACCTGTTTTTTATTATTTTTCATATTTTAGCGAATACTTGGCTGTATTTTCTTTTAAAATAGAGGCTCATCCCCGAGGCTCCGGCGAACAGGATCATGGCCAAAATAAAATCCGCTTGGTAGCTTACCCGGGAAAGCAGGTAATATCCCAAAAGCGGACCCAGGAATCCCCGGACCCCGGTCAGGGTCACATGCAGCCCCTGGTACACCAGGGAATCCCGGTTTCCGGCAAAGTGCAGGGAGCCCAGGTTCCACAACATGACGACGCCGGTCAGGCCCAGAGAGAAGAAGCACAGACTGGCATAGGCCAGTATCCTGCTTTGATAAAGACTGGAGAGAAGCATCAGCAGGGGGTATCCCACCATGATGGCATAGGAGATGGCCGCTATCTTCCATAGATTGATCCGGTCGAATATCATCCCGGCCAGGGGCATCAGGGCTAACATAAAAATCTGGGCGAACACCCCCTTGGCCTGGGCCATTTGGGAATAACTGAATTTCAGCTGATTCAACATGAATAGCGGCACCGCCGGAACCATCACCATGAAGGCCAGCCCGTAAGTCATGAAAGCCAGTTCGAACATCAAAAAATCGGTGCGTTTGAACATCACCTTCAGGTCGCGGGCGGTGCGCCTCATCCGGTATTTTGATTCCGGGCGGTAGGCGATGTGTGAGTCTATGACGATGAACAGCAGATAGGTGATCCCCCCGGTGACGGCGATGCTCATCAGGATGGGCTTGTACAGCTGCGGGGAAAGATCCAGCAGGCGCCCCACTATCAGGGAGGTGGCCATGGAGAAGACCATCAGCACCATCCGGGTCAGCCCGAACACCTGGCCCTTCTTCTGGGCGATGTGCTTCTGATAGAATGAATTTATTATGGGGCCCTGGACGGCATACAGGGAATAGTAAAAGAACAGCAATAACAGGAAAAGATTGGCCCCTTCCAGCAGGAAGGCCAGGATGAAGATCAGCCGGCCCAATATCATCCCCGGGATCAGGATCCATTTCTTGCTGCGGTTGCTGAAGAAAAAACTGACCACCAGCGACAGCAGCATGGTGGCGTTGGCCAGCAATCCGATGACTGATATCTGAAAATCGCTGGCAGCCATGGCTTTCTTGGCTATGGTCTCCTGCAGCAGAAGCACCCCCTGGGTCATTCCGTCAAAAACGCAGGACAGCATGATCAGCCAGAATACCAGCCTTTCTTTTTTGTTGAAGGCCGAATAGAAACCGAATAATCTGGCGAGCATATTATAATCCGTAGCGATCACTCCTCCCTGGCATCCCGCTCCTGGCTGTCGCGGCTGTCGTTATCCCGCTCCCGGGAATCGCCCTCCTGGTCGGGGTAGATGTCCCAGGGGTCGTACACATCGTAAATCCCTTGGTAGTCGGGTCCGTAATAATACAACTCCAGGAAATTATATTCGTCGCTGGAATCGATCACACCTGCCGAGGCACTAACCGGGCCGGGCTTTGGGGCGGCAGAAGAATCTGGCATTGACTGCATGACCGGCACTTTTGCCGCGATCGAATCCTTCTGGGCGCTAAGCCCGGGCGGTATTAAAAACAGAAAAACGGGCAGGAGGATTATCCGCTGTCTCATTTTAGTGACCTGCTAAATGGATTTAATGTTCTGTTATTCTCTAATTCTCTATGCCGCTGAATTTGAATCAGCCGGGACCAACGGTGTGTTTTCCCGTTCTTTTGCCGGAGTTTAAAATATTCATCACCAAACGGTTGAAGCGCATTACATTTCACCGGGAAAGCTTCTCTTCCAGCAGAATTCTCTTATCCGGTGTGGTGATGAATATCAAAACCATATCTGCCGCCAGCTTCATCAGTGGATCAGGGTTGTAATCGTAATCCTCGCTGCCCGGACACTTGGCCGAGATCGCCAGCACCCCGGTCTCCTGGTGCACATCCAGCAGGGTCCTGCCGATAAAGCCGGAATTCTTGGGCACCTGAAACTCCTCCACCCGCATGGCATCGTGCTTTTTGCTTCTCAGCATGGTGTCCAGAAAAGAGACCGTCGCCGGCCGCACCAGTTCCGAGGCGATCCGCATCCCGCCGATCATATTGGGGGAGACCAGGTAGGAGGCCCCGGCGTTGACGAATTTGTGCCGGGTGGCGGGATTGTTGAAGCGCGAAGCTATTTTGATGCCGTTATTGAGATCCTTGGCCGCCACCACCAGATAGAGATTCTCCTTGTCGCTCTCCAGGGCCGCTATCAGGGCCTGGGCCTTCTTGATCCCGGCCTCCAGCAGAACATTATCATCGGTGGGGTCGCCCTCCACCGCCACCACATCCGGGATCTCCTTGCGGATGGCATCCAGCACGTGGGGATTCTCGTCGATCACTACGAAGGGCCGCTTGGTCTCCTTAAGTTCGCGGGCCACATAGACCCCGATATCCTTGGCCCCGCAGATTATGTAATGCTTGTCCATTCTTTTTATCCTCTTATGTAATTTTCGCAACTGGAAGAATTTGTTCAGCCGGCCCTCTATCAGAAAGGCGGTGAAGTTGGAGACCGCATAGGCCACCCCGATCATGTAGATGAAGATCAGGGCGATGTTGACCACGGTCAGCAGCCGGCTGCCCTGGGTGCCGATCATATCCTCGTAGCCGATGGTGGAGATGGTGATGGCCACCATGTACAGGCTCTTCAGCAGGGTGATCTCCTGGCCCTCCATCCGGGCCAGCCCGTAAAGCAGGAATGACGACAGTATCACCAGCAGGGCGATGAAGGCTATGGGCCAGATAATTTTTTTAAATTCCTTGTTCATATCCGTACGATCAAGTATTATTCGCTTTTTAATTAAAGGTAAATCACAAAAACATAGATTTATAATTCGGCTTTTTTACCACCAAGACACCAAGCCACTAAGGTTCTTACTGATTTTTATATTACCTGATTGATTTTCGTGCTTTTTGTATGTTTCGTGGGAAAAGACCCCTGGCATCTAAGATAAGACCCCGCCTGAAAAAACGTTCAAAATCTCTTGACCAGGGCCACCGACCCCGGCGTCACCTGTAGCGACAGGTCCGGCTCGCTGTGTTCGTCGAACTTGAACATGTGGGCGTCGACATAGGCATCGGCCAGCGACAGAGTCCAGATGCCGATGAACCACCATTTGTAATTGCGCCGCCGCTGGTTATGGTAATTGTAATCGTCCTGAATGGGATTCCCTATGGCCGCCTGATCCTCCCGGTTGTAGCAGTATCCCAGGTATCCCAGGCCTCCGGCAAAGATCGCCGCCTTCAGATACTGCTGGGTGTAAAGCTGCCCGCCCCCGGGAAGGGCCGCCGAGAAACACACCGACAACAGCGGCGAACGGTGGGGCTTCTTTTCCTCATTTTTTTCCTGGGCCGGCAGCTGATGGGACATGACCGCCGCTATGGCCGCCCAGAACAACATCCTTCTGATCTTCATATCTGCCACTTCAAAACAAATGCCTCATGAGGCTTCATCACCGTGATGCCTTCCTTTTCTTTGTTGCGGTAGATGTTTATGCCCACTGCCTGGCCCTCCTGCCGGTCGCAGTATCTGGCCAGGATCTTCCCGGCGGTCTGTAAGATATCCTCCGATATCTCACCCTTAATGATCCCCACCGGGCCTTTGATATTCTCGGCCGGACGGATGACGGTATCCTGGCTTCCGGCCAGATCTAAAAGCCGCTGGTTTTCCGACCGGTTGCGTCCCACGACCATTTTGGTGTTTTCCTCCAGCCGGAAATGGCGGCCCAGGCTCAAAAGTTCCGCATCCTGACGGTTCAGTCCCTCGTGTTCTATGAGCTCCTTCAGGCGCTGGGAATATTTTTCCTCGGTCAGCAGGCAGCCCCCGGCCGGCTGGGGATAATCCTTTATCCCGAAGCTTTGGGCCAGCTCCTCCTGGCGCTTGCGGCCCCGGCCGGAAAAGTCATGCAGTTTTTCCCGGTCCGCCCAGCCCTCCCGTTCCGGCTTGGTGGGTTCCAACAACTTTGCGGATAATGGGCGTAGCACCAGGTCCCGGTCGGCCGATAATTTAAGGACGGCGTTCAGGCCTCCACGGGTCTGGGACATGGGCCGCTCGCCCAGCACTTCCCCGGTGATCAGGAATGAAGCATCAAATTTTTCCAACAGGCTGTGGGCCGTTTTCAGCATCAATCCGTGGCAGTCTATGCAGGGGTTCATGTTGCCCCCGAAACCGTAGCGGGGGCTTTTCATCATGGCGAAATATTCCTCGGTGAAGTCGTGCTCGATCAACTTGACGCCCAGTACCCCGGCCGCCTTCCGGGCATTCTCCGGCCCGAAGAACGGCGTGACGAAGCAGACCCCGATAACCTCGATGCCCTGTTCCATGATCACCCTGACCGCCAAAATGCTGTCCAGCCCGCCGGAGAGAAGTGCCAGTGCTTTCATTTATATCAAAAATAATAGTAGATGGTGCGGTAGTCCTCGATGTTCTCTCCCCGCCGCTTCAGTTCCTGCAGATAATCGTAGATCGGCACGTCGGAATCTATGTAGGTGTCCACCAGGGCCAGTTTCTTCTCCCAGGGATGGAACTCGTAGACCCGGCTGCCGTCGGGCATGATGGTCAGCAGGGTGTGGTGCTGCTCGGCCCGAACATAGTTCTTGCCCAGCCGGGGGACGTTGTAAACCGGCTCGTCGGTCCTCACCAGTCCCGGGAACAGCCGGGCCTCCTCCTTGACCTCCTGCTGCAGGCGGGCCAGCGGCACCCGGTAGTTGCGGGTCTCCTCCTTGCCCTTGGTGTTGAAGGTATAATAGGGGTCCACCCCGACCAGCCGCAGGGCCCGGCGCAGGGCCACCAGCTCGAAGCGCCGGCTGTTCTCCACGGTGAACACCGCCTGGTTGTAGACCGACATCCCTTTCATTCGGAATTTCTGCACCGCCTCCATCGATTCTTCGGTGATCTCGTAGGGATGTTCGAAATGGGTGACGATGGCCACCTCCCTTAGGCCCGGCTGGTGGTATCTGGCGATGATATCCATCAGGCCTTCGGTGATCCTCTGGGGCAGCACCACCGGGGTCCGGGAGCCGATCCTTATCCTTTCGATATGGCCTATCCGTGAAAGCTTGGACAGCACATTGTCGATCCGGCCGTCCTCCATCACCAGCGGATCGCCGCCGGTGACCAGCACCTCGCTGATCATGGGGTGGTCGGCTATCCACTTGATGGCCTGCTCCAGCTTTTCCTGGGAGGCCTCGGCTTCGGGACAGAGGGCGTCCTCGATCTCCCAGTTGCGCTGGCAATAGACGCAGATCTGGCTGCAGGTGTTGTAGGGCTTGAGGATCACGATCCGGGGATACCGCCGGGTCACCAATTCGATGGGCGAGGTGTCGTGCTCCAGCATAAAGTCCAGGGAATGGCTGTGATCATCCTTGTTCTTCAGCATTTTTTTACGTAATTGGCCGGCGGGATCACCTGGGCCCGGACGGCATGGTCGTTCGTGCGGGACGGGTCCTGGTCCATCAGCGATACGTAATAGGGAGTGATGCCGAACGGCAGGGCCCTGGATTTTGCCTTGTCTATTGCCTTCCTCTCCTCGTCGCTCAGATCGATCAGGCTGGAAAGCTGCTCGGCATTGCGGATGATGTTCTTCAGGTGCCAGCGGTGATCCTTCCAGTCTTCCTGGGAAGCGTTGAAATGCTTCAATATCCGTTCCCGGTTCTGCTGCCTGGCCTTCCTGACATCCGGATCCAGGCCGGAGGCGTATCTTTTAATGAAGGTTTCGCAGCGCAGGGCCACGGCGTCCAGCTGGTCGGAACGCTGGATGGCCGCCTCCCGGCCATGCATGTCGGCCGAGGTGGAATAGATCTCCTGGTCATAGACCCGGCTTTTCCCGGTGGTGCCCATGAATATGTGCCGCAGGTCCTCGAAGAAAGCGTCGGAAAGGTTTTCGGGAAGATCCTGATGGTCATCCCGGGCCAGCTGCCACAGCAGTTTTATTATGCCGAACTTGGCCAGGTTCTCGCTGCGGACCGAGATTATCTTGCGCAGGGCATAGATGCAGTTTATCTGCAGCGACCATTCCAGGCCCTTGGGAGCGATGATATCCAGGTGCAGCATCCGGACCATCTCGTCCAGATAGACCACCAGAAGATTCTTGGCTATCAGGTGGTTCTCGGCCTCCTTCAATATCCCGTGGATGGTGGGATTGGCCTCGAACAGGCGCTGGATGTTCTCTTTTTTGAAGTTCATGGGCATCCTCCTTTACCGGATCGTAAACGAAAAGCGATTTCTTATGCGCTCTTCCCTCTCCTCAATTACATTTGGTTTATCTGATGATCTATCATCAACAGCATTGAACATGCTTTGGTGATCGCGAAATATCCTTCACCAAGCATGATCGCCCACGATGGCCTCCACCGCCTTGGGCAGTATGGACACCTCGTAGTGCTTCTCCCTCTTGGGCCACAGTTCGCCGTCCACCTGGACGGCCATGGGATGCTCCGATTCCACCACCACCTTCTGGGTCCGGCCCATCACGATCTGCTTGAGATGGGTATGTTTCCCTTTGAAGGTCTTGGGCACGTGCCGGAAGAACTCCAGCCAGGTCAGCTTGTGGATGATGCACAGGTCCAGCCAGCCGTCGTCTATCTGGGCCTCCGGCGTCAAAATATAGCCGCCGCCCACGCTCCGCCCGTTCATGATCTCCACCAGCAGGGCCTCCACCCACACCTTGCCCGGCCCGAAATCCAGGCTGATCCGCTGGCCTTGGTAGCGCATCAATGCCTTGACGGTGGCCAGCAGGTAAAGCTTCAGGTCCCGCAGGCCCCTGATCTTCTGCTTTTCTATGATCACCTCTCCGTCCAGCCCGATGCCCAGCGAGTTGAAATAGTACCAGCCATTGACCACTCCGGCGTCCATCATCCTGGTGCGGTGCTGTTTGATATGGCTGACGGCGTGGGCTATGTTGCGACCGATATTCAGGGATTTGGCCAGATCGTCGCCCGAGCCCAGGGGGATCATTCCGAACACCGCCTGGCTGCCCACCAGCGCCCCGGCCACCTCGCCGGCCACCCCGTCTCCGCCGCAGGCCACGATAACCTTGAAGCCGCGCTCCACCGCCTCCCGGGCCTGCTTCCGGGCGTCGCCCTCCCGGTCGGTCAGCGACAGCTCGAAGTTGATGCCGGCGGCCTTCAGCAGGGCCTTGACCTGCTCCAGATGCCCGGCCGCCTCGCCCCCGTGGGCCTTGGGATTGAAGATGACTTTGGTTCTCATCATAGTTGAGCCTTTTTTACCACCAAGGCACCAAGCAGATCTTTTTGTGCCTTTGTGTCTTTGTGGTTAATCAAATTTCCGCTATCGCCTCGATCTCGATCCTGGCGTCCTTGGGAAGCCGGGCCACCTGGAAGGCCGAGCGGGCCGGCGGGGCCTGGTTGAAATACTCGCCGTAGACCTGGTTCATGGCGGCGAAATCATTCATGTCGGCCAGGAAGACGGTGCACTTGATGACCTTCTTGAGATTGGATCCTCCGGCCTCCAGCACCGCCTTCAGGTTCTCCAGCACCTGCCGGGTCTGGACATTGATGTCGCCCTCCACCAGCTGGCCGGTCTTGGGGTCCAGCGGGATCTGCCCGGAGGTGAAGACTAATTTGCTGTCGAACTCGATGCCCTGGGAATAGGGCCCGATGGCCGCCGGGGCCTTGTCGGTTTTGATTATCTGGCGCATAAAAGGCTCCTTATATTATTTTTTAAAATTATCCCCGGGGGTGAAATTGCCGGTGTACTTCCTTCAGATACTCCCGGTCCACATGGGTGTATATCTGGGTGGTGGAGATATCGGCATGGCCCAGCATCTCCTGCACCGAGCGCAGGTCGGCCCCGCCCTCCAGCAGATGGGTGGCAAAGCTGTGCCTTAAAATATGGGGATGCACCCGCTTTTTTATCCCGGCCTTCTGGGCATAGGCTTTAAGCAGTTTCCAGAAACCCATCCGGGACATCTGCCTCCCCCGGTTGTTCAGGAACAGCACATCGGTTGCGATCTTTTTGATCAATACCGGGCGGGAGCCCTCCAGATATCTTTCGGTCCAGCGCCGGGCGGTCTGGCCGATGGGCACCACCCGCTCCTTCGATCCCTTGCCGAAGCATCGGATGTATCCCTGGTCGAAGGCCAGATCGGACCTTTTAAGGCCCAGCAGTTCCGAGATCCGCAGGCCGCAGGCGTAGATCACCTCCAGCATGGCCCGGTCCCGCAGGCCCAGCGGTGTCGAGGTGTCCGGCTGGGACATCAGGGATTCGATCTCATTGGTGTCCAGCACATCGGGAAGCTTCTTGGCCAGCTTGGGCGAATCCAGGTTCTCGGTGGGGTCGGTTTTGCAGAGGCCCTCTCCAACCAAAAAGCGGTGAAACCCCCTCACCGCCGAAATATTCTGCGACAGGCTGCCGGGAGAGAGTCCGTATCCCGCCAGCTGGGAAAGGAATTGGGCTATATGGCTGCGGAGTATTTTTGAGGGATCGGTTATCCCCTGGATCTCCAGGGAATCCAGGTACCGGCGCAGGTCCCGGGAGTAGGCCTCGATGCTGTTTCCGGCCAGCCCCCGCTCCACGGTCAGATGCCCCAGGAACCTGTCCAATATCTCGGGATTGTTGCTCAAAATAATCCTATATAATTTGATCCGTGTGAATCCGCAGTTATCCGTTAAATCCCCGTTCCATTGATCCCCTCTGGCGGCAGCTATTACCCGAAAGTGATCTCCTTGTCAGGTTTGTCCTTATCGGCCGCCGGCTTGAGCAGTGACTTGTGGGCCGGCGGTTTTAATAAAGAATGCTCAGGTTGGGAAATCTCCTTTTTCAGCAACGGGGCCGGGGCCGGCCTGGGTGTCAGGGCCGGTTTGGCAAAGGGGTTGACCGCCTGTTTGAGGGCCAGGGCCGCCTTGGGGATCGGTTTTCCCTCAGGCCTGGGAGACAGCAAAGGCTGTCTGGGCAGCAGGGGTTTATCCCTGGCCGCCAGCAATGAGGGCGGATGAGCCTCCTGGGCGGTTTTGATGGGAGCCAGCTTGGGTTTGGCCATCAGCGGCATCGGCTGCCGGGCCGGAACGGCTGGGATCGGTTCCTGGGCTTCCAGTTCCTCGCTCTGATCCTGGGCGGTCTCCGATTTTGGGACCGGTGGCGTTTGCGACAATCCGGTCACCGGACGTCCCTTGGCCTTTATCCGGAGGAAGGCCGCCCTCTCCTCCTCCTTGCGCCGGGCCTCCAGCTTTTCCCTCTCGTCGCGCTCCCGCAGCAGCCGGGATTCCTCCTGCTGCAGCAGGGCCACCTGCTGTTCCAGCTCGCCCATCTGCTGCTTCCTGTCGTCTATCTGGTTCATCAGGGCCATGATCTCCTGGTTGGACTTTTCGGCATTGGCGATCCGTTGGTTTATATCCTCCTCCTCGGATCTTCTCTTCTCCAGGATTTTTTCCAGGCTGCGCAGGTTGGATTGATTCTCCTGAACGCTGGCCGTCAGCTGCTGCTCCGATTCCTGCAACTCCTGCACCTTTTGCTGAGAGGCCTCCAGCTCGGACCGCAGGGCTTCTATGTTGCCCTTGATCTCCTCGGCCTCCCGGCTCAGGTCCTGCTTCTGGGACAGGAATTCCTGCAGTTGGTTCTTTTGCTGCTCCATCTGGGATATTTCCTGTTTTAGCTGGCCGTGGCTGTTCTCCAATTCGGACTTTTTATCCTCCAGCGATCTCACCTCGTTCTGGAAATTATCCAGCTGCTGCCGTTTCTGCCTGTATTCCTCGTCCACCTGCTCCTTCTGGCCGCGAAGTTCGGACAATTGTCCATCCGCCTCTTTGCGCTGGTTCTCCAGATCCTCCACCTGCTTCCGGATATCGTCCAAATGGCGGCTCTGCTCCTCCATCTGTTTCAGACCCTCTTCCAGCCCCTTCTTTTGGCCGGCCAATTCTTCGTTCTGCTCCTTTAGCTGGTTGCGTTTGCCTTCCAGCTCTTCCACCTTCTGGGCCAGCTTCTCTTCTTTCTTGGCCAGTTTCTCCACCTGGGACTCCAGCTCCTTCTGGCTGGACAGCAATTCCGGCACCTTCTCCTCGGAGGTCAGGATCTGGGTGTTGATCTCGTCGCGCCTGGCCTCGGCCTGGGATATCTGCTGTTTTAGATTGTTCAGGCTGGTCTCCAGTTCGCGGATGGCCTCGACCTCGTGCTGCTTCTGGGCCTCCTCCTGCTCCAGCTCGGACACCCGTTTTTGTTTTTCCTCTATGGCCTGGTTCAATTCTTGTATATTTTGCTGGGATTCCGCCTGTTCGGTCTCGGCCCTTAAAACTCCGGCCTGGACCTCCTCCAGGGATTTGGTGGCATTGGCCTGCTCCTCGGCCTTCAGGTCGATATCCAGCTCGATCTCCTCCAGACGGCCCTGCTTCTCCGCCAGTTCCTTCCCCTTGGCCGTCAGTTCCTCGGACAGCCTGTCCAGCTGCTGCTTCCGCTCGTGCTGCTCCTTGACCACGGCCTGCAGTTTCTCCTCGGCCTCCTTGAGGCCGCCGTTCAGCGCCTCCATCTTGGTGGAGACGCTGGCCTCCTGCTGGGTCAGACCCTCAAGCCTTTCCCTTATGGCATCCTCCTGCTTCTTCAGGCTCTCGTGTCGTTCCACCACCTGGGCCTCGGAGCTCCTGATCTCGGCGATGCCCTTCTCCAGCTCGTCCTTCTGTGTCTTGAGGCCGTTGACCGTTTCCTCCAATTGCTTGGCTTCCGACTTGAAAGATTCGCTTTGGGATAAAAGCCCGTTCTTCTCCTGCTCGGCCGCCGTCAGGTCCGAAAGTATCTGGGCCTGCTTGTCCTGGGCCTGGTCTATCTTGGCCTGCAGCTCCTTCATCAGGGCATTGAGATCCTCCACGGTCCCTGCCAGTTTCTTCTCTTGGTCCATCAACGACTGGCGCCGTTCCTGGAACTCGGCCAGGGTCTTTTCCTTCTCGGCGAACTGGGAGACCACCGTTTCCTGTTCCTGGCGCTTCTGGTTTATCTCCTTCTCCAGGGCCTCCAGTTCCTTCTTCCATTTGTCCGACTGGTTCTGTCCTTCGGCCGCCTGCTGTTCCAGCAGCATGATGTCCGCCTGAAGCGACTGGCTCTGCTGCACTGCGGCATCGGCGGTCTTTTTGGCCTCGTCCATCTGCTGGTTGACGCTGAGCAGTTCGGCCCGCTTCTCCCAGATCTTGGTGGCCAGGTTGGAATCCTCCTTGGACCTCTCATCCAGCTTCTTGTTGACCTCGTCCAGCTTGGCCTTGGCCTCGTCCATCCTCTGGGACATGGACATCTCTTCGCCCAGCGACTCGGCCAGGCGGGAGTCTATCTCGTCCATGGTTTTTTTACGCTCGGCTATCAGCTGGTCCAGGGAGGTATAGCTGCGGCGGCCCTGCTCCACCTGGGCGATGACCTCGGCCTCCTCCTTCTTCATCTGTTCCAGGGGATTGGCCTGAGCCTTGTCTTCCTTCTTTTTGGCGAACAACATACTTTTCCTGCCTCCGATATTTGGGAGATTATATTATCGTTTTTCGTTTAGACGTTGACCTTCTTGCCCACGAACAGGTAGCGCTTGATCTTGCGGGTGGTGGTCTTGGGGAACTCCTCCTCCCTTACGGAGAAGTGTTTGACCCGCTTGTAATCGGCCAGGTGGCCGCACTGGTGCTTGACCTCATCCTTCAGGATCTTCTCTATCTGGGCGGTGTCCATGGTCATCTTGTGCCTGGCGGCATATTCGTCAAAGGCCTCGTAATTGGGATAGATCATGGCATGGACCTCCTCCCGGTCGGTCTGGGGATTTTTCTCGCCCACCACCAGCACCTCGGCGATATAGGGGCTGCCCAGCAATTGAGCCTCGATCTCCTCGGGGTAGATGTTCTTGCCGGCCGCCGAGACGATCAGGTTCTTGGCCCGGCCGGTGATGAACAGGCAGCCCCGCTGGTCGATGTATCCCAGGTCGCCGGTCAGCAGCCAGCCGTCCCTGATCACCGCCTCGGTGGCCTTGGGGTTCCGGTAATAGCCCAGCATGACGTTGGGCCCCCTGGCTGCGATCTCGCCGATGCCGTTGGCGTCGGGCTCCAGTATCTTCAGTTCCACGCAGGTGATGGGCGCCCCCACCGAGGCGTGGTCCGGATTCTTGACGGTGTTGATTGTCAGCACCGGGGAGGATTCGGTCAGTCCGTAACCTTGGACGATCTCGAATCCCAGGGTCTCGAAGCCCTTTCCCACCTCGACATTGAGGGCCGCTCCGCCCGAGACCAGCAGCCTGAGGCTGGACATCCCGGCCTTCTCCCGCAGGGAATGAAACACCTTGCCCCCGGCCTTTTTCCCGGTGAGGGACTTGATGGATTTGACGATCCCGTTGGAGGTGGAGAAGGCCATCCGGGTCAGCAGGGGTTTTTCTTTTACCGCCCTCATGATCCCCTGGTACATCTTCTCGAACAGCAGGGGGACGCCCACCATCATGGTGGCCTGGCTGTCCCGGATGTCGTTGATGATGTCCCGTGACTTGAGGGACTGGGCGTAGGTGATGGTGGCGCCCACATACAGCGGGACCAGCATCCCGGCGGTGGCTTCGAAGGTGTGGTGCAGGGGAAGCACCGAGATGAAATTGTCGTGATGATCGTGGTCGAATACCTGGTAGCTCCCGTCCACGTCGGACATGATGTTCCGGTTGGAGAGCATCACCCCCTTGGACTGCCCGGTGGTGCCCGAGGTGTAGATGACGGCCGCCAGGTCGTCCAGCTGCACCTGCCGCTTGAGGGTCTTGGGCTCGGGCGGCTCGTAAAGACTTGATAGGTTGTTCATGGAAAAGGTCTTCTTCAGGCTGGGCAGCTTGCCGGCGGCCTCGTCGGTCACCTCCTTGAAATTATTGGAGGCGATCAGGGCCACCGCCTCGGAATCGGTCAGGATGTGGCGGATCTCCTGGGCCTTCAGCTGGGTGTCCAGCGGCACCAGGATGGCCCCCAGACTGGCCACCGCGATATAGCTCTCCACCCACTCCGGGCAGTTCTCCCCGATGATGGCCACCTTGTCGCCGTGCTTGATGCCCTTTTGGGCCAGCCCCGAAGCCAGTTGTTCGGTCCGCTCTTTCAGGTCCTTGTAGGTGACCTGGTAAAAATCGGAGCCCCGCCTGATCTGCAGTGCCGTCTTGTAGGGATACAGTCCGGCCGAGCGGGCCAGCATCCCCTTGATGGTGATTAGGCCCAGCCCCTCCCTTACCGGATAATGCTTGTTGCTGTAGGTTTCCATATCATTCTCCGAAAGTTCTCTTTGTTTTTTCACAGGAAACTGAATATCTCCGGTCCGGCAAAGAAGCTGGCCACAAAGGATGCCGGCAGAAGGAGATACGACAGGATATTTATCCGGGTCACCTGCATCAGGATGATCAGCCCTACGAAGATGAACATGCCGTATTTCTCCAGGCTCAGGTATCTTAGGGACAATCTCCCCGGCAGCAGCCCGGCCACCACCTTGGAGCCGTCCAGCGGCGGAATGGGTATCAGGTTGAAAACCGCCAGCACCGAATCGGCCAGCACCAGATAGAACAGGATCATCATCACCGGATACAGCAGGGTTCCCGGTCCCTCATAAAGGGGATACAGCAGGCGGAACAAAAGCCCGCTGGCGGCGGCCAGGATCAGGTTGCTGACCGGACCGGCCAGCGACACCCAGATCATGTCCTTCTTGGGTTCTTTTAACGCCAAAAAATTCACCGGCACCGGTTTGGCCCAGCCGAACACGAACGGGGCCTTCAGCAGTATCAGCATCCCGGGGAAGATGAAGCTGCCGAAGATGTCCAGGTGTTTCAGCGGATTCAGGGTCAGGCGCCCCATCAGGTATGCGGTGGGGTCGCCCCTCTTGAACGCCACCCAGCCGTGCGATACCTCATGCACGGTGATGGCGAACAGTATCGGCGGTATGGCCAGCAATAAACCTAAAAATGTTTCCATCTATCCTATCTTGTCTTGATGCTTGAAATGATTATTTTTTCTGCCTTGGCTCTGGAACGGCTGTCGGCATTGATGATATTGCCTATGTTGACCCGGCTGCCCGCCGGGAAACCGGACATTGTTTTTTCTATGACCGCCGGGATATCCATGAAGCCGATCCGGCCGTTTAGGAAATATTCCACCGCCACCTCGTTGGCGGCGTTCATCACCGCCGGGATGATGCCGTTGCGTGCAATGGCCCGGTAGGCCAGGTCCAGGCATTTGAAGGTCGTCCCGTCCGGTTTATGAAAAGTAAGCTGGCCCAGTTCATCCAGCCGGCAGTCTTTGATCAGCGATGGAAGCCTTTGAGGATAGGTCAGGGCGTATTGGATGGGTAGGCGCATATCGGGCGTCGAGAGCTGGGCGATTATGGAGCCGTCGTTGAACTCCACCATGGAGTGGATGATGGATTCAGGGTGTATCACCACCTTTATCCGCTCCGGCGGGATTCCGAACAGGTGGTGGGCCTCGATCATCTCCAGCCCCTTGTTCATCAAAGTGGCCGAATCTATGGTCACTTTGCGTCCCATGTTCCAGGTGGGATGGTTCAGGGCATGATGCGCCTTCACCGAGTGCAGCTGCTTTAAGGGATGCGAGCGGAACGGCCCGCCCGATGCCGTCAGGATAAGATTTTTGACAGTGGAAATATCCCGCCCGTCCAGGCACTGGTGCAGGGCCACATGCTCGCTGTCTATGGGCAGCAGCCGGATCTTTTTTAGTTTCACCGCCCGCATCACCAGCTGTCCGCCGGCCACCAGGGTCTCCTTGTTGGCCAGGGCCACATCGTGTCCGGCAGCGATTGCCGCCAGCGTCGGCTCCAGCCCGGCCGAGCCCACCAAAGCGTTGACCACTATATCGGCCTCGGAAAATGAGGCCAGCTGCTTCAATCCCTGCGGCCCGCGCACCAGATTGAACGGCGCTTTGGGGTGGTCTATGGCGGATATCCCGGTGGGATCCTGGCCGATGCAGACCATCTTGGGCCGGAACTTTTTTATCTGCTGAGCCAACAGGTCGAACCGGGAATTGGCCGCCAGCCCCACCACCCGGAACAGCCGGGGATATTTATTGATGACCTCCACGGTCTGGGTGCCGATGGACCCGGTGGAGCCCAGGATTATTATTTTCTTTGGCTTTGCCATTTCTTTTCGATTAATGATTTCTATTTATGCTTTCCTCGCTAAGCCACAAAGACACTGTGCTTTATTTTACAAAAGGAAACCATCCGTTGAATCCTTAGTTATCCGTTCAATCCGTGTTCTATTAGCCTGGTTCAAATTAATATTTCTTATATACCGGAACATCTCGCTGCAGCTCTTGACGCACTCGTATGATCATCTCGGCCAACAGCCCGGTGGATACGAACTGAATACTGGCAATGATGAAGACTATGCCCAGCAACATCAACGCAGTATGGCTGATGAATCCTTTGGCGATCCCATCTATCAGAATATACAACTCGATCAGGAAACCGAGGGAAAAGGAGAACAGGCCGGCAATGCTGAACAGATAGAGCGGTCGTTTTATGTATTGGGTTAGAAAGAACACCGTTAGCAAATCAATGAATCCGCCCATCCATCGCAATGATCCATATTTTGTTATCCCGTGTTTTCGGGGATCGTTCTCCACCTTGATCTCAGTTACCTTGTACCCTTGCCAAAAAGCCATTGCTGGTATAAACCGGTAGAGGTTGCCATAGACCCACATATTTTTGACAACTTCCCGACGGTAAGCCTTGAAAGGACAGTTAGTATCATGAATATTGAGATGGGTTACCCCCCTGGTCAGCTTGTTAAACATCTCCGACGAATACTTTCGCTTGCCCTTGCCAGTGTATTTCCAGCCCGTCACCAGATCATAACCTTCTTTGATCTTTTCCAAGAAATCAGGTATCTGCTCCGGGCGGTCTTGGAGATCTCCGTCCATGGTGATCACAACGTCGCCCTGGGCGGCATCAAACCCGACTATGTAGGCCTGCGACTTCCCCGAGTTTTTAGCGAGTGATAAGGCGGAAATGTTCTTGTTTTTTTTCTTCGCGTTTATTATTTCGGTCAGCGTAGCGCTGCGGCCATCGCTGTCGTGTGGTGTGTCGTTGCTGCCGTCATCAACGAACAACACTTCGTACGATTTTTTCAAGTTCTTCATGACGGCAGTCAGCCGCTGTGACAACTCTGCGATGTTCTCCCGCTCATTGTAGACCGGAATGACGATGGAAATATCTATTTTACTTGACATCGGAATTCTCCTTTAATTTCTGCAGCACATAGGTCGGCGGGTTGCCGTTGGCGTAGATTATTTTATATTTCTTGTCCAAAAGAGGTTGGACTGCCGGGATCAAATATCTCTGCCCCGTTCCGCTGACCGGCTCCACCATCACAAAATCGGCCTTTTCTATCGCCTTCAGCAAAGAATCCTGCCTGGTGGTGAAAGGATAGCAGAAATTCTTTCTTTCCGCGCCCAGATAGAACAGGGTCGGCTTGCGGGAGACCACGATGCTGCTTTCCGGCGTATTGTTCTTGACCCATTCCGCCGCGGCAAAGAAACTGCGCCAGGCCGGATCGTAACCGGAATATTTATCCCGGGGGTAATCTTTATTTGCTTCCAGGTTGCTGCCGATCCTGTTCCAGCCGGCCGAAACATTTGCAGCGGCTATAAGGAATAACAGCATCACCGCCGGCCAGAATGCCTTTCTTTTGAAAACCAATGAAACACCGTATTGATAGGCCTGCACCAGATAGAACAGCAAAAACGGCAGCAGAGGCAGCAAGAATCTGATGTCCGACCAGGCCTCCGGCCACAACAGGGACATCCCCAGATAAATAATAACGAACCAATCGTAGCCTTTGGGATTTTTGATGATCCTGGCTATCAAAACAATTACAGCCGGAATCACGGTTAGCAGCATTATTATCACCAGGCCTCCGGACAGCCCCCAGTCATCGGCCGCCGGGAACATCATCCTGGGCAGAACATTTATAGAATATATCTTAAGGTTGGCAAAAAATCTCTGCACTAATCCGCCGATCCCCAACAATCCCAGCTCCGGCTGGTAGGGGTCCCGCATCAGAAATTGTTCCAGGTAACCGCCAGACGTCCCGTAATGGCTGTTGCGCAGGGACCAGGGAATGGTCAGTGCGATGCACCCGATTATGAATATTGCTGACGTCTTGAACTTCCTTTTGAAAAGAAGATATATGAAGATCCCTAGATACAAAGCTATCCCGGCGCTGCGGATATAATTCGCAAAGACTGCGGACAGAATGACCCCGGACAGCCAAAGAGGCCCGCCGCGCTTTTCCCATTTTTTCAGGGTCAGAAATGTCAGCAGGACAAAAAGGGTGAAGGGCAGCTCGGACAGCACCCAATGGGTATATTCCAGAAAATAGGGATTGATGGCCAGCAGCCAGACCGGCGCTATGTAAAGAGCTTTCTTGTCCTCCTTTATCAGGAGCCAAAAAGCCAGCAGGGACAGCAGTCCCGACAGCCAGGGGATAAGCTTGTACCAGGCGTAGGGCATTTTCAGCAATGATGCCGGCGTCAGCAGCAGCGGGAACCCGAAGGGATACTGGGTATGGGCTTTCCCCTCCGGGGTCCATATCTCGCTCAAGCCCTGGCCCTGGGCCAGCGACTTGGACAGCGACACATAGGCCGCATTGTCCCCCCCCACGAAAGGCTTGGGATCGAACATCAGCAGGGAGATCAAAATGAACAGCGCCAGAATTGAGACCAACAGCCACCGGGAATGCTTTGCCGCCCATTCCGAAAGATCAAAACCGCCTTGGGCAGTGGTTTCGTTTGGAGCCGGTATTTTTTTCTTCCGGGCCATCAATTTACAAATCGGTATTTGATCAGGGTCCAGATGGCCGGCAGGGCGTCGTACCAGTGGATCTTCTTGCCCTCGTGGTAATCCCTGCCGTCGTAGGTGATGGGCATCTCGTAGACCCTAAGCTTACGGTTCTTGAATATCTTGGCGGTGATCTCCGGTTCGATGTCGAACCTGAATGATCTGAGATTTAGATCCTTGATCACCTCCGACCGGAATACCTTGTAGCAGGTCTCCATGTCGGTCAGCATGGTGTTGTACAGAACATTGGTCAGGGCGGTCAAAAACTTGTTGCCCAGATAATGCCAGACCATGAACACCCGGTGGGTGCCGTAGAACCTGGAGCCGTAGACCACGTCGGCCGCTCCCCGCACGATGGGTTCCACCAGCCGGGGGTATTCCTCCGGGGAGTATTCCAGGTCGGCATCCTGGATGATGACGATGTCCCCGGTGCATTCCCGGATCCCGGTGCGGATCCCGGCCCCCTTGCCCAGATTGTAGGGATGGTATGATATCTTGATGCCCGGCCGGCCTTCGTAAGTTTTCAGTATGTCCTTGGTTCCGTCGGTGGAATAATCGTCAACTATCACCAGCTCCTTTTCGATGGGCACCGCCAGCACCCGGGCGATTATCTTTTCGATGGTGGCCTTTTCGTTGTAGACCGGCATGATCACGGAAAGTTTCATTTAAAAGGACCTTTCGTAAATGGTTATCTCGGGGTAGAAGTAATTCCAGTCGGCCAGGGGATATCCCTCGAATTTTATTCCCCAGCACTGGGGGATCCTTTTGAACACCCGGCTGGCCCGGTAATCTTCCTTGAGATCTCTGAAGAACTCATCCCGCACCTCGGGGGCCACCCGGCAAAAGGCGTACTGTTTGGACTCGTATTCGCTGACGATGATCAGGGGCGGATGAAAATATTCCAGCTTGGCCGGATCGTAATCCAGCCGCAGCAGGTGATACTGGCTCTCATCCAGGGGCGGGGTGTAGAACCACAGCCGGCCGGCCAGTCCGATGATCGAGTCAAAAGACACATGCTGTTTGATATATTCCGCCGCCGCCTCCCGGGTGTCCTGCCCGGACATCACCTTCACCCAGGCCAGGCTGTTGGCCAGGGCGTAACCGGAGGTCAAAAGGACCAACATGCCGGCGATCAACGAAAAACTGCGGCGCTTGAAATATCTCCCGGCCTTTTCCGCCGCATAGATGATCAGCAGCACCATCAGGGGGACTATCAGCACCATGTGCCGCATATAGGGCGAAGCCTTGTAGCCGTAGATCAAAAGATACGGCACAATGCCGGCCGCCAGGATCAGGCCGGTTTTATCGGGCTTTATAACCAGCGCTGACAGTGATGCCAGGAACAATATCCATCCCGGCCAGCCCAGGGAATGCCGGCTGGTGTAGAGCCAGGGATACAGCCAGTCGGTGGCAAAATCGTTGTAAGCAAGCAGGCTGCTTATCCCGTCCTTCCATTCGGCGAAGGACAGCACCGAATACGGGCATCCCAGCAGGAATCCTGCGATCAGGCAGCCGTTAAAAAGGGAAACTTTGATCGGCGCTTTTTCAATATGCTGGTCGCGGTTCATTTTCTGCCGGATCAAAAGAACTCCGAAAACCGATACTACGCCCGCCAGGGCGTTGTATTTGGTGGCCACCGCTGATCCCGACACCAATCCGGCGACCGCCCACATCCAAAGCCGGTTATCCTTGAAAGCCTTGATGATCAACCACAGCGCCGCCAGGAACCAGAATCCCACCGGGCCGTCCACCGTCAGGTAGTGCGATTGTATCACCATGGTCGGCATTACGGCCGCCAGCCAGGCCCCGGCCAGGGCATATATCTGGTCTTTAAAGAACTCCCGCCCCAGCAAGTAGGTCAGCCAGATGGTCAGCACCCCCAGAGCCACGCTCAGGGAACGGGCCGTCAGCCAGATCCTGGAAACGTGATCCAGGGTCACCGTGGATGCTTCGTCCATTATCTCCCTGGGCGAGGGGACGAACTTTGCGGTATGGGCCATCCACCACAGCGCGCCTATCAGGTAATAGTGCAGGGTGGGATTGACAAAGTAATGCGGGTTGAGCACCTCCTCCGCGGTGGACATCTTCAGCAGGGTGGTGAAGGCCACGCTTTCATCGGGATGATAGGCTTTCCAGTAGGGCGCCCGGGGGATCCCCCAGTTCAGGCCGCCCACCCTCAGCAGCAGGCCGTTCAGCAGTATCAAGCCCAGCAGCAGATATGAAAGGACCTTTTTGTTTACCCGCATCCCGCCTGCCATTGCTTACTTTTTTGCCGCGAACCAGTCGATGGTCTTTTTGATCCCGGCCTCAAATCCGATCTGGGGCTCCCAGTTCAGGATCTTCCTGGCCCGGCCGATGTCGGGCCGCCGCACCTTGGGATCGTCGGCCGGCAGCGGTTGGTGCTCGATGGCCGACCCGGTGCCGGTGTATTTCTTGATGGCCCGGGCGAATTCCAGAATGGACATCTCCTGGGGGTTGCCCAGGTTTATCGGCTGGTGCTCCGACGACTTGATGGTCAGATAGATGCCCTCTATCAGGTCCGAGGCGTAGCAGAAGCTGCGGGTCTGGCTGCCGTCCCCGAAAACCGTCAGGGGACGGTTGTTCAGAGCCTGGTCGATCAGGGTGGGGACCACCCGCCCGTCGTCCAGGCGCATCCTGGGCCCGTAGGTGTTGAATATCCTGACGATACGGGTGTCGATACTGCGATAGCGATGGTAGGCCATGGTCAGGGCCTCGGCGTAGCGCTTGGATTCATCGTAGACACTGCGCGGCCCGATGGGGTTGACGTTGCCCCAGTACTCCTCGCTCTGGGGATGCACCAGAGGGTCGCCGTATACCTCTGAGGTGGAGGTCAGCAGGAATCCGGCCTGCTTCTCCCTGGCCAGTTCTAAAAGATTATGAACGCCGTACGACCCCACCAGCAGTATCTCCATGGGGATCTTGACGAAATCTATCGGGCTGGCCGGCGAGGCCAGGTCGAGGATGAAATCTATCTTTCCTTCAATCTTGAAAGGCTGGGTGACATCCTGTTCGATGAAACTGAAATCCTTGTTCCCCCGCAGGTGGCTGATGTTCTCCAGACTCCCGGTGATCAGGTTGTCCAGGGCCGTCACCTGGTGCCGGTCGGACAGCAGGCGGTCGCACAGATGGGAGCCCAAAAAGCCGGCTCCCCCGGCCACCAGCAGTCTCATCGGCCGATGCCCTGGTATATGAATCCCAGCTCCTTCATCTTTCCGGGATCGAAGATGTTACGCCCGTCGGCGATGGCCGGGACCTTCAGGAGGGATCTGATCCTGGCCAGGTCCAGTTTT
The DNA here is from genome assembly GCA_001777915.1 of Candidatus Edwardsbacteria bacterium RifOxyA12_full_54_48. Taxonomy (NCBI): domain Bacteria; phylum Candidatus Edwardsiibacteriota; species Candidatus Edwardsbacteria bacterium RifOxyA12_full_54_48. The sequence continues at coordinate 210,328 of MFFN01000005.1, read as the reverse complement.
TTGAATTCCTCCCACTCGGTGACTATCACCAGGCAGTCGGCATCCCGGGCTGCGTCATATGGATCATTGCAATAGTGGACGTCCTTCAGCACCTGCCGGGCCCGGTCCATGGACACCGGATCGTAGGCCCGGATCTTGGCTCCGTCCTTCTGCAGGGCCTCGATGATGTCGATGGAAGGGGCGAAGCGCATGTCGTCGGTGTTGGGCTTGAAGGCCAGCCCTAATATGCCGATGGTCTTGCCGGAGATGTTCCACACCAGCTCCTCGATCTTCTTGACGAACAGTTTCTTCTGGTCTTCGTTGATCTCCTCCACCGCCTTCAGCAGCTTGAAATCGTATCCCAGCTTTTCCGAGATCCGGATGAAGGCCTGCAGGTCCTTGGGGAAGCAGAAGCCGCCAAAACCTATCCCGGCGTTCAAAAAGCTCCGGCCGATCCTCCGGTCCAGGCCCATGCCCTCGGCCACCTGTTCCACGTTGGCTCCGGATTTCTCGCAGACGTTGGCCACCGCATTGATGAAGGAGATCTTCATGGCCAGAAAGGAATTGGAGGCGTGCTTGATCAGCTCCGAGCTCTGGATGTCGGTGGCTACGATGGGGCAGCCCAGCGGCGAATACAGCTCCAGTAGCATTTTTCTGGCCCGCTCGGAATCGGTGCCGAACACCACCCGGTCGGGCTTCAGGGAATCCTCGATGGCGGTGCCCTCCCTCAGGAACTCCGGGTTGGAGGCCACGTCGAACTCCACCTTGTTGAGGTTGTTGACCGCCATGGTCTGCTTGACCCGGTCCCCGGTCTGCACCGGCACGGTGGATTTCTCCACCACCAATTTATATGATTTCATCCGGCGGGCCACGGTGGCGGCCACGGTCTCCACCGCCGAAAGGTCGGCCTCCCCGTTGGGCCGGGGCGGGGTGCCCACCGCAATGAAGATGATGTCCGATTTGTCGGTGGCCTCCTCGATGGAGGTTGAGAACTCCAGACGCTGAAGATTCTTGTCCATCAGTTCCTTCAACCCCGGCTCGTATATCGGGATCTGGCCCTTCTTCAGCATCTCGATCTTGGCGGCATCATTGTCCACGCAGATCACCTGATGCCCCCATTCGGCGAAACAAACCCCCGACACCAGGCCCACGTAGCCGGTGCCCACCACTGCCAGCTTCATTCTTTCCTCCTGTAGATTATTATTTTATCATCCTGCCAGAAAGCCACCTGGTTCTTTCCCTTCTCCTTGGCGTGATACATGGCCTGATCGGCCTTTTCTATCAGCGCCCGGTACTCCTGGCCGTCAGCGGGGCAGTTCACCACCCCGATGCTGGCGGAAAGCTGCTTGCCCCCCGGCTTTCTTTCGGCAAACTCCGTATGGTAGATGCTGTGTCTGATGCTCTCGGCCTTCTCCACCGCTGTTTGATTTTCCACCCCCGGCAGGATCACAGCGAACTCGTCTCCGCCGTAGCGGAAATAGACCGCCTCCTTTACGCCCACCGCTGTTATCATGATATCGCCCAGGCGCTTCAGTATCTCGCTGCCCTTAAGATGGCCGAAATTGTCGTTGTATTCCTTGAAGAAATCCAGATCCAGCCATATCAGGGACACTATGGCCTGCTTCTTTTGCCAGTGCTCCAGCCGGCGGCCGAATTCCTCGATGAAGTAGCGGTAGTTGTGAAGCCCGGTCAGTCCGTCGGTGGTGGCCTCCTTCTCCTTCTCCTCCAGGATACCGGCATTCTCTAGGGCCACCGCAGTATAGCTGGCCACCAGCGTCATGGCCGCCAGCTCGCTCTGGTTGAACTTGCGGTTGGACTTGACCTCGGAGATGTTGATCACCCCGATCCGCCTGTCGCGGATGATCAGCGGGACCACCAGCATGGAGCGGATCCGGTTGTGGTAGTGCTTGGGCGAGGGAACGAACAGGGGCTCCTTGTCGGTGTCCGGGACATTGAGCGGCTGGCCGGTCCTCAACACTTCGCCGGCGATGCCCTGGTCGCTCTTCAGCCTCAGCTTGCCCACCGCCCCGGCCCGGACGCCCCGCGAGGCCCTTAAGACCAGCTCATTGGAGTCGTGATCCAGCAACAGTATGGAACAGCGGTCGGCCTGCAGCAGGTCCTGCACCGCATCCAGCGTCAGGTTCAGGGTCTCCTCGATGTTGCGGGAGGAGGAAAGCAGGGCGCCCATCCCGAACAGGGCGGCTGACTGGATGTCGGATGCCGTCTTGGTCCATTCGTCGGCTATCTGGCACAGCTCCTGGTTGCGTAGCCGCCATCTCTTCTGCTGGTCGGACAGCAGTCCGGCCCAGAAGGCGGTCAGCGACAGCAGCCCGATCTTGAACAACAGGTCGTATAAAAAGTACTGGTCCCAGCTTAGTTCGCCCCTCCATATCAGAGCCAGAAAATACATCCCCGAGGCCAGGACGGTGACCTTCAGGGCCGCCTGACGGTTGCTGGAGACCGCCGCCATGAATATCGTCAGATAATAGAGATAGAAGAACTGGCTTTGGGCCCCCAGGGTAAAAGCTATCAGCAGAGTGGCGAACACCAGATCGAACACCAGGCTCACCCATAAGGCTCTCAGTATTTTGAGCATCCTTCTTCCGGCAAAGAACACCAGCAGGTTGTAAAGAGCCGCCAGGCCCAGCGTCAGGTACAGGCCCAAATAGTGCCCGGCCATGGCCTGGGGACGCAGGGTCACCAGCAGCAGGGCCAGGAACAGCACCGCCCACCTGACCCAGCTGGATAACTTCTCCTCAAAGGAGATGATGTGTATGGCTCTTTTGGCTCGGTTCGGCATTTACTTTTCCCCTGAGCTTTTGCCTGCCAGGAACCCGGTGGACCAGGCTATCTGCAGGTTGTACCCGCCGCAGGGCCCGTCCAGATTCAGTATCTCCCCGCAGAAATATAATCCCCTGACCTTTTTGGATTCCATGGTGGCCTGATCTATCTGGTCGGGATCCACCCCGCCGGCCGTCACCACCGCTTCGTCGAAGCCCCGCAAGGATGTCACCGTAAATCTGATATCCTTTAAAAGCTCGATGACTTTTTTGCGCTGTGCGGCGTTCAACTGGTTGACCCTCAGGTCGTCGCCGATCCCGCAAAGTGCTATGAACACCGGTATCAGCTTGGCCGGCAGGTATTCCTTGATGAATATTTTGAAGGTCTTTTTGCCAGATTCGACGATCTCTCTTTGCAGCCGCCGATTTAATGTCTCTTCATCCAGGGCCGGTTTCAGGTCCAAATGACAATCCACCGGGCCAGTATCCAGCCAGAGGCCTACCGCGCGGCTGGCATCCAGCACGATCGGCCCGGAGATGCCGTAGTGGGTGAAAAGCATCTCCCCGAAATATTTTATTTTTTTGGAGCCCCGTCCAAAGGTCAGTTCCGAATTTTTCAAGCTTAAGCCCTGCAGTTCCTTTACGAAATCCTCTTTGACATTGAGCGGCACATCCGATGGTTTCAATGGAGTGACCTTGTGCCCCAGATCTGCGGCCCAGGAGTACCCGTCCCCGGTGGAGCCGGTGCCGGGATAGGACTTGCCCCCGGTGGCAATGACCAATCTGTTCGATCGGTAAACTTCGGTTCCGGCCGTAACGCTGAATCCCTCCCGTTCTTTTCGGATGCCGGTGACCCTGACATTGGTTGTCACCTTGGCCCTTCCGGCAGCCAGATATCCCTCCAATGCCTCCAGCACGTCGCGAGAGCTGTCGCTCTCCGGGAAATACCGCCCGCCCCGCTCCAGCTTGCACTTGAGGCCCAGTTCTTCGAAGAATTTTAAGGTGGATTCAAAACCGAATCGGGTCAGCGGACCGAACAGGAACAGGGCCTGGGGGCCGCAGTCGGCGATGAATTTCTTTACTTCCAGGTTATTGGTGATGTTGCAGCGGCCCTGACCGGTGATCAACAGTTTTTTGCCCAGGGAAGGCATTTTTTCCAATAAAATAACAGACGATCCGCTTTCGGCCGCTTTTCCGGCCGCCATCATCCCTGCAGGACCACCGCCGATGACTATTACATCTATTTTTGATTTTTCCGAAGTAGCGATAAAATTGACCTTATTTGTGTATCTACAATAACTTACATAATACCAAATTTTATGTCAACTTTGCAATATATTTGTGAAAAATATTTGATTTTTATGGGACGCTGATTTACGCAGATACCCGCTGATTCTTTTACCGCTAAGGCACTAAGAACGCAAAGGTTTTTACTTTTAGCGCCACCCCCAGTCATTCCTGTGAAGACAGGAATCCAGGGTTTTACCGACCTCACCCTACCCCTCTCCAGATAAATCTGGCGAGGGAACCGTCATTGCGAGATGGCATATCTTTACACTAACAAAGCAATCCAAACCCTCCCCTCTAAAAAGAGGGGATCAAGAGCCTGCACTGAGGTTTGCCAGTATTGCCCTTTCGAAGTGGGTGAGTCATAAACCCACCTCTCCCGTCCTAACCCCTGCCCCTTCGCTTGAATAAATATAATTCTTCTCAGTGCAGGCTCTTCCCCGTAAGGGAAGGGGTGCGTTATTCCCCCTCCACATTGTCGCAGATCCGCCGTGGAGGAGAGGGGGTTGGCCTGTCCGCCTATACGGACTACCTGCTAATGGCGGAGGGCGGTCATTGCGAAATGCCTTTGGTTTAATCCACACAAGGCCACTTTTTGGGCAAAAAAATAGGCCTTGTAAAAGGCCTTAAGGGTTTCTACCTGTTAATATTTGGAAAGTCAATAAAAAATGGTCTGTTATGGGTTTGTTGTGAATGTATAGTTTATTTTTAAAACGTTCTAAAACAACTGCCGCACATAGTTTTTTTCATTGATGTATTAGCTTCTCGGCCGCAAACATGACAGAAATTTTCTTGAAAATTAATATTGCTGAATTCCGCCCACGTTCTATAACAGAAACTGCAGAAAGGCCTGGTTGGGTCAAAATCTATACTGGCATGGCAACGGATGCAATATCCTTGCCTACCATTATTGTAGACTGCGTGGTTTTCTTTTACGGAGTTAGCGCCATTCAGATAATGACGGACAGCATTTTGTTTTATGGACAAAGCTTCGTTTAAAACCTCACTATATAACTTTGAGTTTTCTTCTTTTGAAATGTAAATACCCATTTCCCGGTTCTTCTCGGAATACTCGTATAAGTTCATGGAGGTGATCACTGCATCCTTTTCATTTAAATAACATTTGGCATGCAGCATTTCCAAATAATGAACGTTGAGATTCTTGATTGCAGTAAGTTTTTCTTCCTCTGAAGTTGAAATGTCTTTTTTCTTGCCAAAAACAAGGTCTATTTTAATGTTTTTCTTACCGGCCTCTACAAGCCTTTCAATGTACATATCGGAAACACTTAAATAGGGAGAAACAAGCATTATAAATTCATTGGCGGAACGCAATATACCTTCTATTTCACCGGATATTTGTTTTGTTGTCAAGAAGCGCATCAGTTTTGTCCTTTTACGAATAGACTAAGGTTAGTTAACTAATTTGTGTTTAAGCGGGCAGATTGAACGGCAGCGGTGGTATTTATTGACACATTTCAAACAACAACGTTGTCGGAAATAAAATCGTGTATTAAATCCAACAATAGAAATGTTTTTAACGAATTCACCTCATTGTATTTACTACAAAAACCGTGTAACATCCCGTGCCTGTTATATCCATTTACAGACTGTTGGTTTTCAAAATCAACAACATCAAATAGTTCAATTATGCGATTTATATTTAATGATATTCTAAGATTTCTTGACAATGTTGTTTGCTCTTGTGTTGTTATATTGTTTGTAAGTAGTTTATCATATTGTGTTTTTAAATCCCCACAATATTCATATTTCTTTTTGAAATTATTTCTCCAAGGATCATTGCGTTTAGTGTTTTCTGTAAATTCTCTTATTATTCCTTCTATTTGAGGGACCAAAGCAAGCGTCGACAATACATATTTTTTCTTTTTGTGTGCCCACAAAGCTTCCTTGAATATATTGTTTCTTTTTCTAAAATTGTTGCTTGACCATTTTCCAATAATTTTATCAAGCATCTTATAATTGTTTTGCCTATATAATAACACAACCAGCATATCTACATATCTTTTCCCAACATTTTTAGGTTTACTTTCTATACGATTATAAATATAGGCCATCTGATTCGGGGTCAAAGTTTGGAGAAATGGTGCCATCCACCATTCGTATAGCCCTAAAGCAATATAGAGGTTGGTAAAGGTCAAATCAATCTGCTTTACCCAAATATCTAATCCCTGCTTTATCCAGGAAATAACGTTACTTTCGAATTGCATTAAAGATGTTGTTAATTCACGTATTTCTTTTTGAAATAGTTCAGTAATCATTATCATCTACGACCTTAATTCTTACCTTTTGATAAATATTTTTCTTCTTTTGTGTAGTGCTGCTCAAGCTTGTCTAATATATTTGAAAGGATTAAAGCCAGTTTAACGTTAAATTCAGTATATTCTATTTTTTTACATCTGATAACATCCGAAGTGGCTTGTTTTTTAAGCAACGGTAGATTGGATTTAAAGCTAAATTTGATATCAGTATTATTTTCTGTTAAGACTGTATATAAACCAAGATAGCGAAGTTTATCATCATCATAAGATTCATGATGAATAATTGCATTTCGTTCTTGTCTGTATTTCTCAAGATGCTTACTTAATGGTTTTAAAGCTTGGGGTATATCTGTTCTTTTGACTTTCATATTATTTACAATTACTTCACGGCGGCAATTAGATGAATCATTTTGCAGATGAAAAACAGCATCAATTAGTTGTAAAACTCTATCATAAACAGAATTAACCCGTATTAAATAGTTTTCTATGTGGTATGCCAAATGCTCATACCTGCTAATGCCAGATTTTTTCATTGAATATGTCGCTGCATAATTACTGATGTATAAAACTGAATAATCAAGCTGGCTACACCATGAAATTAAATTCCCCGTCCGCCTACCTACTTCTATCTTATAGTATTGATGCTCGTCGGGCACGGGGCCATCCTTCTTAAATAAAGAAGTTGGTTTATCTCCATCAACCTCCATTAAAGCATTAGCCGCGTTTAATAAAAAGACACTGACAACTTTATGCATTTGCAACTTGCGTAGTTCCATTTCTATTTTGTTTTCAATCATCATTCACCCTTCACCACTTTTATCTCTTCCTTGGTTAGGCCGTATAGCTCGTAAACTAATTTGTCTATCTGCTTGTCAGTGGCTGCAATTTGGCGGGTTATGGTTTCTTTTTCGTTGGGGTTTTAAATTGAAAGTAACTGTTTGCTAAGATATAGAATTTGGTCAACTTTTGCGACTATTATATCGTGCTATTTTATATTTTAACCCATTCCTGAAAATTAAGCCTTTGTTTTTCTTCTAACGTATAGTGAACAACATTATTAAATCTCATCCACTCAGGGTTTAAAGGTAATGCCGCATAAATATTATGATAGCATATAGCTGATATTTCACTGTTTATACTTTCGTGTAGGGTCACAACAGCACTTAGGGTTGTATTGTGCTGCTCGGTAACCTTCCGCTTTCCACCTCTTCGCCGGTCTATAATTAACGGCGCTATCTTAATATCAGTGGGAAAACCAACGTCTACACATTCAAGCCCATACATGGCGGTTTTAATATTATATGAATCAGTATGCCTAATGCCAATATTTATATTATCGTATAAAATCAATATTGCTGGTTGCTTATCTTTTGCCAATACATGCAGCTGCTTCATTGCATCCGTTATTTTTTGTCTTGCTCTTTTCCCAGGAGTATCACCATGAATACCAGTACTGCCCTTTGTGCGTAAATTTTCAATAAGAATCAAGTCTTCATCATTTGGGTCGAACTGTTTTACTTCTACAATTACACGATTGTCAAACAATATAATTTCATAATCTGGGGTCTGTAGCCCTTGTTCAGAAGCAGTGGGAATTTTATTGAACAAAATGCCATTTGAATTACAAAGGGTTTCAAATAATTCCTCGGATTTTGTTTTGGCATCTATCATTCCCCCTCCACCACCTTTATCTCTTCCTCTGTTAATCCGTATAGCTCGTAAACCAATTTATCTATCTGCTTATCTGTAGCTGTAATTTGGCGGGTTAGGGTTTCTTTTTCGTTGGGATTTTTAATCCCGTTAATATCACTTTTAAGTTTTATCATTTTGTCGACTAAAACAACCATGCCTTTTCTATAAGCTTTATCATTTACTTTATTTGTAATAGGAACTTGCCCTAAACTAAATATTGTAACTTGTGGAAACGAGTTTTTAAAATCAGAAAAAGACAACTTCCAATAATATTCTATTAACTTTGAATTCAGTATGCCCAATATTGTTTTTTCAACATCTATGTCTTGATGAATTATTGTAAATATATTACCTGTTACTGCAATAGGTTTTTCTATAATTGCTGCCGTTGGCCTAGTGCCTATCTGCCTAATAACTACTTTGTGCTTTGCAAAATGAACTGCTTCGTCCCAACAACCGCCAGATGTCTTAGGCCTAACAAATTTAACAAACGATGAATAGTTATTTGCATAGTACCTAAATATATCACCGCCAGACAAAATAGGCACATACTCATTAGTCATCTTCCTTTCGGAAATATATTTGTCTTTATCGCCAGTAATTAAACCTCTATTGACAGACGTAACATCTATCAACTTTTTATTTTCATTATTTAATTTAGCGATAAGACCAACATTTTTCTCATTAAGCAAAACATTCCATACTTTGCCTTCCAGTTCTGAGAATCTATTTTGTTTAATGCAGTGATAAGGAATCCCAGCATTATATTTTGCTTTTTCTAATTCTAATGTTGTTTTTATGATGTTATTGTTCCGGGCATTCTCTCTTGGCTCTTTTTCAACAACCAAGACACAGGTGTAAACGTCTGCCTGTTCAAATATTTTTTCCCCTGCTAATCCAATTTTATTAATGCATACATTGTTTAACATCCATTCTCTAAGGTTTTCAACATGTACATTATTTAATAGAGTTGCAGGGATAATATAACCAAGCAACCCATTATCTTTTTGCAACCGTATACCTTTTTGAAGAAATACATGAAATAGATCAATTTTAAACTCTGCAACTGTATAATGGCTCTTTGTATAATCTAAAATCTCATTTGATGTATTATGGGGTTGTATCATTCTATACGGCGGGTTCCCTATCACAGCATTAAACCCGCCCCGCTTCATTATCACCGGGAACTCCCTTTCCCAGTCAAACGGGTTTATTTTGGCGCCGTCTTCGTTAGAAACCCCACCCTTACTCCCTCCCATCGAGGGGAGGGCCGGGGAGAGGTTTATCTGCCCCTCGTAAAAATCCGGCCCGATCAAACTATTCCCGCATTTTATATTTCCATCAATATTTGGCAAGGCCCGTTCCTTGAACATCTTCAACTGCTGTTCCATGCCTTCCCGGCTTTCGTTCTCCAGCACCTTCAAAAGCAAGGACAGCTTTGTCACCTCCACCGCCTGGCTGTCAATGTCCACGCCAAAGATATTGTTCAAAAGAATCTTCTTGGCCTCGCTGGTGGTCAAACGCCAAGCCCCGCGCCCGTCGGCAAAAACGGCCTTGGGGTATTTCTTGGGTTCGTTGGCCATATACCAGTTCAAATGGTATTCCAGCAGGTATTTATACGCGCCGATCAGGAACGAGCCGGAGCCGCAGGCGGGGTCAAGTATTTTGATGGATTCGATTTCCTTCGGGGTCAGGGATGCAGGCCTCTCTCCGCTGCGGGGAGAGGTTGGAGAGGGGTCAGACTTGGGGGCCAACAACGCCCCCACCGTATTCTTCACAATATAATCAACGATATATTGCGGGGTGTAATATACGCCCCCGGCCTTGCGCACCTCGGGTTTTTCCTCCACCTTGGCATGATGCCCGGCGGTTAAGCGGATGACCTTGCCCAAAAACTGCTCGTAAACCTGCCCTAATATTTCTATGGGCATCTGGGAGAACACGTAGGGCGAGGCCGGATAATACATCTGCCCGATTATTTCGCTTAGGGTCTTGTCGTCTATTTTCAGCCGTGTGGTTATCTGGTCTTTAGTGAAGTCGAACAGCCCGGCGTTATAGCGGTCATCGGCCAGTTTGAAAAGGTTGATCAGCCTTTTGTAAATGTTTTCCGAGGTTAGCAAACCTTTTAAATTTTCCGAAGCTTCCAGGTTCCGGTCTTCACATATCCGCAGGAAAATGATCCGGTCAATTATGGTCTGCACCGCATAATTCAGGTCATCATTACTTAACTTTTCATTTCTCATGGCCAGATTCTTGGCCAGTATCTCCCGCCAGTGCTCGATATCCTTTAAGAATTCCTTGTCAACCTCGCTGGTGCCCTTCTTTTTGGCGTCGGCCTGGGCAAACTTGTCGAATGTGCCCTTTAGTACGGCTTCTTTGGAGAAAAGGTCGTATATCTCATCGAATTTTTCCAGGTATTGGTCATAGGTGTAAAAAGCCACCCGGCCCACCGAGGCCTTGTCGGCGGGCTTGGGCTTTAGGCGGCAGTCGTAAACCGCCAATTCGTCAAAATCGGAAAGAATAGCCAAAGATAATTTTGCCGACCAGGAATAACGCCGCACCTGGTAGGCCGGGCCGATATCTTCTTTTATGGAAACCGACGGCTTCTTGGCTTCCACAAAAAACTTGCGCTGTCCGCCGACTCTGAAGGAATAATCCGGGGCCTTGGTCTGCTCCCCAACCTTGATGGCGTCTTCGTGGATCACGTCCTTGTACTGCTCGGCCAAGCCCTCTTTATTTGTTACATCCCAACCCAACGCCTCGAAAAACGGATCAAGAAACTCCCGGCGCAGTTGGGTTTCGTTGTATGAACCGTTCCTATAACTTTCTTCGTTCTGACGGAATTTTAATATCAGGCTCTCTATCTGTTTTTGGGCAATTTGCCGCTGGCTCATGTTTACCTCATATCGTTTAGTAATTGCGTTAAGGATACACCTAATTTTTAACAAAAACAAGCATAAAAACATACCAAAAAGCCCCTTCATTGCTGAAGGGGCTTTTTATATGATTCTGGTTACTTCTTGCCTTTTTTCAATGCGGACACCGAGCCTCGTCGAGGTGTGCCTTTTTTCTTGACTGCTTTTTTCACAGCCTTCTTGGTTGTGGGCACCGAGCTTCGTCGAGGTGTCGCTTTCGGCTTCACGGTCTTCGGTTTCCGATTTCCGATTTTAGACTTCTCTGCCTTCATGTCTTTAATAGCCGCCTGAGCCGCGGCCAGCCTGGCGATCGGCACCCGGAACGGCGAACAGGAAACGTAATTCATTCCCACCCGGTGGCAGAACTCCACCGATGACGGCTCCCCGCCATGCTCCCCGCAGATGCCCACCTTCAGGTTGGGCCTGGTGGCCCGGCCCCGCTGGATGCCTATCTCCAGCAGCTGCCCGATGCCCTCCTGATCCAGGATCTGGAAGGGGTCGGCCGGCAGGATCTTCTTCTCCACGTAGGCCGGCACGAATCCCCCGATGTCGTCGCGCGAGAATCCGAAGCCCATCTGGGTCAGGTCGTTGGTGCCGTAGGAGAAGAACTCGGCCGTTTCGGCTATCCGGTTGGCGGTCAGCGCGGCCCGCGGGACCTCGATCATGGTGCCGTACATGTAGTCGATCTTCTTGACGCCGTACTTGGCGCATACCTCGGCGTAGATCTTGTCCACGATGGCCTTCTGGTCCACCAGCTCGTTCTTCATTCCCACCACCGGGACCATGATCTCAGGGCTGATCTTCTTGCCCTCCTTGATCAGCTCCACGGTGGATTCCAGGATGGCCCGCACCTGCATCTCGGTGATCTCGGGATAGGTGACGCCCAGGCGCACCCCGCGGTGGCCCATCATGGGGTTGGACTCGTGCAGATCGTCGGCCCGGTTATCGAGCGCTTCGGGGGTGATGCCCAGGGCCTGGGCCAGTTTGTTGCGCTCCTCCTGGCGGGTGGGCACGAACTCGTGCAGCGGCGGGTCCAGCAGCCGGATGGTGACAGGAAATCCGTCCATCACCTCCAAAGTGGCCTTGATGTCCTTCTTGACGAAGGGGTAAAGCTCGGCCAGGGCCGCCCGACGCTCCTCGACGCTCTGGGAGATGATCATCTTGCGCAGGCAGAACAGCGGGGCTTCGGAATTCTTGCCGTAGAACATGTGCTCGGTGCGGAACAGCCCTATGCCTTCGGCCCCGAATCCCCGGGCCTTGGCGGCATCCTCCGGGGTGTCGGCGTTGGTGCGGACCTTCATCTGGCGGTAGGAATCCACGTATTTCATGAAGCCCATAAAGCGGGGATTCTCGGTGGCGTCGATCATAGCCAGCTGCCCGGCATAGACGTAGCCCCGGGTCCCGTTAAGGGTGATATGATCGCCTTCCTTGAAAACTTTGTCGCCCACCTTCATGGTCTTGGCATGGGCGTCGATATGCAGGGAGCTGCTGCCCACGATGCAGCACTTGCCCCAGCCCCGGGCCACCAGAGCGGCGTGCGAGGTCATCCCGCCTCGGGCGGTCAGGATGCCCACCGCGGCCCTCATCCCCTCCACATCCTCGGGGTTGGTCTCTTCGCGGACCAGGATCACCTTCTGGCCCTGCTTCTGCCAGGCCACCGCATCGCTGGCGGTGAAGACTATCTGGCCGTTGGCCCCGCCCGGTCCGGCCGGCAGGCCCTTGGCCAGCACCGCGGAATTCTTCTCTGCGGCCGGGTCGACGATGGGGTGCAGCAGCTCGTCCAGCTGGGCCGGGGACACTCGGGTGACGGCGTCAGCCTTGGTGATCAGCTTCTCCTCCACCATGTCCATGGCCATGTTCAGGGCGGCGGTGCCGGTGCGCTTGCCGATGCGGCACTGCAGCATCCACAAACGGCCCTCCTGGATGGTGAATTCGATGTCCTGCATGTCGCGGTAGTGCTTCTCCAGGCGGTTGCGGAAGCCGTTCAGTTCCTTGTAGACCTCCGGCATGGCGGTCTGCAGGGAGGACATATGCCTGTTCTGCTCGTTCTTGGTGTCCTCGTTCAGCGGATTGGGGGTGCGGATGCCGGCCACCACGTCCTCGCCCTGGGCGTTGACCAGCCACTCGCCATAAAAATGATTGTCGCCGTTGGCCGGATTGCGGGAGAAGGCCACGCCGGTGGCCGAGGATTCTCCCATATTGCCGAACACCATGGCCTGAACGTTGACCGCGGTTCCCCATTCGTCGGGGATGCCCTCTATCCTCCGGTAGGAGATGGCCCGCTTGCCGTTCCAGGAGGAGAACACCGCTCCGATGCCGCCCCATAGTTGATCCATGGCATTATCGGGAAATTCCTGGCCGATCACTTCCTTGACCTTGGCCTTGAAGCGGCCGCACAGATCTATCAGATCGTTCTCGGTCAGATCGGCGTCGGTCTTGTATCCCTTGTTCTTTTTCACCACGCCCAGCATGTCGTCCAGCTGCTTGCGGATCCCCTGGCCCTCCTTGGGCTCCATTCCGGCGGCCTTTTCCATCACCACGTCGGAGTACATCATGATCAGGCGGCGGTAGGCGTCGTAGACGAAGCGGGGGTTGTTGGTCTTCTTTATCATCCCGGGGATGGTGGCCGAGCACAGGCCGACGTTCAGCACCGTCTCCATCATTCCGGGCATGGAACTGCGTGCTCCGGAACGCACCGAGACCAGCAGGGGGTTCTGCTTGTCGCCGAACTTCATGCCCATCACCTTCTCCACCTTGGCCAGGGCGGTCTCCACCTGCTTTTTCAGCTCCGGCGGATATTTCTTGTTGTTCTTGTAGAATACGGTGCACATCTCGGTGGAGATGGTGAATCCGGCCGGCACCGGGATCCCCAGATGGCACATCTCGGCCAGGTTGGCGCCCTTGCCGCCCAAAAGATTCTTGTCGCTGGCGCTTCCTTCGGCCGATTTCCCGCCGAAGAAATAGACATACTTGGACATTTGAACTCCTCCTGCCGTGATCACACGGCAATATATATGTTGTTGGGTTTTGGTTTCCAAAACAAGTGATAATTTTAGCACAAATTAATTTGATTTGCAACGGGATGTTTTTTGCCCTCACCCCGCCCTCTCCAAAAGCATTTGGAGAGGGAAAACAACGATCCCCCTCCGCATCGGAGGGGGCTGAGGGGGCGGTCATAAGGAGCAGATTCAAAATCAGTTCATTATATTAATACCCTGTACTTCCCTTTGTTATCCCTTCATTAATTGATATAAATTTAACAACTCCAGTTTTATAATCAAACATTATATGTGGTTGGGTTGATATTATCGGAGGTGCATAGTATACCCATGTTTCAGTTTCAGGGGCATCTTTCATTTCTGAAAAAATGTATATGGGTTGGTGTGACTTTCATTATATTCATTACTTCTTTTTTATTCATACCTATCTCAATTTTTTTAATGTTTTCTATATTCTGTTGATAGGATGGAAATCCGATGAAAAGATTATTAAAAATTAATACACCTATCGTACTAACAGCACCAGTAATAAGCAATAATAAAATATTAATTATTTTCATTTTATCCTCCAGATTGTTATTAAGGGATGAAACTATGTGCCCTCTATTCCTGTTCCTCATCGTCCGCCCGGGGATGGGCCTGCTGGTATACCTTCTTCAGCCGGTCGGTGGTGATGTGAGTGTATATCTGGGTGGTGGACAGGTTGGCGTGGCCCAACAGTTCCTTGACCGCCTTCAGGTCGGCCCCCCGGTCCAACAGATGGGTGGCGAAGGAATGTCGCAGGACATGGGGGCTGGCCTTGCCCCCGTAGTTGGCCGAGCGGATGCGGGTCTGGACGATCCTTTGCAACTGCCTCCGGTTGAGGGCCATCCCCCGCGCCCCCCGGAAAACTATTTCCTGATTCTCCCGCCCGGCAATGTATTTTTTCAAAGCGCTGATGGATTCGCGGGTCAACGGCACTATCCTTTGCTTGCTGCCCTTGCCCATGACCTTGACCTGCCCGCCGGAGAGGTCCAGATCCCCGGCCTTCAGTCCCAGCAGCTCCGATGACCGCAATCCGCTGCCGTATAACAGTTCCATAATGGCATTGTTGCGGACCGTATCCTCCGGCTTTTCCTGGTTTGACTGGACGGCCTCCTCCGCCTGCTGTTCGGAAAGGAACGAAGGCAGTTTTTTATCCAGCTTGGGGGATCTTAATCCCAAGGCCGGGTTGACAGAAACTATATTCTCCCGGGCGCAGTATTTGAAGAAGGCTTTTATGGTCGAAAGCTTTCTGGCCGCCGAACGCTTGTCCAATCCCTGCCTTTGCAGTATACCCAGATAATTGCGGATGATATTGCGGTCGATCTTGGTCAGGTCATCATATTTAAGATGATCGAAGAACTGCCGCAGGTCCCGCTGGTAGGCCTGGCAGGTGTTGTCGGCCAAATTGCGCTGGACCTTGATATATGTTATGAATTTATTAATGGGCATACTTTTATAAAAATATGACTTGATGCTGTCACCCTGAGACCTGCCGGTTATCATACTAGCCGAATGGGTGACGATTCCGCATTCCTCAACCTGTATTGCATTGAAATCACCCCGGGATGACAGTAAAAGCCTTTGTGCCTTGGTGGCTAACCCGGGTCCTTCTCCATGGCGGCGAACCGAACCACCCGGTTCCTCCCGCCCTTCTTGGCCGCATATAGCGCCTCGTCGGCTGCTTTTATCAATTCGGCCTTCTTCTTGGCGTCCTGGGGATAGGAAGCCACCCCCAGGCTGACGGTCACCGGCAGGTCCCCAGCCGTGGTCTGGAATTTTTCCCCTTCGATGGCCAGGCGCACCTGTTCGGCCAGCTGGGCGGCCTCCTTGTCGTTCCGTCCCGGCCACACCGCAATGAACTCCTCGCCCCCGTAGCGGGCCACGAAATCGAAAGAAGATATGCTTCTCTTCAGCCGGGCGGCCACCTCTTTCAGCACCGCATCGCCTATGGGATGCCCATAATTGTCGTTCAGCTTCTTGAAGAAATCAATATCGAACAGGGCTATGCCCACCGGCTGGCTGCCGGCCTTTGCAATGGTCTCCTCCAGATATTCCTGAAACCGGCGGTGGTTGGCCAGCCCGGTCAGCCCGTCCCGGATGGCTAATGTTTCCTTTTCCTCGTACATGGCGGCGCTCTTCAAAGCCAGCGAGAACTGTCCGGCGATGATGTGGATGGTGTCCCGGTCGGCCTCGAAGGCTTTAGGCTGGCGGCTTTCCAGCACCAGCACGTAATGGCAGACATCCTCGTATAACAGCGGCGCCGCCAGCACCGAGCGAAATCCGTGGTCCGGCCTCTCGTCTTCGGAAAAACGATTGATGCCTATGGACCGCCTATAAAAATCGTCCACCGAGCGCCATTCCTTCAGGTTGACCGCCTGCTCGGAGAGCGAGCCGGCTATGTCTATCTCCGTTCCCGGGGCGGGGTAGCCGGCATTGGCCGGGTCGGATAACAGCACCCGGGCTTTCCCCGGTTCGGACAACACCTCCAGCAGGACTATATGGTCGCAGGGCACCAGCCGGGGGATCAGCTCCTGGATTATCTTGATGACGTCGTTGATCTTCAGGCGGGAGGCCATCAGCTCCAGGCGGCTGTTCCACTGCTGCAGCCGGTCCTTCTCCAACCCCAGGGCCGAGTGGCTCTGATGGAAATGCACCAGCTTGGCCGCCTCCTCGGCGAACCCGGCCAAAAGGATCTTGTCGTTTTCGTTGAATGCCCCGGCCTGTTCGCTGTCAACCACCAGCACCCCGATCACTTCGCTCTCCTGCAGCACCGGCACCGACAGCACCGAGCGGACCTCCTCGGATTTCCGGTAATATCCCAGGTCCCTTGAGTCCCTTTCGTAACTGGCATATAAAAGGCCCTGGCGCTCCCGGGCCGCCCAGCCCAAAAGGCTGCTGCGGATCTCCAGGGAGGCATCCTTGATGACCTCGGCGCTGTAGCTTTTGAAAGCCATCATATTCAAAGTGCCGGTAGGATTGTCAGCCCGGAAAATGGCGCTGGTCTTGGTTCTCATGGCCGCCTGTATCAGACTGCACAGCGAGGCCAGATCCTCTTTAAGGTCTTTCTGGACGATAACCGGTTCGTCGAATGACATTGCCGGCTGGCCGCCTGCTCCGGAACTGCGCCCCCGCCTGGTGATCACCAGGCTGATGACATAGAGCAATGTCAATGCGGCAGTTATCGTCATGCCCGGCAGCAATTCCTGCCGCCAGCGTCCGCCCAGAAAACTGGAGCCCAGCTCGATCAGCAGGATGGATGCCAGGGGCACGGCTTTCCACTTATCGCTGCGGAAGATGGAAAGGACTATCAATAGGCCGTATAAAAGCACCAGCGGCGAGGCCAGAGCTCCGCTAAGCTGGACCGCCAGGCCGGTGGCGGCGGTCAGGGTCAGTACCTGGAAAAACTGCCAGCTTCCCCGTTTTTCCACCCGCCAGTATCTGAATGTCAGAACCGCGTATATCACCAGCAGGGCCAGACAAAAACCCATGATCATCAGGCTGGCAGTCTTCTGCAGCGAGGATTCCAGCGGACGGTAAAAATACCCGGCGGTCAGGCCCACCACCACGGCCGTGGCCAGGCATATCAAAAGGACTTTGATGGGGTTGATTTTGGTTTGGGCCATAGCACTTTACAATCTTATGTTATTTTAATAACAGCCAGGCCAGCGAGATCAGACCCGCCGCCCAGCAGTAATAGGCAAAATACTGCAGCTTGGAATTTCGGATTATTTTCAGGAGGATATTTATCGCCAGATAACCCGACAGCGCCGCTGCCAGCCCGCCGAATATGATCGCCGCCAGCTCGCCCGGCGGCAGGCCGGTCTTCAGCACATCCTTGAATTCCAAAAGACCGGCCCCAAGTATCACCGGTATGGACAACAGAAAGGAGAATTCGGCCGCCTTCTCCTGGTCGGCCCCGGAATAGATCCCGGCCGAAATGGTGGTCCCGGAGCGGGAGATGCCGGGTAATATGGCCAGGGCCTGGGAAAAGCCTATGATCAAAGAGTGTTTCCAGGAGATCTTCTCTTGTCGCTTGGCCACTTTCCCGGTCCCGAAAAGAATGGCCCCGGTGGCCAGCAAGGCCAGCGACACCGCCACCGGGTTGTTGAAAGCCTGCTCGATGAGATCATCAAATAGGATGCCTATCACCGCCGCCGGTATGGTGGCCAGGATCAGCATCAGGGCCAGCCGGAGATTATCATCGCTGAACTGCCATTTCCCCTTGACCCGCCTTATCCGCCCGGTAAAAATGGCCTTTATCAGTTTGCCTATCCTCCGGCGGAAAGCGAAGCATACCGCCACCAGGGTGGCCAGATGCAGGGCCACCTCGAAACGGAGATTGCTGGCGCCCAGGCCCAGGAGTTTCTCGAACAGCACCAGATGCCCGGAGCTGGAGACCGGCAGAAACTCGGTCAACCCCTGCACCAAACCTAAAATGATCGCCTGAAAAAGGTTCATAAACTCCTTTATTAATTATGACATTCCCAAGGCAATGGCCATCAGTCCCACCAGCATGTCGATTTTTAATATGAAGCTGAGCTTGGCGTAATCGACTCCCAGTGGATTTTTTAACAGTTGGTAGATCACCGGCAAAAGCACCAGATCCACCCCCAGAATAACAGCCAGCAGATATTTTACGTTATAAACGCCCAGCAGATATGGCACCGGGCTGAAGCTTACCAGCAGCATCAGGCTGAAGGCCGAAACGGACAGGGCCCTCTTGCGGCCGGCCCTGATGACCAGGGTCATGGCCCCCGACTGCCTGTCGCCGGATAGGTCCTGAACATCCTTGATGATCTCCCTGGACAGGTGCATCAGAAAGGCAAATACCGCCGGAAATACCGCCAGCACCGGATTGTTGACGGTCAATCCACCGTAGATAAAAGCCGAAGCGCATATCAAAGCAATGATCAGGTTCCCGCCCAACCCCATCATCTTTCCCCTGGCGGCATACAGCCAAAGCAATACCGTCACAACGGAGGCCACCAGGCCGGTATCCCTGCCGGTCAGCCATCCCAGAACAATGCCGGAGAGATAACAAAGGAGGCTGAAAATAAAAGCCCAGCGGGGAGAAATGCGCCCCGATGGTATCGGCCGTTCCGGCCGGTTTACGGCGTCCGTCTTTTGGTCGTAATAATCATTCTGGGCATTACCGCCCGCGGCAATTATCATCGCAGAGATGACCGCCATGATCACCAGGCGAATATTGGCCGATCCGACATACCCGCCGGTGCCTATCAGCACCGAAAATCCGGTGATGGCCACGTTGCCGATCCGGGAAAGTTCCAGTATGTCTCTGATCTTCTTCATTAAAAATCTATTTTTATCAACAGGTCCAGGCCCCGGTCGCTGAAGCCGGTTCCCGGCCGGTTGTTGGGATTTTTTATATAAGCCAGCCAGATATCCGCTGTCAGAGCGGCCCAGTAGAAAGGCTCCCATTGAAAGATAATTTCACCCTGGTCCATCCGGCTGAAGGTTCCGCTTAAAAACGAAGTGCCTGGATCATCGGCCTCAAGATAGCCCCTGTCGATCCTCCCCTCCCCGTGCCTTTCCATCTGATATCCTACTCCGGCATTCAGACGGGGATGAAACCGGTGTTCCAGGACCATGTCCAGCGCGTCGGCATCGGTGCCCACCCAGTGGCCCAAGATATTGACGGTGTCGGCCCCAACGTAGCGATTGGCATATCTGCGGTGGGTGTAGACCCATTTTTGGTTCCCGGCCCATTCTACCCTCAGGTCGGAATCCGGCAGCCCGGCCGGATCGGCCCAGTGGCCGCCCAGCAGAAAGCCCAGTTTCTGGGGGGCCGGCGGGTCCTGCTCGTACTGCACGTCATCCATTAAAAGTTCCCCGTAGGCCGAAAAGCCCAGGCCGGGCGTCCAGCAAATATCCGCCGACCACAGAACGTTGTCATCGTCCCGCTGGTTCCATTGGTTGGCATAATAGGGCAACAGGGGATTCATGTAGGCCGGATCGATCTGATTGGCCTGGTAAACCACCGCCTCGGAAAACCCCCACCCTATGTTCCACGGCAGTTTGATTCCCAACCGATGCCCGGAGATATAGCGCTTCTGATCGGTGCTCAATATTCCGAAGAAGGACTGGAGTTCAACTCTCTTATAATTAAGTTCGAGATCAACGGCGTCGAACCCTTCCGAATTGTCCGAAAGCAGCAAGGTGCCGAAAGTACCCGGGCCCCACCATCTCTGCTGCCGGCCCAATGTAAGAGCCAAATAGGAATGGGGCGTCCGGAAGTAAGCCCATCCGGTTGAGTATTTTCCTCCCCTCCAGCTTTTCGGGCTGCCGGATAATCTGTCGACCTTCTCGGTTTCTTTTTCCAGGGCCAAACTTATTCTCTGGTCAAAAATGAAAATGCCCGGCACCCCCCCAAAGACATCCAGCATCCCAGATCCCCGGCTCTGAGGTGGTTCGTTATGGGAGATATCGGCTCCCAGCCCCAGGCTGATGTCGGCGCTGATGGCGGCCCTTCCGTCATCAAAGGATAGCATTTCTTTGCCGGACAGCCTGCTGTCTGTTGTCCCGATATCAAGCTCCTGGCTGAGTTTATCAAAATAATAACGGTCGGTGGTGGAAAGGCCCGCCGCCCCGTCCATCTGCCGGCGTAAAAGATCCTGCATCTGTTCGATCACCTGCCATCGCTGGTATGGCCTCGATACCGGCAGACTTACATATCCCTTGGCTTGAAATCTCTGCAGAACGGGATATGACCAGTGGTCCAGCGGAATATCCCGGCTGTCTTCATTGGCTGGGGCTAAAAAAGGAAATAACAGCAGGCTGCTTAATATAATTATCTTTCTCATATTCATTTAAGTTATCATATTATAGGCATGCTTTTCAAGCAAATTTATTGACCCCTATAAAAAAAGGACGGCAAAACCGTCCTTTTTTATAGGTTAGTCCGTCCTAAAAATTACCTTCTCTTTTTCTTGGGTTTGACTGGAGCCTGAGAGGCCTCCTTCTGCTTTTTGGCATAATCCAGGTAATTCTTATATTCCTGAGATTCCGGTTTAAGCTCCAGGGCCTTGGTGTAGGCCTCTATGGCTTTATCAAAATCACCTATGGAATTGTGCAGGGCCACCATACCCATCAGACTGTAAGCTTCCACGTCCTTGTCGTCCAGGGCTATGACCTTGTCCAGGGCCGCTAGGGCGCTCTTTACGTCGCTACCTTCGAAGTAATAGGCCTGGGCCAGGTTGAACCAGGTGTTCTTCTCGTCAGCCTTTAGCGCTCCGGCCGCTTGAAATGCCTTCTGGGCCTGGGGGTACTCCCTTTTATACATGTGGGCCACACCAAGGTAATAAAACCATTGATCGTTATCTTTTTTGATCTGAGTTGCCCTGGTGATGTTCTTGATGGCCTCATCCCAGTTTTGGGATTCCATGGCCGCCCTCCCCACCTGGTAAAAGGCATCGGGATTTTCGGGATCTATCGATATCGCCTTGGCGAACAGGGCTTCTGACTCCTTGGTCTTTCCCATATAGCGGTAAAGCAGGCCTTTATGGATGAAGTTGTCGACCTTGTTGGGAGAGAGGTCGATGGCATCATTGATATGTTCCTCGGCCTTCTGCAGGTAGACCATGTTGGAATCCTTGGGACCTATCACAGATTTCTTCAGGGAGACGCGGGACATGTTGTATAGGTCCTCCCAGGCATCGTCCCAGGCCTTCTGCAGGGAATCCTTCTGGGTGGAGCTGTACTCAATGGCGCTGGCGTAGGATTTCCCGGCCTCCTTGTATTTTTTGGTCTGGACATAGCAATAGGCCAGCAGGGCATTCATCTCGGAGTCCTTGGGGGCGTATTCCAGGCCCTCATTCAGGGTCGCTATCGCCGCATCATAGTTCGGGGGATCCAATTGCAGATTTACCTTTGCCCCGGTGATATATTGGTTGCAGCCCACCAGTCCCAAGCTGATTACCATAACAGCAATGCTAAGCATCAAAACTCGATTCTTAAATCTGGCCATTTCTCTACCTTCCTTTTTGGTTTTTATTGATTCTTTGAGTTTTAATTTTAACTCTTTATTATTTCAAAGTCAAGATTAATTTATCCCCTTTTCAACCTGCCCTCATTCAGCCTTATGTTTTTTTCGATCTTGCTGACATCCCCGGGCGAATCGACCGAAAGGCTGCGGTAGTTTGTCCGAAGGACTTTTACCGCCGTCCCGTTCTCCAGAGCCCGGAGCTGTTCAAGTTTTTCCAGTTTTTCAAGCCGGCCCACAGACCAGCTGGTGAATTTAAGCAAAAAGTTCCGGCGATAGGCATACAGGCCAATGTGTTTCAGAAAAGGTCCGGCCTTTCCGGCATTTTGATCCCGGATGAACGGTATGGGGCAGCGGGAAAAATACAGGGCCCGCCCCTGGATGTCGGTCACCACCTTGGCGGTAGTGGGATTGGCAACCTCGCGGGCATTCTTAAAATTGGTAGCCAGGGTGGCCATCTGTTCTTTGGGATTATCGAACATTATTTTGGCCAGCAGGTTGATGGCCCTAGGATCTATCAGCGGCTCATCCCCTTGAATGTTCAGGATAATGTTGAAGCCTCGGTACCGGGGTTTTCTGATGACCTCGGCGATCCGGTCGCTGCCCGACCGATGTTTTTTTGATGTCACCACTACCTGCCCGTTAAAACCCCTGACGCAGTTGTAGATCCGGATATCATCGGTGGCCACCACCACTTCATCCAGTCTTTTGGCTCTCAGGCACCTTTGGTAGACATGTTGGATCATCGGCTTCCCGCATATCATGGCCAGGGGCTTGCCCGGGAAACGGGTGGAGCCGTAACGGGCCGGAATAACGCCTAATATCTTCATCTTTTTATGCTTTTGGCCCCGAGTCCGCTACTTCTTTGGAAGCATAATCCTTATACTGTTCAAAGTTTCTGGCGAACATCGCCGCCAACTCCCGGGCTTTTTTATCGTAGGCCGCCTGGTCCGCCCAGGTGTTCCTGGGGGTCATCACTTCGACGGGCACCCCCTCACAGGCTTCGGGCACCAAGATCTTGAACACCGGATCCGGAGTAAATTTTGATTTTTCCAGCTGGCCACCCAGTGCTGCGGTCAGCAATGCCCGGGTGATGGAGATCTTCATCCGGCTGCCCACCCCGGCCGGTCCGCCCGACCAGCCGGTGTTGACCAGCCAGCAGTTGGTTTGATGTTTTGACAGTTTGTCCGCCAGCATGGCGGCGTATCTGGTGGGAGGCAGGGGCATGAACGGGGCGCCGAAACAGGTGGAGAAGGTGGGCTGCGGTTCATCGATCCCGGTCTCGGTCCCGGCCAGCTTGGAGGTAAAGCCCGACAGGAAATGATAACTGGCCATCTCCGGCGTCAGCTTGGCGATGGGCGGCAGCACCCCGAAAGCGTCGCAGGTTAAAAAGAAAACGTTCTTGGGATGCCCGCTCACCCCGGGGATCACGCAGTTGGGAATATGTTCCACCGGGTAGGTGGCCCGGGTGTTCTCGGTGAGGTCGTCGGAATTGTAATCAATCAGCCGGGTGTCCGGATCGACCACCACGTTCTCCAGCAGAGAGCCGAACCTGATGGCGTTGAATATCTGGGGCTCGGCCTCGGCCGATAATTTGATGACCTTGGCGTAGCAGCCGCCCTCGAAATTGAAGATTCCTGAATCGGACCAGCCATGCTCGTCGTCTCCGACCAGCCGGCGGTTGGGGTCGGCCGACAGGGTGGTCTTGCCGGTGCCGGAGAGGCCGAAGAACAGCGCAGGAGCTCCATCCTTGCCCAAGTTGGCCGAGCAGTGCATGGGAAATACGTTCTGCTGGGGCATCAGGAAATTCATGATTGAAAATATGCTCTTCTTGATCTCCCCGCCGTACATACTGCCTATGACCAGGTTGATCTTTTTTTCAAAGCTGACCCCGACGAAAGCGTTGGATTTCGTGCCGTCGGTCTTGGGGTCGGCTTTCAGGCTGCCGCAGCCCATCAACGAAAAGCCGGGAATAAAATTTTCCAGCTCCTGCCTGGTGGGCCGGATGAAAAGGGTCTGAGCGAACAAAGCATGCCAGATAGTGTCGGTTATCACCCTGACCGCCAGCCGGTGCTTGGGATCGGCCCCGGCAAATCCGTCGAATACGTATATATCTTTATCGCCGAGATGATGGTATGCTTTGTGCAGCAATTTATCGAATTGCTCCGGGGAACATTTCAGATTGACCTTGCCCCAGGCTATCAGGTCTTTTGTGGACTGCTCCTCGGTTATGAACTTGTCATTGGGCGACCGCCCTGTCCTTTCCCCGGTCTTCACCACCAGAGCGCCGTTGGAGGCCAGGATCCCGTCGCCGGATGCCAGCGATCTTTCGATTAGTACCGCTGCCGGCAGGTTTCGGTAAACGGCTTTGGAGGTTTTAAGGCCCAATTCCTCAAGCGCTTTTCTGATGTCCATACTGGATAAAACTCCTTATTTGATAGAAATTTTATGTTGCGATTTATGGTTTGAAGGGTATGATGATTCTTTAGACCCTGCCCTTTAAAAAAAGCTAAGGATCTTTTTTGGTAAATTCCTTTTGCCCGCCCGCCCGAGCCTTTCCTCGGGAGATCTTTCGGAGCCCTCCCGACCTTTTTCTGCCCTCTTGGGCATCGCCTATGGGTCGGGGTTAACCTGCCGCAAGTTTGAAGGCCGCCTTAAGGCACATCTCCCTAACGGCGGCTGTAATCTGGTCGGCAGGTTAAATCACGGTCCGGCGCAAATTATAGTTTTGACGGCTTAAGCACCCAGATCTCAGTGCTCTTGGGCAACAAGGCCTTGGTTATCTCGGCCTCGGAGCTGTTGAGTATTTTGACATTGGCCCGGCCCGCGGTGAAATCCTCCAGCGGCCCCAGGTTGAAGCCTACGCTTTTGGTCTTGTAATGCATGGGAAGACAGATTTTGGGCGAGAGTGATTCCATTACCTTTCCGGCCTCGCCGGCATCCACCGTAAAGGTGCCTCCCACCGGAATCATAAGTACGTCCACCGGGCCGACCTGGGAAGCCTCGCTTTTACTCAAGAGATGACCCAGGTCGCCCAGATGGCAAAGGGTCATTCCGTCGATGGTATAGATGAACGCTATGCAGGCGCCCCGCTCCGAACCGCGGCTGGCATCGTGGTACAGGCTGACGCCCCTGACCGATATCCCCTTGAACACAAAGGCCCCGGCCTCCCGGAAGATCCTGGCCTTGTCGTGCTCCCGGCTGATGTAATTGTGGTCGGCATGGTTATGGCTGATGGTGATGACGTCGGTGGGTTCATCGATCTTCTTGTAGCCCACCGCCCCGCCGTAAGACCCCGACTCGTAGGGATCAGTCAGCAGCCTGGTTCCCTTGGCCGAGCTTAGCTGAAATGACGAGTGTGCAAAATATTTTATCTTCATTTTACGCCAGGGTGTTATATTGAAGGGAAATCGATGGAAAAAAAGGCGAGCTATTTGCTCGCCGCGTTGACTTTGGGTTCGGGATATACGCTTATCTTTTTGCCGTCCCGACCCCGGGATTCAAACCAGACAAAACCGTCCGATATCGCAAACAGGGTGTCATCCTTTCCCCGCATCACGTTGAGCCCGGGATGGAATTTGGTCCCCCGCTGCCGGACCAGCACCGCTCCGGCGGTTACCTTCTGGTTGCCGAAAGCCTTGATGCCCAGCCGCTGAGCATTGCTCTCGCGGCCGTTTCGGGATGATCCAACGCCTTTTTTATGTGCCATTATTCCTTATCTCCTTTGCCTGGATTCTTCTTGGCCGCGGCGGGTTTGGCCGCCTGGGCTTTCTTGGGTGCTTTTTTCTTCTCGACAGCCGGAGTCGCAGGTTTGGCTATGGCCTTGATCTTGGGATGGCTGACGGTGTTGACCAGCAGGTCGGTATAATGGGTCCGGGCTCCCCAGCGCCGGCGGTAGTCTTTTTTGGGCTTGTAGATCATGGCCGATATTTTGGCCGAGCGGGAGTGGCCCACCACCGTCACTTCGACAATAGCGTCCTTGATTGTCGGCTGGCCGATGATGACGTCCTGTCCGTTGGAAAGCAGCAGCACCTTCTCCATCTTGTACCTCTGGCCCTCTTGGGCATCTATCCTGGGGATCCTTACCTTCTGATTCTCGGAGACCCTCACCTGGGTTCCTCCGCATTCGATCACTGCGTACATCTGATGTTACTCCTTAAGATACGATATATTGAAACAGCTATTTGCCGGAGGGAGCTTCCGGCATTTGATTCGCCGGCAGTTCGCCCGGCCTGCTTACAGGCTGTTGGTTTGATTTCTGTTCCTGCTGCATGGCCTTCTCTATGGCCGAGGCGGCCCGCCGGTCTTTGCCGGAGATCAGTGCCAGTGACAGCGAAGTTATCATGAATACCACGGCCAGGACGGTGGTGGCCCGGGTCAGGAACGGGGCCGCGCCCCGCCCGCCGAAGAAGGTCTCGCCGCCGCCGCCCAGCGCGGTGCCCAGCCCGCCTTTGCCGCTCTGCATCAGCACCACGCCGACCAGCAGCAGGCAGGCTATCAAATGGATCACCAATAAAAGGGTATGCACCTTATGTAAACCTCCCTGTAGTCCGGAGATATATCCGCCGGATCTTAAATTAAGATTTTGCGCTAAGTTTTGTATTATAACAAATTTAGATACAATATTCAAGTATTTTTATTAAATTTTATAATTGACATCGGGGCTGGCATATAATATCATTGTGATGCATATAAATGCTTGATATAGGTGCTGTTATGGAACTATCATCCCTGTCGTTCTCTTTGAACCAGGCTCCCCAGGTCGCTTTTCCCCTAGCCAGGGCTGGCAAGGACTATCAGCTGGCCATCATGGGCGGTGGTCCGGCCGGCCTGACCGCGGCGGTCTACTCCGCCCGCAAGAGGACCGATACCGTGCTACTTAGCCACGATCTGGGCGGGCAGGTACTGTGGACCTCGGGTGTGGAGAATTATCCCGGCTTCCAGTATATTAAGGGCCAGGAGCTGATCGAGAAGTTCAAATCTCAGGTGGCCCAGTTCCCCATCGATGTTTCCCTGGGGTTTAAGATCATTTCGGTCGAGCCGCTTGCCCAGGGATATAAGCTCTCCTTGGAGGACGGCTCGCATTTCACCGCCCGGTCGTTGATAATCGCCACCGGCAAGAAATACCGAAATTTGAACGTCCCCGGAGAAAAGGAACTGATCGGCAAGGGGGTGGCCTTCTGCGCCACCTGCGACGCCCCCCTGTTCGGTGGCAAAACGGTGGCGGTGGTGGGTGGTGGGAATTCCGCCCTGACCGCGGCCCAGGACCTTATGAGCTACGCCCAGAAAATATTCCTGATAAACATCTCTTCGGAGATGCAGGGCGATCCTGTCTTATTGGAGCCGCTAAAAGCATCCGGTAAGATTGAGTTTATCATGGAACACAAGGTGACCGAGATATTAGGAAAGGATTCGGTGATTGGAATAAGAGTATCATCGACCGATGATGTAAAGCAACGGGAGATAGAGCTGTCAGGCGTCTTTGTGGAGATAGGATTGATCCCTAATTCCGATCTGTTCAAAGGGCTGGTGGATATGAACCAGCGTGGCGAGATAATGGTGGACTGCGCCTGCCGGACCTCGCGGGGCGGGGTGTTCGCCGCCGGGGATGTCACCACCGTGCCGGAGAAGCAGATAGTGGTGGCCGCCGGGGAGGGGGCCAAGGCGGCGTTGAGTGCCTATGAATGGCTGGCCAGGAATTAAAATATTTTTCAATTAAGGGACGGAATATAAACCAGTAGGGACATAGCGTGCTATGTCCCTATATTTGTTTAATGCCTCCTATCCCCTTCCCACATTGAGAAGGGGTGGGGGTTAGGTCTAGGGATATATCTTCTCCAGCATCCGGGCGAACGGTATGGCCTCCCTTATATGTTGCAACCCGCAGATCCAGCTCACCGTCCGCTCTATGCCGATCCCGAACCCGGAATGCGGCACGCTGCCGTAGCGCCTCAGGTCCACATACCACTTGTACGGCTCGTAGGGCACCTTGTGCTCCTCCATCTTTTTGAGCAGCAGATCCAGATCGTGTATCCGCTGGCTGCCGCCGATGATCTCGCCGTAGCCCTCCGGGGCGTACAGGTCCGAGCCCAGTACCACCGAGGGATTATCCGGGTCCGGCTGCATGTAGAAGGACTTGATGGCCGCCGGGAAGCGGTCCACGAACACCGGACGGTCAAATTTACCGGCGATGGCGGTATCGTGCGGCGCCCCGAAATCCTCCCCATATTCGATGGGCACTCCGGCTTCATTGCATAATCTGACGGCCTCTTTATATGAGATCACCGGAAATGGCGCCTTGATCTTCTCCAGCGGCGCAGTGTCGCGCTCCAGGGTCTTCAGCTCGTTCTGGCATTCGTTCAGCACCTTCTCTATGATGGCGCAGATCATCCCCTCCTGGCACTGCATGTTCTCGGCATGCTCGAAATAGCTGGCCTCGGCATCCATCATCCACAGTTCGGTCAGGTGCCGGCGGGTCTTGGATTTCTCGGCCCGGAAGGCCGGAGTGAATGTGTAGACCTTGCCGAAGGCCGCGGCGGTGGCTTCGATGTACATCTGTCCGGATTGGGAAAGAAAGGCCGGCTCCCCGAAATAATCGGTCTCGAAAAGCGTTGTGGTCCCCTCGCAGGAGGTGGGGGTCAATATCGGAGCCGGGGTATGGATGAAGCCCTCCTGGTGCAGGTAGCCGTGAATGGCCTGTTCGATGGTGTCGCGGACCCGCAGGGCGGCATGCTGCTTGGAGGAGCGCATCCACAAGTGGCGGTGCTCCATCAAAAAGGCCGGGCCGTGTTCCTTGGGGGTGATGGGATAATCCAGGGACAGTTGGACTATCCGGAGATCGGTGACACCCAGTTCGTACCCTGAGGGCGAACGCTTGTCCTCCTTTACCAGCCCCTTGACGATGATTGATGATTCCTGGCTCACCTTATCGCCCAGTTCGAATATCTTGGCATCCACCTCGTTCTTGACCATCACCCCCTGGATGACGCCGGAGCCGTCGCGGATCTGCAAAAAATGTATCTTGCCGGAGGACCGCTTGTTGTATAGCCAGCCCTTGAGGGTGACCTCCTGCCCCAGGTGTTTTCCGATGTCGGAGATATAGACGAAATCAAGCTTCATATGATCCTTGCATTGATATTTTCGATTAGGTGTTAAATTTACCAAACTTTGAGCCTGCAAGTCAAGATAAAAGGCTGGCCTGAGCGGCAGTGTTATAATTCATTTTCTCTTGACATATTCTGACTTTTAAGCTACATTATTGCGTACACTGATGGCGTAGCTTTTTAGGCTTCGCCTTTAATTGCCAGAAAGGACATAAATCATGGGGCACAAACCTATCGAAGTTTTGATGGACGGACAGCGTTTGCCGGCCAAGGCTGGGGAGCAGGTCCATAGCTTGTTCAAGCGCTATCCTCCGAACGCCGGAAAATTGCTGGCCGCTAAGATCAACCAGAACCTGGTCAGCCTGGACGCCGTGTTGCACGCCAATTGTCGTCTGACCCCGGTGTTTTACACCGACCGCGAGGGCCTGGCGGTCTATCGGCGGACGGCCTGTTTGATATTGTATGAGGCGGTGGAGGAGCTTTATCCCGAGGCCCGGATTATCGTGGGCCAGTCGCTGGCCAACGGCTATTATTTTGATTTTGTATCCGATAAGCCCATCGACCAGGAGATATTGAACAACATCGAGACCCGGATGAGACAGATTGTGTCCGAGGGCCGGCCCTTTGTAAGGGAATCCATATCCATCGAAGAGGCCAAGGAATATTTCGACGCCGAGGGCTATCACGACAAGATAAAACTTCTGACCACCACCCGCCTGACAGAGGCCAAGCTTATCGGCTGCGGGGTGTTCAAGGACATCCAGCACGGACCGGTCACGCCCACCACCGGGTTTATCGACCGCTTTGAACTGGCCCTTTACGCCCCCGGTTTTCTGCTGCGCTTTCCCCAATCCAAGAACCCGGAGAGGATCCCCGACCTCTCTCCCCAGACCAAGCTGTTCAATATCCACAAAGAGACCAAGGAATGGAACAAGATCCTGGGGGTCACCAACGTGGGCGAGCTTAATGAGATCTGCCTGACCAAGGAGATCGGCAACCTGATCCGGATATCCGAGGGCTTTCACGAAAAGCGCATCGCCCAGATCGCCGACATCATCACCTCCCAGCGTGACAAAGTGAAGCTGGTGCTGATCGCCGGGCCATCCTCCTCCGGCAAAACCACCTTCAGCAAAAGACTGATGATCCAGCTCAAGGTCAACGGCCTGAGGCCCATCGCCCTGTCCACCGACAATTACTTCCTGGGGCGGGCCCAGACCCCGCTGGGCGACGACGGCAAGCCCGATTTCGAGTCCCTGCGGGCGGTGGATCTGGAACTGTTCAACCAGCAGATGAACGAACTGCTGAATGGCCGGGAGGTGGCCACCCCGATCTACAATTTTCACACCGGGACCCGGGACGAAAGGACCGTCAGCCTGAAGCTGGAGGCCAACGACATCCTGCTGGTGGAGGGCATTCACGGTTTGAACCAGAAGCTCACCCAGTCGGTGCCCCGGGAGAACAAGCTAAAGGTCTATATCAGCGCCCTGACCCAGCTGTGTCTGGATGACCATAACCGGATCATGACCTCGGATGTCCGGCTGTTGCGGAGGATAGTCCGCGACCGCAAGTTCCGGGGCTACAGCGCCGCCCACACCCTTAAGGTGTGGCCCTCGGTGCAGCGGGGCGAGGAGCACAATATTTTCCCCTTCCAGGAGGAGGCCGATGTAATGTTCAATTCCACCTTGGTATACGAGCCGTCGGTGCTGAGAATGTATGCCGAGCGTTTTTTGCTGGAGGTGCCCACCGACGATGAGAGCTTCGGCGAGGCCTACCGCTTGCTGCATTTTGTAAGGATGTTCGTGCCGGTGTTCGCCGACGAGGTGCCCCACACCTCTATATTGCGCGAATTCATTGGCGGCAGCACTTTTGAATATTGATCAAATTCGGCAACGCAAAAGCCCTCCCGAAGCATTCGGAAGGGCTTTTTTATATTCAAACTATTGCCTGGCCTCCAGCCGATAACCGGCCTCCTCTTCGTTTCTATGGTAGTTGAATGAAGCAATCATTTTCCGGTCGCCGGTTATATCATTAAGACTGGCCGGATAACTGCCATTGAGCATATAATAAACATCGATCCTGTTTTTCAGCCAACCCATCCTGGCCCTGACAGCCTCCCGCTGTATCAGGTTATTTTTTTTTGCTGTCAGCAGATTGATCCGGTGGGCTCCGAAGCCCGCCCCGCCCAAAACTGCCAATCCCAGCAGCACAGCGGCCGCTGTTATGATCTTGCCGGTTGCACTGGCCGTTTTTTTAGCCTGCCTTTCGGCCACCTTTGCCTCTGGCTCCGGGGTATGGATTATCTCCACCGTTCCCGACAGCAGCAGATTATAGACCGCATTGAAGGTCCGGAAACGGCCCAGATAGGTCTCCCCTATCATCTGGCTGATGGTCCTGGAGCCGTCTATCATTTCGAATATCTGCTGAATATCGGTTGAAATCTCCAGACCGGTGACCGTATCCTGGCTCTTTTTCAGGATGACGCCGTCGGAGGGCAGGGTCTTGGCAATGGCCGGCCATTCATCCTTGCGCCTTAAAGTTTCCAGCAGCAACGATTCGGCCGGGACGGCCACCTGGGATCGGCTGTTCTGATACAGTCTCTCCTCGGGATTGAACTTGTAACGGGCATCGCTCCAGGTGAAGACCTCGTCCAGCACCTCCTGGATCTTGAAGATCACCAGATCGTCTATCTCCTCCTGGGTCATCAGCCCCTCCTTCAGAAGCAGTTCCCCCAGTGGGATCCCGGTGTCAACCTGTATCTTCAGGATGGATTCCATTTTTCCCTGTTGCGCCTTTTTGGACCTCAGCAGATAGTTCTGTAGCTGGTCTTGGCGGCCCTGGCGTCCGTATACCGCCCCGGTGATCTTGCCGTGATCGAAGGCGATGGAGGCTTTGTCGTTTTTTGATGTCAGCTGTAGCACCCCGGCCTTCTGGTTGCCGGCAATGAACTGCAGAACATCCGCCAGACCGAACTCTTTTACATTACCTTCAAGCGGCATCTGGCGCTCCTTGGTTTCTGAACAGATGAATATAGCCCGCCCAGGAGATGAGATATAATACCGCCAGGATGACTCCGGCGGCCCAATAAAAACCATCCGTCGCCGGAAAATCCAGCCGGGCCGCTATCCAGGGAGAGATGAACAACATCAGGCCGGCGTACAGCATTCCCAGGGATAGGGAAAGAAGCAATCCCTTTATGACTCTTCCCCCCATCACATATGAGAAGCCCGGCAGGAAAAAGTTTGCCAGTCCGGAGATCGTCCGCTCCCTCTTTACGGCCTGGCGGGAGAGCACCTCCGCCGCCTTTTGCTGCAGCTCCTGCGACTGAATGGAAAACACCTGGTTGTGGCATTCCTGACAATACAGGTTTCCGTCCTGGGCCGGGGATTGGCATCGGTCGCAGATATACCGTCCGCATAGCCAGCAGTTGCGGACCGTTAGGCTATCCTTTACCAGGATCTGCCATGTGGTGATCAGAGCCACCAGCCCCAGCCAAGCCCACAAAGACAGCCAGAGATTCAGCTGGGTGAGGCTGGCGAACTCCGCCGCATCAAATGAAGCAAATGGGTTCCATCCCCGCCACACTTCCGGCCACAGCAGTTCCAAGCCAAGCTGGGAATCCATCACCATATTGCCGCCCGACTCCCGGCTCCGGCTTTCCATTCTGGCCGGGGCCAGTGAGGCGGCCCTCTCCAGTTCCTCCCGGGCCTGGTTGAAATCGATGGCCTTGAAATGCACCTGCCCCAGATTGTAATGGGCCTCCGCTAGATCCTGGTCGGCTTCGATGGCTAGGCGGTAGAACGAGGCCGCGCTGTCGAACTGCCCTTTGAAAAAATAAATATTACCCAGATTATTCAGGGCGGCGGGGTTGTTCCCCGATGCTTCGATAATGGCCTTCAGATAAGTCTGGGCCCGGTCAAGTTTCCCCCGGTTCTTCTCCATCAGGGATAGAGCGTATATCGGCTTCAGATCCGAAGGATCCAACTGTTGCTGACCGGCCAGGTCCTGAACCAGCCCGTTGTTCCACTCCGAGGTATTGGCCACCGCCAGGGCTTCAACCCGCCCCCGATCGCTGACGTTGAAGAACTGGTGAATCAGGTTGAAGCCGGCTGCCGAACAGCCGATCAGGGCCATGGTGATCCAGAACATTACTTTCTCCCGGGTCCTTCCCATGGCGATGACCGCTCCAGCCGGGAGGATTACGGCCAAGGCCAGACTGAATCCGGCTATGATCACTAATAAGCCGATGCCCACCGATACTGCCAGGAATATCCGCCCGAAATAAGGCCAACTTTTAGGGAGCAGGTCGGAGAGCAGGTGAAACAGGTAGGGAAGGTATTTTGCCGCCAGCAACAGCAGGAAGAACAGGCCTCCCGCCATCAGGGCCAGCGAGAGTCCAAATATCCCCAGCCATAATGCCCGGTATCTATAGCGGAAATCCTGCCGGTAGCCGTTGATGGTCTGGATGAACTGCCCCAGGGCCGATGCAACTCCGCTAATGTGGCAGTTGGCCTGGAAATGGTAGATATTGTTTTTAAAGGAGTACTGATCGGCCAACAGGGCCAGCCGGGAATATTTTTGCGCCCCTTCCCAGTCTTTATCCTTCAGGGCTTGGCGGGTTATATCTCCCCAATAGGCCCCGACCACGGGAAGGTCCAATCCTAGCGCCCGGCTACGGATCAATGAGGACTCGGCGGCGGCCAAGGCCTCCTCCGGCATCCCTTGATGCTGGTAGTCCAGGCTTCTTTGCCGCCACTCCTGCCATTGCATTAGATCGGCCCAGGCGGCAGTGTCGGCAGCCACGGTCGGCCCACCGGAAGCTGGGGCTATCTCCAGGCTATCTTTCTGGCTATAGCATAGACCGGACATTAGCAAAAGTGCGGTAAATATTAATAGTTGTCTTCGCATTCTCGATTGTTGTAATTTAAGTACGATCGTTGCCAAAAATGTCATGTAGCAGGCTTTTTTAATGATAGTGTATATATCGGTTAAAAGTCAAGCAAAAAGGTTTGCATTTTCCCCCCTTAATTTGGTATCATTCTCCTGTATGGATATTTTAATCGCCACCAGAAACAATGACAAGGTCCGAGAGATCTCGGAGATATTGGACCTGCCCGACACCCGCTTCGTCGGATTGGATGATTTTCCCGACTGTCCGGAGGCCGAGGAGACCGGCCGGACCTTCGATGACAATGCCATGATCAAAGCCAGCCAGGCGGCCTATTACAGCGGCCTTTGGGCTTTGGCTGACGATTCCGGCCTGATGATAGATGCTCTGAATGGCCAGCCCGGAATCCTTTCCGCCCGCTTTGCCGGGCCGGAGGCCGGTTCCCGGGGTAACTGGATGAAGGTGCTGGAGCTGATGAAACAGGTCCCGTCCGAAAAAAGGACCGCCCGCTTCGTCTGTGTCCTGTGCTTGGTGGGAAACAATAACCGGGCTTTTTTTACCCGGGGCGAGATCGAAGGAACGATAACCACAAAACCCCTCGGCAGCAACGGTTTTGGCTACGACCCCATTTTCCTTCCGGCCGGGTTTGATAAGACCTTTGCCCAGCTGGATCCCCCGGAAAAGAACCGGATCAGCCACCGCTCCCAGGCCCTGAAAAAGATGCGGGCTCTGATCAACGGCTTGAGCTCCCTGGGCTGACCTAAAACTTAGCTTGACATATCAACCTTTGGTATAATATAATTACTGTTTGCTGAAGGTGCTACGGGGTGTGGCGCAGTTGGTAGCGCGCTTGCTTTGGGAGCAAGAAGCCCCCAGTTCGAGTCTGGGCACCCCGACCAGCTTAGATTGCAGGAAATAGATTTCTGATTTTGAGATAGCTCTGGAAGAGACCGGGCAAAATGAATCTACAGTGTTCAGTTTTTAATAAATGTCGGGGAGTAGCGCAGCCCGGTAGCGCACCTGGTTCGGGACCAGGGGGTCGGAGGTTCGAATCCTCTCTCCCCGACCATTTTACGCCAGAAGTAAAGGATAGGTTTTAGATATTAGATTGGGGATACCGGAAAATAATCCTCTGGTCGATGTTGTTTTCTCAATTATCCAATTTCCCTGGTCTGTTATCAGAAATGCGCCTGTAGCTCAGCTGGATAGAGCATCTGCCTTCTAAGCAGAGGGTCACAGGTTCGAATCCTGTCAGGCGTACCATTTTAGGGAATTGGGAATTGATTTGTGGTATCTTGACCCTGCAATTTAGGAAACCAGAATCGGAATCTGTATTGACATCAATAAAATGCTCTGTGGGTTGCGCAAAAGCCTTAGAAACAAAATGTAAATATACCACCCAGATCCCAATAATCTATTTACCGTTCCCAAGCATGGTGGATGTAGTTCAGCTGGTTAGAACGTCGGATTGTGGATCCGAAGGTCGGGGGTTCGAATCCCCTCATCCACCCCACCAAATATACAGAAACCCGGGCGATAATTCGTCCGGGTTTCGTTTAATTGGGAAAAGCGCATGCATTTAACTGCTGCGCTTTTTTAATTTGAGTTTATCTGCCTTTTCCGCCGTCCTTCTTTCCGCCGACACCATCTTTAGGTGTCATTTCATCGTCTTTGCTGTCCTTTTGCTGAGTGCGGGTTTTATTTTGGGATTTTTCTTTAGTCTGGGTGGAATCGGCAATGCCGTCACCGTCCTCGTCACGGTAACGTTTCTGCTCCATGGTTCCTTTGCCTTTGTCACCCTCCTCGGTGCGAACCCGAAGCTTGTCGTCTTCCCCCTGATTCTTGGTGCGGACCTGGTTCTTTTCTTTGACCTGAGCGGAATCGCCTTCAACCAATTTTTTCTCTTCTCTGGTCCGGGTTTGAATCATTTCACCCGACCCCTTGTCGCCTTCTTCGGTGCGAGTTCGGATTTGGGTCTCTTCGCCCTTGTTTTGGATCTTGATCTGGTTCTTAACCTTCAAGCTGTCACCATCGGTTTTGGGCTTTTGCCCGGCAGCGAAGACTGTGGCCGAAAAAGAAAAGATAAGGATCGGCAATAACGCAATGGTTAATTTTTTCATTTCTCTCCTTTGGATTATAGGGTTTATGCATTTATCTATATTAGAGTCAATATGTTATCTTCGGGTTCCCTTTCGGCATTGCTTAAAAATATCATTGCCCAATAGTCGCTTTTGCGGTTTACACAATTTGCCTGCCATGATACCTGTTTGTTTAATTACCGCAGGATAGTTGGAGCAGCCCGAATGAGGGTTCATACGGGCTTTGGTTATTGAGAAAAAACATCACTTCCCATGGTAGAGGATGAATCCCAAGGTCAACGCGACCACATCGAATACCGCATGGGCCGTTACCGCCTCCATGGCATTCCTCTTTCTCAGGTAGACCAGACCATTAAGCAAACCCAAAATAGCGGTGGAAATTATTCCGGAGGTCCCCTGATAAGCGTGCCCCAAACCGAACATTGCCGAGAAAAATATCAGGGCAAAGATCAGGCCGGCGGTCTTGAATGCCTTCTCGAATCTGGTCAGAACGAATATCCGCCAGATCTCCTCCAGAAATCCTCCCTTGAAAATGGCCATAAACAATAAGATGGGGATGTAATACAAATTGCTGAACAAATATTTTATATTCTCGCCTTCGGCCGCGGCATTGGGCAGCAGAGCCTCTAAAATCGGGCTTATCAAAAAAGTATCCAGTGCAAAGATGCCGATCCCGAACAAGGCCCCGATGGCTATCTGTCTGCCTAATTTGTTTTTATTGAACCCCAGTGAGCCGAAATTTTCATTGGTCAGCTTGAGCAGGTAGTAGACCAGCAGGAAGGTAAGCATACCCACCGTAACGATATACAGCGAGGCTTGTGATAGGTTTTCGCTAAGTTTGACCTTAAGCCCTAATTGCTCGGCCAGCGAAGGTTTGGTGGAAAGAAAATTAAAAATCTTCTGGATCCAGCCTATGGCGATTATTCCGATGGACAGATAGATCGCATTCCTGACCGCTGGTTTTTTCATATCATCCTCACTATCATTTGTTGTTTTACTAAACCGCCAAGGCGCAAAGCTCGCTAAGAAATTAATAAAATTATATTTCGTATTACATTTTTTCCACCAGAGGATATGATTGGCTTTTGTTTAAAGAAAATACAGCATTTCGCTTCCTTGGCGTCTTCCGCTTTCGCTTTCGCTTAATAATTAACTTCCACGAGTGCCGTAGCTTTAGGGAAGGCACTTGTAGTATGGAATCCCAACGGAATATTAGATCTCTACCTGGGGTGACATGCTGAACCGCTGTTTGCCGGGTTTATTGGGCACAATATGACACTTGCGGCAGCGAGCCTCGTATTTCTCGGCGGAGCCCACCGAGACCACCTCGCTGTCATACGGCGCCGGATGGCCGTCCAGCAAACGCTGGGTGCGGGTGGCCGGCTCGCCGCATATTGAACAGATGGCTGAGAGCTTGTCCACCTTTTCGGCCAGAGTCAACAGCTGCGGCATCGGCCCGAAGGGCTCTCCCCGGAAATCCATATCCAGCCCGGAGATTATCACCCGGATATCCTGGTGGGCTATCTCCTCGATGGCCGGAATTATATCGTCCCCGTAAAATTGCACCTCGTCTATGCCCACCACCTGAATTTTATTATCCACTGCGCCTATGATATCGCCGGCGGTCAGGCAGGTGACGGTGGGAAGTTTCAGGCCGTAATGGGTGGTAATGCACAACTCATCGTACCGGGTATCGAACGAATGCTTGAATATCTGTACTTTCTGCCTGGCATAGGTGGCCCGCTTAAGCCGGCGGATCAGCTCCTCGGTCTTGCCGCTGAACATGCATCCACAGATAACCTCGATTTGTCCCCGTTGCATTTCAATCCTAACGATTAAGTTGGCATAAATATACACTTAAAGTGACGATAAAATCAAGCGAATATTAGACACTATCAATGGTAGCTACGTAGCAGGCGCAAATTGTTTATAATTCAAAGATCAGTAAAATCTGCGTGGATCAGGTTACTTTTTATCCTCCAGGTTTCCTGGTCTGGCCAGAAAAGCCCAACAAAAAAGCCCTGCGTAGTTAAAACGCAGAACTTTCGGCGTAGATACAAATCGGTCTTTTGCCGGCATATGAACCAGGGCCTGATCAGTTTTGGCAAGCCTGACGGTATTCCTCCACTAGAGTATCCATCAAATCCTTGACCGATATGATCTCCGTGGCCCGGTAGGCGTTGGCGCCGGCAAAGGCGAATCCTTCGTCCAGCAGGCCCTTCTGGGCGTTTATCAGGGCCAGGGCGATGCAATACGGGGTGTTCTTGAAGTCGCAGGTTATTATGCAATGATGCGGACAGGTGAACGGCTTCCTCTCCCCTCGGCTGACATCCTCGATAAACTTGTTGCGAATGGCACGGCCCGGCATTCCCACCGGACTTTTGATTATGGTCACATCGTTCTGGCTCGAATCGATATAGGCCTGCTTGAATTTTATGGATGCGTCGCACTCAGTGGTGGTGACGAAACGAGTGCCCAACTGGACTCCGGCGGCTCCCATCAACAGGAATTTACAGATATCCTGGCCGGTATATATCCCGCCGGCGGCGATCACTGGAATGGGCCTGCCGTATTTTTCGGCATAAGGTTTAATAGCCTCGATCACTTCGGGGATCAGTTTCTCCAGGGTGTAACGGGGATCGTCCAGGTGCTCTTCCTTGAACCCCAAATGCCCGCCCGCTTTGGGACCCTCCACCACTATGGCATCGGGAGGGTAGTTGTATTTGTCGGACCATTTTTTGGCGATGATGGCCGCCGCCCGGCCGGAGGAGACGATCGGCACCAGTTTGGTTTTGGAATCCTTCTTTAAAAACTCCGGCAGATTGAATGGCAGGCCGGCTCCGGAGAAGATGATATCTATCTCCTCCTCGATGGCGGCCTTGACCAGATCGGCATAGTTGGAAAGCGCCACCATTATGTTCACCCCCAGAACGCCTTTGGTAAGTCTTCTGGCTTTTTTAATTTCCTTCTTTAAGGCCCGGATGTTGGCTTCCAGGTAATTGTTGTTGAAGTCCGATTCGAACATCCCGATGCCGGCGGTAGCAATGGTGCCCACTCCGCCCTGATCGGCCACCGCTGAAGCCAGGCCGGCCAGAGAAACGCCCACCCCCATGCCGCCCTGAATTATGGGGAGTTTTATGACCAGACCGCCTATCTTTAATTCTTTCATTTCATTCATATGCAAATTTTCCTTTGAAGGCTTATGTATAGCAGGCCGGCGGTTATTATGATGATATCCGACAGGCTATGGGTGATATTGCCCCACTGCCTGGTATTGCCGGAAATCACCCATCGAATTATCCGCCGGCCCATCCAATAGAAGTGCGACTGTTGTATGGTAACTATACACTTAAAAGGCAAAAAAAGCAAGTCCTAATCAAGCCGGAAAATGCATTATCTCTCCGCTCGTATTTCCACGCTGGCCGACCGGCTGGTGCCTATATCGTCCTGGGCCGTTATTCTGACTATCAATCCTTTGGGTTCCAACTCCAGTATCTCCCAGGATTCCGTGTCACCTACGTAGACATCGTTGACGAACCAGTGTATCTTCCCTCCACCGGCCGAGGTGAAAGCTTGCAGGGGAATGCTACCGGTGTTTCTGACCCCAAACGGTACCAGGTAGAGGGATCCATCGATCGGGCTGATCAGTTCCAGGCTCTTTTTATTCTGAGGTATTCTTTGCTGTGGTCCAAACTGGGGCTCCCGCCCCTGCCCTGCCATCACCAACTGAACCTGCGAGGGATAGACCAAAAATACCTTTTCGGTCAGTTCCCCTTTTTGGTAGCTCTTCCAGGGACTGGCCCGGTAGCCGGTTCTTTTTTCTACGATGAAATTCTGGTGAAAGGGACAGGTCTGGAAAGGTTCGGCATTCTTAAGGGATTTTACCAGCTTGGTCTTCGGGCAGTACGGTCCCGCCTTATATCCCGAATAGGCGCAGACCGGAATGATGTCTATCTCGGATTTGGCTTCTCTTTCCCAGGGCAGTTCTCGAGGGAAATTATCCTCCAGCGCCCTGAGGACATCGAACATCACCGGCGCCGCAGCCAGCGCTCCCACAATACTGTCCGAACCCTCTCCGGAGAAGTTGCCCGCCCAGACCCCCACGGTGTAGTCATTGAGAAAACCCAGGCTCCAGGCATCCCGCCGGCCGAAGGATGTGCCGGTCTTCCAGAATATCCTGGCTTTGGGCATGGTGTAACGGGAGACATTGGGCGCATCCGGTCTATCCTTCTTTCCCAGCGCCTGCAGGGCCAGCCAAACCGCACCAGACTTGAATACCTGTTTTTCGATCCCGTCAGTATCGGTTTCCAGCAGCAGCAGTTTTCCGTGCCCTCCCCCCTTTGCCAGGCTGGCATAGGCGTTGGTCAGGTCGAGCAGCCGGACATCCATGCCACCGGTTATGATCGGGAGCCCGTAACTGCCGTATGCCAGCGGCCCGATCAGCCCCAGTTCCCGTATCTTTTTTTCGAACCGGGAATATCCGTACCTTCGGAGCATCATCACGAAGGGAAGGTTCAGCGAACGGGACAGGGCGTCCTCGGCCCGGACCAATCCGCTCCAGTCCTCAGAAAAGTTGACAGGGGAAAACCCTCCGAATTGGTAGGGAGCGTCCTCCAGCAGCATTTCCGGATTTAACAGCCCCCTTTCAAGCGAAAGTATGTAAAGGAAAGGTTTTAGTGTCGATCCCGGCGAACGGAACGAGGCGAAGCCGCGCACCTGTCCCTGCCTTTGGCTGTCGAAATAATCCAGCGATCCCACCGCCGCCCTGACCCGGCGGGTCCGGTTGTCAATGACCACCAGGCTGGCATTCGAGGCTCCGGCCAGCGCCATTTTCTTGTCATAGGATCTGAGTATGCTCTCGGACTTGAGCTGTACATTTCGGTCAATGGTACTGGTAATATCGTTCTTTTCCGAATATGACTGTACTATATAATCGGCCATGTGCGGGGCCATGCAGGGGAACTGCCTGAATTTCGACGGTATGGCGGCTTTCAGGCTTCGCCGGTATTGCCCGTCATCGATCAGG
The DNA here is from genome assembly GCA_001777915.1 of Candidatus Edwardsbacteria bacterium RifOxyA12_full_54_48. Lineage (NCBI taxonomy): Bacteria > Candidatus Edwardsiibacteriota > Candidatus Edwardsbacteria bacterium RifOxyA12_full_54_48. Next base: position 169,264 of record MFFN01000005.1, on the reverse strand, counting down.
CCGCGCCGGCGCATAACGTCCAGCACCTTATCGCGTCCGTCGATAGGCGAGGTCTTATCCCTGCGCCTTTTCAGCGAGGGCGAGCGCGGCAGCCATACCAGGAAAGCCGATTCCTCAGGGGTCATCCTGTCCGGCAGCCGTCCATAATAGCCCAAGCAGGCTGCCCCGATCCCCTCAACGTTCCCGCCGTACGGGGCCAGGTTCAAATAGAGCTCAAGTATCCTCCTCTTGCCCAGGCGTAGCTCGAACTGGAAAGCCCTGAAGATCTCCCATAATTTTGAAACGACCGTGCGGGGTTTAGGCTCCGAAAGTCTGGCCAGCTGCATGGAGATGGTAGACCCGCCGGAGACCACACGCCCGGCCATTAAATTAAGGTAGAGGGCCCTGGCCAATGACAACGGATTGACTCCCTGGTGCCAGTAGAACCACCGATCCTCATAGGTCAACGCGGTCCTGATATACAGCGGGTCGATTTTCTCCAGTGGCAGAAATATCCTCCACTTTTGGTCAGCAGAGATATAGGTCCTCATCACGCTGCCGTCGGAAAACCGGACCACCCTGGAATAGGATGGGTCGATTGATTTTGGCAACGGCCAAAGCATAAGACCAAGCGAACAGGAAACCGCCAGTGCCGATAGGCAATATGCCGTCAGTTTGGGCATGTTACCGTTTATAGATATCAAAACTACCCGCACCTGTACGGGCATTTTTTTCGGGATCGTACATGATAACCGCACTGGCCGGCGGCAGGAAATATTTGCCCGGGGTGACCGCCCTGAGCAGAACATAATAATACTGGAGGCCGTAGGAGAGACGCCCGAAGATAATCACCCTGTCATCCCTGACGTCGACATAATCAGGCATCCACATATTGCGGCTGTCGCTGGTCCATTGCGGCAGGTCGCCTCTGCCCAGCCGGGGATTCTCTATCTCCAGGCCCCCCGGCAGTGAGGCTTCCACAGCCACGTTATCATAATATCCGCTGACGGTCTTCACCGCTATCTTCATCAGCAGGATATCGCCCTGCCTGGCCGAGGTCACCGCCGAACCCGAATAAGAGAGCAGGGTTTTTTCAATGACAAGGCCAGTGGAAGAAGCCTCAAAAGCCCTCCTGGTCTTGGAAAATCCCTTGTTCTCAATGCTGACGAACAGGTCGGATCCGGACAGCGACTTGATCTCGATCTCTCCGCTGTTTCCCGGATTGGATAGCGTCCACGAAGTGACCGCCTTCTGGTCTCTGGGCTTCTGGACCTTGCCGTTCATCCTAAGTTCGCCCAGCTGGCCACCGGCCGGATGTTTATCGGCATACAGCCCCAGGCTCAGCAGGTTCCAAGCCAGGTCCTGGGTGGAATAATACCAGCTCCACTTGCCCGAAAGGTCTTGGGAGACCTGAAGCACTGCTTGCTTCTCGGCCTCGGTCCCGGGCTCTATGTTCTCTATCATGTACAGTTTGATTCCGTCATACTGCATCCGGCTGTAGAAATCGTCGCTATATCGGCGGGTATTCTCCGGGGTCCTGCTAAGCGCGGCCCGGAGGATGGACTTGGCCTGTTCGGTCCTTCCCGACTCAAAGGCCGTCCCTGCGGCCCATAGCATTCCCAAGGCGTTGTAACCGCCCTTCTGAGCCAGGGTTATTACCCGGTCAACGGCTTCTGGCTTTTTCTGAAGGACTCCGCCGCGTGCCAGCACATAATAAATCAGGCCGGATTTTTCCGGCATGGCGTCAAGGTAGTTCAGGGCCGCATTTAGGGCTCCCTCCGGCACCACAAAACCTGCCTTCCTGGCCTCCAACAGTACCAGAGCGGCATAACCGCTGCCCCAGTTGCACGGCTCGCTATTGCCCGGCCAGTAAGCAAATCCTCCAGAGATGGTCTGCATGGATACTAGGCGATTGATGCCGTGATTTACCATGGAGGTATATTTCTCCTTTTCGATCTCCGGGGCTATTGCCGGAAGAAGAGAGGACAGCCGCAATAGCACAAGGGTCGATGTCGATGTCTGTTCTATGCAGCCGTAGGGATAATGGATCACATACTGGAAATGGTTCAGTCTGGACAGGCCCGGCAGCACCGACACCATCACCCTGGCCTGATGGGCCCGGGGGTACCAGTCGTTGAAATATTCTTTTAAGTCAAGCTTTCCCCCGGATTTGATATCGTGGTATTCCGTCTCGGTGATGAACGGCACGCTCGGGTACAGCGGAATGGTAAACTGGTCTTTATAGCTCATGCCCTGCGTTGAGGCGTCGATCGTCATCTCCAGTGAACCGGGATCCTCGCCTGCAATACACTCCACCCATTGGGTGACTTTCTCCTGAGCCTTCAGCGCTACAGACGCCTTTCTGTCGCCTTTCACACTGAAACCTTTGGGGGTGACTGAAAGCGAGACACTTCGAGAAGTGCTGGTGGTGTTAATCAGGGTCACCGGGAAGCTGAACTCATCGCCGGTGTACATGAAACGCGGGATGGTGGGCGTTACTATCACGTCGCTCTTTACAATGACATCGGCCTGGCAGGAGCCGAACCTGCTGTCGCTGGCCCCCACCGCCATCACCCTAAGTTTTCCGTTATATTCAGGTATCTTCACCTTATAGATAATGACCCCGTCCCGGCCGCTTTCCAGAATACCGCTCCACGATGACACTATCCTGGCGAACCTGGCTTCGGGGAATTCTTTCTCTCTGGCGGCGAAGTCCCCACCGGTCCTGTCCATGAATTTTTTCATGATCCAACCGAAGGATTCGGCCGAGTTGATATACAGCCGCAGGTCCCTCAGGATGCCGCTGAACGGGTCAGGCGTCTGGAAATCGGTTATCTGGAGGATGCCCTCGTCCACCACCGCGATGGTTCCCTTGAATTGGCCGCCGGTCCTGACCTTGACGGTCAGTTCCTCTCCGGGTTTTATCTTATCCGGTGTCTCCAAGGTCATGTCCAGCTTCAGGCTGGCAGGACGGATCCTGACCCTCTGCACCCCGAAACCGCGCTGGACCATGTAGTTCCCGCCCGATCTGACCAGCAACGCGCTGACATAGACGGTGGAAACTCCCTTGGGGACCTTGAAGCTCCACGAAGCCACCTCTCCTTTGGCCTGGCTCCACTCGGTGATGTACACCGTGTCCAACTCGACCGTCCACAGAACGTTCCCATCGAAGGGAACCAGGGCTTCGACCTTCACCTCATCGCCGGCATCGTATTCCTTCTTATCCAAACGGATCGGAATCACCTCGGGGGACTGCACCTTCTCCTCGCCGCCGTACCACCAGCCCCAGCCGGAGATCTTAGCCTGGGACACCGTCCCGTTGCCCTCGTCCACCACTTCCACCAGATAATCGTTGTAGTTGGTGTTGGGAGTGAAGTTGAAGCTGAACTTCCCGTCCGCCACGGTCACCTGTTTCTTGGAGGTCACCGGAAGTTTGTTTACCCGGGCACTCCAGTAATAATCGTCATAATAATAGTCGTCATCATAGCCGTAGTTGTAATAATATGAAAGCCGATATACCCGATAATACAGCTTGGCCTTCCCGGTATAAAGCGAATGGTCCTGGCCCAGCAGGATGCCCTTGACCTCCATCGGCACTCCGGCCGCTATCCTGCTGCCGGTCGGCTTGATCCCGATGTAGAACGGCCTGGTGTAGGCCATTTTCTCAGTCATCCTGGAAGTGACCCGGCCACTGCCTCCTTCGGTCACGGTCAGCAGGCTCCTGAGCCTGACTGGCTGGTCGAATTTGATAGAACTTCCCACCAGAAAATCGACCTCTGCCTTGCCTTTGCTGTCTAGGCTGCCGGATTCTGTTTCCGATTCCCATGACGGTGCTTTGTCTTTTCCGAACGGCACTCGTCCGAAGAAATAACCGTAATACCCGGAAACGGCCATCGGCGTTTCCTCTGCCCTAAGCTTGATGGTATATTCTTCATCCGATGCTGGCGCCCCGAACAGGAATTCTGCGTTTATTTTCATGTTTATCTTTTTGTATATATCCGGCTTCTCCGAGAATTTCTGTTCCGCCCTCATTCTTTCCGGCACGAAGGTCTCCACCATCACATGGCTCGAATATATGGTCCTATCTCCTATCACCAGCTGCAACATGTATTTTCCGGTAGGTGAAGATGGAGCGGTGGGAAAGCGAAACTCCCTAAGCCCGCAGTTGTCGGTGGTCCCGGAAAGCGACAGGTAATCCCTTCCCTGCGGGTCTCTGACATTGACCCTGACCGGAATGGCAAGGCCGCGATAAGTGCCCTTTTCCCTGACCAGGACCCCGAATTTTACCTCCTCTCCCGGTCGGTACAGGTCGCGCTCCGGATACAGGTAGGCGTTGTACGGGGCATCCGGGGACTCGCCTGATACATCGTAAGCCTCCATGGGCAGCCTTAGCGAACTGACGTGAGCGTAGGTCCACTCGTTCCCTTTTTGGGCAAAGATCACGTAAGGATCGCGGCCTTCTTTGAGCACCGGAATGGCGCAAAAACCTCCGTTGTCGGTGCTGCCCTTTCCGGCCAGAAAGTTCTTGGAACTGCGCACTTCAATATCCACTCCGCTTTCCGGCTTCAGCGTGGCCGAATTCATTGCCCAGATGAAGATGGTCCGATCATTCCATTTGGCTATCAGCGAAATGTCCGATATCACCACCGCCACCCGGTCGGAACCGTATTTGCTCTTGTTCCGACCGGAAGCTTCTATAAGATACAGTCCTTTATGCAGGTCCTTTATCAGTTCCCTCAGGTCAATGTCGGCCACCTGTTCCTTGGCGCCGTTTTCCAAGGTTACCTTGTAACCGGTGACAACTGCTTCCCCCAGGTTGGATATATTTCTGGTGTTGCCGTATTCCTTGAGATGCCAGAACAGAACATTCTCCGGGGGCATATAAATGACGTCTATGGTAACCTCCGGGAATTGGGAGACCTTCAGCGGCAGATTCCATGCCCCGTTCTTGCCGAAATAACGACCGCGATATACGAACTGGAGTTTCTCTTTTCTCTTGGGCATGGTAAATTCCTGGGTATAATCCTGCTGCAGGATATCCCCGGTCAGTGAAGAGACGCCGGCCTTAAGGGTGACCTTGTAGCTCTTGTCCGGCATGAAATCGGCCGTCACGAAAACGCCGGCGTTGGAGGCAGTGACCTGGTAATCGATCTCAGGATCGATCACCACCAGATCGACCAGGTTGTCCTCGTATATCTCCAGTTCTCCATCATGAGTTGCCATGGCGGACATGCGGAATGACAGCATGAATCCTTCGTCAATTTCTTCGGCCCGGGCATTCTCAACGGTCATTGGGCCTGTCTTGAACCCCACCGGTATCAGCTTTTCGGTTTCATCCCGCAACGACACCCCCAGTTTGCTTTTAAGTCCCTTCTTAACCGTTACGGCATACTGCTGCGGGGCACTGGCCACCGGAACCGTGATTATCAGCTGATGTTCGTTTACTATCCTGACATTTGATATTTTGACATTCTGCTTTTTTGAATCCCTGATTTCAATGAATCTTTCGATGTTGTCGGTTTCCGGAGGATAATTGAAACAGATGGTGATCTGGGCCATTTCGTTCACCACCGATTTCAACACAATGCTGTTCAGTCCGAATTTTGGGGTGGCGAACCAGAATTTATAGGTTGGCATTTTGGGCGCCTCTATCATCAGGGGCAGCCTTTTCATTTTGATATCATACCTGACCTCAGGAAGGGGGTTTTTAAGGAACCTCATCTCGAACCGCCTTTCCGAGGCCCAGATGCCAGATGCCGGCAACGGCGGGTCAATCTCAATATAATTGCCCATGCTGTCAGCCGGAATCCCTATGCCTTCGGCTCCCACGAATGACCTTGAGAAATAAAACGACATTTCCCCCGGAATGTCACGTAATTCACCCCCGGGTTGGGCGGTCACCTCAAGCCCCCGTTCCCGTCGCCCGCTCACTTCCTTGCTACGAAAGAAAAAGAAAACGGCTGCCATTATTACTGTCAATAGCAGCCCTGCGATCCTCAGATAGACCCACTTGTTCAATTTGATGCTGAACATAGCCCCTCTGTCTTTGGTTTTAAATGTTTTTTAACACTTGGCAATAAATATAGCATTCAACCTGGTTTTCTGTCAACATAAATATCAGGAAAACCGGATCGTCCCGGAGCATAAGCACAATTGCCTTGCAAACAAACCTACAATGCCATATAATCAGGGCTCAGATTATTTTTAAGTCCAATTTATGCGAAAGGCAAAACCATGAATTACAAATATGTGGTCCTGGGGGCTGGGAGGCAGGGCTTGGCCATCGCCTATGACCTGGCAAAATTCTGCCAGGCTAAAAGTGTCACCGTGGCCGACTTTGACGGCAAGGTTTCCTCCGCCGGGGCCAAAAAGGTCAATGCCCTGTTGACAAAAAAGATCGTCAAAGCCCAGAAAGCCGATGCCGGAAACCCGGTATCATTGAAGAAACTATTCAAAGGAATGGACTGCGTGGTCAGCGCCGTCCCCTATCATTTCAACTACGGCGTGGCCAAGGCCGCCATAGACTCCGGCTGTAATTTCTGCGATCTGGGCGGCAATACCGGCGTGGTATTAAAGGAGCTTTCCTTGTACCAGCAGGCCAAGAAAGCCGGGGTCACCCTGGTGCCGGATACCGGCCTGATGCCCGGCATGGGCAACACCCTGGCGGTGCACGCCATCAAAAAACTGGACCAGCCCCGGGAGATCCATATCCGCTGCGGCGGCCTGCCCCAAAATCCAAAACCGCCCTTGAATTATAAACTGGTCTTTTCCGTGGAAGGGCTGATCAATGAATATTTCGGCACCGCTCATATAATCAGGAAAGGAAAGGCCGCCGAGATCCCCACCTTTTCGGAATTGGAGCAGATCGATTTTCCCAAACCCGTGGGCAGATGCGAGGCCTTCGTCACCAGCGGCGGCAGCTCAACCTGCCCCTGGACCCTGGAGGGAATAGTCAAGGAATATGATTATAAAACTGTCCGTTATGCCGGCCATTATGAAAAGATCAAGACCCTGCTGGAACTGGGATTCTTCGAACAGGAGCCGGTGGATGTCAATGGCTGCAAAGTAATCCCGCGCCAATTGAGCCATGTTCTTCTGACCAAAAAGATAGATTTTCCCAGGGACAAGGACCTGATAGTGCTAAGGGTGACGGCCTTGGGCAAAAAGAACGGCCAGGAGACGGAAATAGTGTATGATCTGATAGATTACCAGGATGCCAGAACCGGCTTCACCGCCATGGAGCGTACCACTGGCTTTCCAGCCGCTATCGTAGCCCACCATCTGGTGCAGGGCAAGGCCCCCAAGGGAGCCATACCCCTGGAGCTGGCCATCGATTCTGATTCCTTTGTGGTCGATTTCAAAAAACGGGGCTTTGTGTTAAAGGAACGGATCCGAATCGGATAATTGTATCCCAGACCTACGGGGCAGGTGAATACTGCCCCCTTTTTATTGAATTGTGAATTTTGTTGATTTATTTTAAACCTTTTAATAGGGTAAAGGGTCAAAATGGCTGTGCTCATAAAAACATCCCTAACTCCGTTCAGCATTTAAGGTTGATTAAAAGTATACCTGCCTTTTACTGTTCTTGCTCTCTCGGCAGCTAAATTATAATGCCCCCCTGTTCCCCTGGTATTCCAAGGAATCCGCCGATCCCTGAACAAATAATGTGGCGCTACTTGACACTTGGGGATCAATTTTTTATAATATATTGTTGTGTCAAATTTTGTTTAATAATTAACAGTTCAATACATTTCCGGAGGGGACTTTCATGGAAAACCACAGCGACCAGATCAAGCGCATAAACGAAGAGATCGAAAAAAAAAGCATCATCATCCAGACCATCACTGCGGAGATAGGCAAAGCCATTGTCGGCCAGAATTATCTGGTCAGCCGATTGTTGGTGGGGCTTTTGGCCAACGGCCACATCCTAATCGAAGGTGTGCCCGGTTTGGCCAAGACCTATGCCGTCCGGACTGTCTCTTCCGCCATCAAAGCCAAGTTTCAGAGAATTCAGTTCACCCCGGATCTGCTGCCGGCCGACATCATCGGCACCATGATATATAATCAGAAGACCGGCGAGTTCATCACCAGCAAGGGCCCCATCTTTGCCAACCTGATCCTGGCCGACGAGATTAACCGCACCCCGCCCAAGGTTCAGAGCGCCCTGCTGGAGGCCATGCAGGAACGTCAGATAACCATCGGCGAGCAGACATTCAAGCTGGATGATCCGTTCCTGGTGCTAGCCACCCAGAACCCCATCGAGCAGGAGGGTACCTATCCCCTGCCGGAAGCCCAGCTGGACCGTTTTTTGCTAAAGATCAAGATCGATTATCCCTCTAAAGAAGAGGAAAAAGAGATCGTGGAGCGCATCGCCGTGCAGGGCGAGCCATCCATCAAGCCGGTCATCACCCCGGCCGAGATAATCAAGGCCCGAGAGCTGTGCCAGGAGATCTATATAGACCAGAAGATCAAGGATTACATCATCGACCTGATATTCGCCACTCGGGAGCCTGAGAAATACGGCTTGCCCGAGCTCAAGGGAATGATCCGGTTCGGGGCCTCTCCCAGGGCCTCGATCAACCTGACCACCACCGCCCGGGCCTTGGCCTTTTTGAAACGCCGGGGATTCGTGATCCCGGAGGACATCAAGGAGCTGGCCGCCGACATCCTGCGGCACCGGATAATCCTGTCCTACGAGGCCGAGGCCGAGGATATTACCACCGACGATATCATACAGAAGATCCTGGCCGGCGTTGAGGTGCCGTGATGCTATTTCGTTAATAGTTATTCGTTATTCGGAAATTGTCATTCCCGAGTCATCGGGAATCTAGGGAAATATATTTACTGACGAATACGCATAAAAGTATTTAATGTAATTTCGCGTTTTTAGCGGGAAAAAGAAAAAATTATGCTGTCACCCGAATTCATAAAAAAGATCCGCCAGATCGAGCTTCATACCAAAAAGATCGTCAACACCACCTTTGCCGGGGAATACAAATCCACCTTTAAGGGCACCGGCATGGAATTCGTAGATGTGCGGGAATACCTGCCCGGAGACGATGTACGCTCCATCGACTGGAAGGTCACCGCCCGGATGGGCCGTCCTTTCGTCAAAAAGTTCGTGGAGGAGCGCGAGCTGACGGTGATCCTGTGCCTGGACGCCTCCGGCTCGGGATATTTCGGCACCAAAACCCGGTTCAAGCTGGAGCAGGCGGCCCAGGTAGCGGCCACCCTGGCCTTTTCGGCGGTCAAGAACAGCGACAAAGTCGGCCTGATGTTCTTCGCCGACCGGGTGGAGAAATACATACCTCCCAAGAAAGGCCGGCTTCATGTGATGCGCCTGATCAGGGACATCCTGTACTTTACGCCGCAGAACAAAGGCACCGAGCCGTCAGCCGCCCTGGAGTCGCTGATGCACATCCTGAAGCACCGGGCCATCATCTTTTTCATCAGCGATTTTTCCGGCAATGGGTTTTCACTGGAAAATTTCAAGACCCCTCTGGGCATAGCCGCCCGCAAACACGACCTGGTGACCATCGAGATCTCCGACCCGGCCGAAAGCCGCCTGCCCATGGCTGGGTTGGTCGACTTCGAGGATCTGGAGACCGGCCAGTTGATGACCATCAATACCTCCGATCCCTCTCTGCAGAAGGGATACCTGCAGTATAATCTGCTCGAAAGACAAAAACGGGAGCGACTTTTCAAGTCCCTGAGCATAGACAACATCAGCCTTTCCACCAACGAGGATTTTGTCCCCAAGTTGCATAAATTTTTCCAGCTTCGGTCCAGAAGGTTCCATTAAATAACAGTACTTTTATGCATCAAATATTATTAACTATCCTTATAGCCTCCCAACTGCAGGGACAGCCATCTTTGAGCACCAAGGTCATTGCCCGTAAACTTTCAGTGGGCACCCCTTTTGAATTGGTGATAGACGTCAATTACTCCAACACCGCCAAACCATTGGGACCAATTGCCGATTCCACCGGTTCATTTCTGGTCATCGATCAGAAGGTGAAGACCAAAAGCCACAAGGGATTCAATACAAATTCCTACCGGTTGAAAATGGCCGGCTTCAGGACCGGCGAATTGTCCCTTCCCCGCTTCAAGTTTCTGATCAGCGCCAAAGACAGCGTCGACACCCTTTATAGCGATACCCTAAAAGTCAATATATCCAGCGTCATGCCGGAAAAAATGTCCGACATCAACGATATCAAGCCCGAGGTTAAATTTCCCAATCACTGGCTGTGGCTGATCCCGGGAATAATTATACTGTTGTCAATACTCGGATATTTGGGGTATCGATTATACCTGCAGCTGAAGAAACTGAAAGAACTGGCCCAGGCTCCCCTGTCCCCCTGGGTCGAGGCCATGAATTCCCTGAACAGCCTGCCTTTTAAGGAATGGATCAATAAAGGGCAGGTCCAGAGATACTATTACGCCCTTTCCGAGATAGTAAAGAGATACCTCGAACGGCGGTTCGAATTCAATGCGGTAGAACAGACCACCACCGAGATAATTAATGATCTCAAAGCAAACAAGATCCCATATCGGGAAGAATTCGGCGTTTTTTTGAACAAAGCCGACCGGGTAAAATACGCCAAGCTGATCCCCACCTATCAGGAGATCGACCAAGCCCTGCAGCAGGCCAAAGAACTGGTGCAAAAGACCACTCCCGAAGAAAAGCCCAAAGGGATCGATGATAACAAGAAGGGTAGGAATTAGACATGCGTTTTGCTTCCCCTTTATATCTGCTGCTGCTGATCCCTCTGGTTGGCCTGATCTGGCTGGAATTAAAGAAACGGACCGCCGCAGTGAGATTTTCCAACACTGATTTCTTTAAAAAGAATCCCGGTTCAGGCAGATATATCAGGCACGCCTCCTTTGTTTTGAGCATTGCTGCTTTGTTCTTCATGATCATCGCCCTGGCTCGCCCTCAAAAAGGCCGGGTGTATGAGGAGATCGAAGACAAAGGCATCGATATCATGCTGTGCCTGGACGTCTCCGGAACCATGCAGGCCGAGGATTTCAGCCCCAAGAACCGGTTGTTCGTGGCCAAGCAACGGGCCAAGGAGTTCATTGGTAAGAGAAAGGGAGATCGGATCGGTCTGGTGGTCTTCGCCGGGCAGTCCCTCACCCAATGCCCGCTGACCTCGGATAAAAAGATTCTAGCCGATCTGATCGACCGCATCGACTTCGGCTTGGTGGCCGATGGGACGGCCATCGGAATGGGCCTGGCCTCGGCGGTGGGCCGTCTGAAGGATTCCAAATCAAAGAGTCGGATCATAGTGCTGTTGACCGACGGCTTGAACAACGTCGGAGAGGTTGATCCCCTGACGGCGGCAAAATTGGCCCAGATCTATGGGATTAAGATCTACAGCGTTGGCGTTGGCTCCAAGGGCCCGGTGCCGTTCCCGGTCGACGACCCTGTCTTCGGCCGCCGCTATGCCCATGTCCAGCTCGATCTGGACATGGCCGCCCTGGAGGAGATATCCCGGCTGACCGGTGGACAGTCGTTCCTGGCCAGCGATGCCGAAGCATTAAAGCTGATTTACGACGAGATCGACCGCATGGAACCCACTACTTACAAAGTAACCCGCCATACCGTATATTCCGAAAAGGCCGGAATATTCATGCTGGCTGCTTTGGTGTTTTTTCTGCTGAACCTGATTTTATCATTCACCCTGCTCCGGAGGCTGCCATGATCAAGTGGGCCGCTTCACAATACCTGTATTTATTGTTCTCCCTCCCCCTGCTGATCCTGGGGATATTTGTGGCTTATGCCATGAAAAAACGATCTTTCAGGGCCTTGGCCGATGCCCATCTGGTTCCGCAATTGGCGGATACGCTCAATGCCAAACTTTGGTGGATTAAGTCGGCCCTGTTGACCATGGGACTGATGTTCCTGATCCTCGGCCTGGCCCGCCCCAAATGGGGTGAAAAGCTTCAGATATACAAGGGGCGCGGCATCGACATAGTGCTTTGCCTGGATGCATCCAAGAGCATGAATTCCCAGGATATAAAACCTTCGCGCCTGGGGTGGGCCAAGATGCAGGCCTCCTCGTTGTTGGACAATCTGAGCACCAACCAGGTGGCCATCACCGCCTTTGCCGGAGATTGTTATGTTATGTGTCCCCTGACATCCGATGTCGAGGCGGCCAAGCTGTTCCTGGATATCATCGAGCCCAACAACATTCCCAAGCCGGGCACTAATATTCAAAGAGCGGTGGAAGTATCGGGTGCGCTGTTCAACCCCAAGCAGGGAACCTCAAAGGCGCTGATACTGGTCACTGATGGCGATAATCTCGAGGGCGACCCCATGGCCGCCGTAAAGCAGGCCGCTGAGCTTGGCATCCGGCTTTACATAATTGGCATCGGAACCTTGCAGGGCTCCACCATCCCCGAGACCGATTCCAGAGGCAATTTGGTTTCCTATAAGAAGGACAGCGAAGACAAGATCGTAGTCTCCCGGCTGGCCGAACGCCTGCTGCTGGTAATGGCCAAGGCCACCGACGGACGTTATTACCGGGCCGAGGGGTTCAATGTGAATAATCTGGTCTTCGAGCTGGAGGGCCTGAAAAAGAGGGAATTGGATGGCGGGGAGTATGTGGATTATGTGGAACGGTATCAGTATTTCCTGGTGATCTCGTTCATATTCATTTTTCTGGGCCTTTTTATAAGCGACCGCCGTGGCGAATGGTTTCCGACTGTGGGAATGTCCCGCTTCAAGTTATTCCTTATATTTTTTACCTTCTGTATTTTACATTCTTCCTCCGCAAACGCCGAAGTCGGTTCGAACATGAGGGCCGGCAATAAAGCCCTAAATAAGGGGAATATCGATCAGGCCCTGGAGAAATACCAGGAAGCCTTGGTTCGGGAGCCGGATAACGAGAAGATACATTATAATATCGGCCGGGCCTTGTACAAACTGCAGAAATATCCCGAAGCCATATCCGAATTTCAACTGGGCTTGCTGACCAAGGACAAAATCTTTCAGGCCAAATCCTTTTATAATATCGGGAACTGCCAGTTTAAAGAAAATAAACTCGATGAAGCCATCAACAGCTATGTATCATCTCTCCTTCTGAACCCCAATGACATAAAAGCCAAACAGAATTTGGAATTTTGCTTGAAGCAAAAAGAACAACAACAATCTCAAAGCGATTCCACCAAGCAAGACCAAAATCATCCGAAGCAGGATCAACAGCAAAAACAGCAACAAAACCAAGACCAAAAACAACAGCAGGCTCAACAACCTAAACCACAGCCCCAAAAAGGGCAGATGAATAAAGATGAAGCTGACCGCATCATGCAGGCGCTCCAAAACAAGGAGAAGGAGAACATGAAAAAGCAGAAGGAGCAGCCTGCCCAGCCGGAAAAGGTGGACAAAGACTGGTAAAATGGCTATAATCACAATGCCATTCCCATGCAGATGGGTATCCGGGCTTAAATAATAATTGATTTTTTAATAATGGCCGACTTAAAACTGAAATATATTCTGATATCCCTTCTGAGCGTCCTGAGCATTTCTCTGGTTGATGCCGCCGAAATTGAATTCAACGCCACGGTGGACCAGTCCACCGTGGGGCTGGGCGATCAGTTCACTCTCACCGTAACCGTTCAGGGGCAGGACATGACCAGCGTTCCCAAGCCGGAACTGCCGGATATGCCTGACTTCAACCTGCTGGGCAGTTCATCATCCCAGTCCACCAATATCCAGTTTATCAACGGCAAAATGTCCAAGCAGGCTTCCGTCAATTACATCTATTACCTGAGCGCCAAAAAATTAGGCAAACTGAGCATCGGCCCCTGTCTGATAAAATACAAGGATCAGGAATACCGCTCCCAGCCCATTGAGATCGAGGTGGTAAAATCCTCCACTGCCAGAGCCCAGCCGGCACCATCGGGACGTGCATCGGCCGCGCAACCAAATATACCCATCGAGGGGAACCTTTTCCTTTCTGCCGCTGCCAGCAGAAAGACGGTATATGTCGGCGAACAGGTGATGGTGGATTTTACTCTTTACAATCGTTTTCAGATATCGGATGCCCGCATCGCAGAAATGCCGACTTTCAATGGCTTCTGGCCGGAAAAAGTGTTCGATGCTGAAAAGCTCAGTTGGCAGCAAAAGACTCTTGACGGCAAACAGTATCAATATATGATACTAAAAAAAGCGGCCTTGTTTCCCATGTCCAGCGGAGAGCTGGCCGTAAGTCCTATGACGCTTGACATTGCCATAGTCCTAGCTTCCCGTGATTTTTTTGATTTCTTTGGAAACAGCAAAGCCGTTAAAATTGAGTCCAAATCCATCACCATCACGGCCCTACCCCTGCCAGGTGATAAACCGGCTGAATTCACCGGCGGGGTCGGCAAATTCTCCATTCAGGCTTCTTTGGATAGAAATACTGCTACCGGAAATGAACCAATAAACCTTAGCGTCAAGATAACCGGCACCGGGAACATACGCTTGGTGGGAAAACCGGCCATAACCGCCATATCAGGCCTCAAGATAATGGACCCCGAAGTGAAAGAAAACATCCATGTTTCCGGGGATGTCATCAAGGGCAGCAAGACCTTCACCTTTCCAATAATTCCCCAATCCGACGGCAAGTATGTCATACCAGCGGTAAAGCTGGCTTATTTTGACCCAGCCGACAAAAGCTACCATACCATCCAGACCCAGCCGCTTGAATGCTCTGTTTCGGGCTGTAATCAAAACACCCCGCTGGTGGAAGCTACCGGCCTGAAGGTATTGGGAACGGATATCAACTATATCAAGCCCGACGCATCCGTCTTAAAAAATGCATCTCTCGAAATTCCAAAATTAGCCTGGCTTTTATATTTACTGTTCCCGGCAACAATCTTATCAGCATTCTGGTATCGGGGTCATATTGACCGGCTGTCAACCGACAGGGGCTATGCTCGCAAACACAGATCAAACGGATTGGTTAAAAAACGGCTGCAAATTTCCGAAAAATGCCTTAAGGTTAACGATTTGAGTAATTTCTACTCCTCCCTTTCGCAAGCCGTTTTTGGCTTTATCGGCGATCGTTACAATATGGATATGGGAGCCAGAACCAAGGAACAGATACACCAAGAATTATCAAGAAATGGCGTTCCTGATGATATTTTATCCGATATCTTGGCATTGATGGACGCTTGCGACCGGGTTCGATTCTCGCCCTCTTCCGCCTCGGAAATGGATCCGCCAGGCATGCTGGAAAAAGCCAAGGAGGTGTTTAGCAGATTATGATGGAATTGATCATTATGGCTGTATTAGGATTTGCACCGGTTGATTCATACAATCGGGGAAACGAGCTTTATCGGGTTGGCAATTATCCTGCAGCCATCGAGGCGTACAGCAATGCCTTGGATAAGGTTAACTCTCCATATCTGTTTTATAATCTTGGTAATGCTTATTTCAAGAGTGGGCAGATTGGAAAGGCGATCGTAAATTATCGCCGGGCATATTTTCTTGAGCCCAGAGATGCCGATATAAACAATAACCTGGTGTATGCCAGAAACTACAGGGTGGATAAGATTCTCACTGGCCGGGGCCCCATCGAGCGGTATCTGTATATTTTATTCCACTGGTTTTCAAACAGTGAATCATTCTGGTTTTCCATCGTTTCTTTTGGTTTGCTATCACTTTTTATTTCTTTTTATATATTGTCCCGCAAGGGCAAGATTCTGATCTTTGTCTTTATATCCGGCTTTGTTTTCTTTTATCTCTTACTTTCTTTCTCGCTCTGGCAAAATGAAAAAAACACCCTGCCGGCAGTAGTCGTAGTTCCCGAGGTAAGTGCGCTAAGCGGCCCCGGCGATGAATTCAAGCAGATCCTCCTGTTGCACGACGGCACCGAAGTTCTGATAAAGGATAAACGAAATGATTTTGTCTTGGTACAACTACCGGGAGGAGCCGGAGGCTGGTTAAATAAAGAAGCCTTGGAAAAAATCTATTGAAAAGCGCCCCGTAAAAAACGGGGCGCTTTTGTTTTCCGCCTCAGATGGTCTCTTTTAATTTTTCAACCATCAACGGATCGAGTTGGGTCCCGGAGGCTTGGTCGAGTCTTTTTATCACCTCCTTCATTTCGTATGCCTTCCTATACGGCCGATCCGATATCATGGATTCATAAGCATCGGCCACTCCGATTATCCTGGCTTCAATGGGGATCTCCTGGCCTCTCAGCCCCTTCGGATATCCACTGCCATCAAAATGTTCATGGTGGGCGGAAATTATCGGGGCAACGTCCTTTAAAAGTTCGATCTCACCGACCAGCCTTCCGCCAATCACCGGATGCATCTTGACCTCCTCATATTCCTCCTTTGTCAATCCGCCCTTTTTGGTAAGAAGCAGATCGCTGACCCCTATCTTGCCGATATCGTGCAACAGGGCCGCATAGGAAAGTTTTTTAAGAGATTCTGCCGGGAGGCCGAGTTTATCGCCAATGCACATGGCTATATCTCTGACCCTTTCCGAATGGCCCCTGGTATACGAATCCTTGGCGTCCATGGCGGCGGTGATGGCAATAATTGTATCATTGTAGCTTCTTTGCAATTCATCGTTGGCCCTGGCCAATTCAACCGTCCTCTCCGCCACCCGCCTTTCCAGTCCCTCATTTGCCTTAACCAGCGCCTCCTGGGCAGCTTTGCGTTCGGTTATGTCCTCGGCCACTGCCAGGATCCCCCAGGGAGTACGATAGATGCTGGAGCTCAAATAACGATTTTCATATTTGCCCTCAACCACCATGGTCTTGCCGGTCTGCAAGACATCAAGGTAGGCTTTATAGGTTTCTGAACCGTTAATTCTGGGAAAAACTTCAATTAATTTCCTGCCCTCCAGCTGTTCAATGGACAGTTTTACGAATTCTGCGTAAGTATCGTTGCAGTAGAATATGGTGATATCCTCCTTTAGGGCCAGTATCGGCGTTTTGATGCAATTCAAAAGAACCCGGTGTTTGATCTCGCTTTCCTTAAGAGCACTCTCGGCCTTTTTTCTTTCCATGACATTGTTTATAGTCGCCGGCAGCACTATCAGATAGTTCCTTTCCGGGTCTTTTATCAGGTAATCATATGCTCCGCCTCGCAAAGCCTGCACTGCTATGTTCTCGTCGCCGCTTCCGGTCACAAATATCACGGGGACCCCCTTCGCCGTTTTTAAGAGATCCAGGCCTTTCCCGTCAGGCAACAGATAATCCAGCAAGGCCAGGTCATATTCATTGTCCCTTAATTTTTGGCGGGCCTCCGATATCGAAGTGACCATCTCTACTTCATACGGCAGGTCCTCCTTTTGAATATAACGGCTTATGGCCATCCTGTCGACCTCATCATCGTCCAGGAGAAGTATCCTCAGTTTATCTAATTCCATAAAACACCTTCCTGTTACGGTAATTCGCTCAGGGTCCAGTACAGGTTAAGCACCCTTACCGCCTCGACAAACTTTTCAAACTCGACAGGCTTGATGATGTATCCCGCCACGCTCAAATTGAAACTTTCCACCCTGTCGTTTTCTTCTTTAGAGGTCGTTAGTACTATTACCGGGATTTTTCTCAATTCGCTGTCGGCTTTGGCGATTTTCAGGAATTCAATCCCGTTCATAATGGGCATGTTTAAGTCCAGCAGGATTATGCCGGGACGGGGAGAGGCTTGGGGATTTTTATATTTTCCCTCCCGCTTCAAGTAGTCCAGCGCCTCCCGGCCGTTTCCCGTTATTTTAAGGGGGTTGACTATATTGTTGACCTTGAATGCCCTTTGGACGGTCATGATATCGACCTGGTCGTCATCAACCAAAAGGACCGGAATGTTATCCCTCATTTTATTGTCCTCCCAATAATTGTTTAGCGCTATCCCCGGGCTCCGGCTGCAGGTTACCGGGGATAGTGAACCGGAATTCGCTTCCCTTGCCGAGCTGCGAGGTCAATTTAATGGTTCCGCCATAATATTCGACTATCTTCTTGACGATGGTCAACCCAATGCCGGTAGATTCAAATTCATCCCTTGATTTAAGACTTTGGAATATTTTGAAGATCCTGTCAAAATGCTGTTCCTCGATCCCCAGACCGTTATCCGAGACCAGGTACTCCCAATACCCTTGGTACTGCCGGCAGGAGATGGTTATCAAACCACATTCCTTATCGCTATATTTTATGGCGTTGCTTAGCAGATTCTGCATAACCTGGTTAAAGTGGATCCTGTCGCATACTATTGTCGGGAGCTTTCCAACGATGGTTATTTTTATATGTCCGGGCGGTGACAGAAGATCGATTATCTGCCTGGTCTCTTCGTGGCTGTCTATCCGGCACATGGTCGGTTTCATGCGCCCCAAACGGGAATAGGCCAGTACTCCTTCGATCAGGTTATGCATTCTTTTGGTGCGTCCCAGGAGAAGTCCCACTTTTTCCTTCCCCGCTTCATCCAGAATATCCCGGTAATCTTCGCTCAGCCATTGAGCCAGCGAGGATATGGCCCGCAGCGGAGCTTTTAAGTCATGGGAGACTATATAGGCAAATTCCGCCAACTCCCGGTTGGCTTTCTGCAGTTCTTCAAGCAGGGTCTCCTTAATCTCCTCCTGATATTTATTGGCGGAGATATCGCTGACCACCCCATAAACCGTAATATTGCCGTTTTGCTTCTCCACCCGCCCGCTGTCCCTTATCCAGATGGTATTCCCGTCACTCCGGATAATGCGGTACTCCACCTGGCTGTCCCACCCCTTCTTAAAATTCTCCACCTGGACACTGGCGGCAGCCCGATCCTCTGGATGTATGAGGTCATTTGCCCAAAATCCCCAATCCTCAAGGAACCGGGAATAAGGATATCCCGTCAGCTTTTCCACGTTCGGAGAAATATAGCCGTTAATCGGCTTGCCATCCGCTGAATAATTCGTCATGTATATATGATCACTTATCGAAGCGATCACCTTTCGAAATCTCTCTTCGCTTGCGACCAGGGCATTTTCCCATTTCTTCCTTTCGCTTACATCGGTATATATGAATACGCTGCCGATGGTTTTGCCGCCGTGGTCATTGATGGCATTTATTCTCAGGTAGGTTTGGACAGTGCCAGCATCCTTCTTCTTGACCTCCACCTCCCCGGTCCAAGAACCTCCTGTTTTCACCACTTCCAGGATGGACCTTCCCAGGGACGGGTCGTTGAACAAATTGGCAAACCCCCCATATGCATTGAGACCTGAAATTGAATAATTAAAAAGGTTGTAAAAGGCCTTATTGTGATATAAATGCGTACCATCGACATCTTCAATGGCAATGGCGTCACTGGAACTTCTTACCGCCTGACTGATCCTGAGCAGTTCATCCTCCGCTTTCTTCCTTTGGGACATTTCGTTCTGTATTATTTGGCTGGTCTCCCGCAGCTTCGCATTATGTGCCACCACAACTTTTTCTTCGTTCTCCATCACCTTGGCATAGTAACAAACCAGTGCGGATTCCATCAAAAGGCTGGCCAGCATATGTGTGCTCGTGCCAGCATCGTAGGCCATGGGAATACCCCCAGCACGTGCCGCTACCTGCAGACCCAAAATAGAGATATATAAAATTGCCATCCAGATGAGACCCCCCCTCATCCCGTATAAAAAAAACGAAACAACCGGGAAAAAATATATCCAGTAGATCCCGGTCCGGTTCACACCCCCGGAGACATAAAGGAACAAGATCAGGACCAGCAGACAGCCGATGCCCAGTGAGCTTGCCAACATTACCTTTTTACTTAACCTGAGAAAGATCAGGTTCAACACCATGAAGATCCCTACTGCCAGGTCAGCCAAACCTATCGGGTAATCTCCCGAAATCATCCTGGCGGCACCAAATCCCAGCAGGGTCAGGACCCCCAAAAAAGAAAGGGCATTGGCAAACTTGACCCTCCTTAAATAGGTGCGGTCAATCTCTTCGCCCAGCCCGCTACTGACAAAATCGTCCCATATGTTCTTCAAACGCGTAACCATAATACGCTTATACCATCTTCGTTGCAATAACTATACAATTTATATATCATAATTTCAAGTCATAAATATATTTATTTGCTTGTGCAAATGATCCATGGATTTTGGGCTTGTATTCCCGAGCTGAAATATATTATCATTGGTCATGCTTTATAGAACCGACAAATATTGCCCGGCTATTTTCCCGTTCTATTTCCTGCCACTGGCTTCCTTTGCCGGGTTATTTATCATTCTCTGGCTTACCCGGTGGGGTGTCGCCATAAATAACGACTCCACGGTATACCTGTCTTCGGCCCTGAATTATTCCCGCGGCGCAGGGCTGAGCGAATGGTCCGCCAACGGGCAGCTGAAACCCATGACCCACTTTCCCCCGCTATATCCCCTGATGCTGGCTTTTGCCGACAAACTTGGTTTTGACATACTGGTTGCATCAAGATGGCTGAATGCTCTCCTTTTTGGATCCAATATTTTTTTAACCGGCCTTCTTTCCTCAATGCTGACCAAGTGGAGATGCGCTGCAGTTATCACCTCTTTGCTTTTCCTTTTTTCCACCCATTTGCTTTTGCTTCACATGATGGCCGTTTCCGAACCTCTTTTTATTTCGCTTATACTGCTTGCGATTTGGTGCGTTATGCGTTACGCAGAGAGGGGGACATTTCCAGTACTTTTACTCTCGGGATTTTTCTTGGGCCTGGCCGCCCTCTCCCGATATATCGGCGTTGCCTTCATAATATCCGTACTTATATTTCTTGTTTCATTCAGGGCCGGAGCAAATAAAACAACTTTGCTTCGGGTTATTTCTTTTATTCTTGTCTCCTTTTCCGGTTTGATGCTCTGGGTTGCAAGAAATATCCATTACACCTCTTCCGCTGCCGACCGGTCATTCGATGTTTATCCGCTGGTCAAATTATCCCTACTTAAGGGCCTTCAGACGATCTTGTGGTGGCTGATGTTTGAAGTAGATATGAATTATTTGGGTTATGTAAGATTTATTTCTTTTTTCTTGATCTTGTTCCTTTTGTTTAAATATTGGGCCCCTCAAATAACTGCCATGTCCCAGAAACGGTTATTGTCAAAATTTTCGAAATCACACCTTTTTATTCTTTTATGCTTGGCTTCATACATCATCTCCCTGTTTGCCTCTATCCTTTTTTTAGATCCCGCCATCATGCTCGATTACCGGATACTGTCTCCGGCCTACGTCCTGCTGCTGCTTATGTTTCCCTTGTTTTCAAAACCAATTCAAATGAATCTATTTTTAGCAACGATCGTTGTATTTTGGATAACCTCCTCCACCGCCTTTGGGATCTGGTGGGGAGTAGATCGGACCAATTCCGTTAAATGGGATGCCTACCAACGATTCAATTGGCACAAAATGGATTCCATACAAATTCTGGATGAATTGCCGAAAGATGGCGCTTTTTTGACAAACGATCCAGAGCTTTTATATGCCCTGACCGGCAAGGAGCCCTCCCTTTTAAACAATAACCAGCTTTCCAGTCTGGTAAAATCAGCCGTCCCGGGGAATGCGCCGGGCAGCAGGAACGGTAGTTTTTTGATATTTTTCAAACAAAAGGTCTACAAGCCCTTCCTGCCCAGCCTTGAAGACATCCGGGAAATACCCGGACAGATTGTTATATCCGATTCACCCCAAATATATATTTGCCGGGTTAATTTCTAACAGGAGTATGTTGAAATAAGCTGTTGCGTTTTGATCAAAAATAATATATATTATCACAACGACATGATCAATAAGATTGCAAACAAATAACAAATGGAGTAAGCCATGCGATACAATTTACTGTTACCCGTCCTAACGACCACACTGGCAGCCCTCACCGCAACGCATGTTTTGGCGCAAGATATTTCCCAACTGGCCCAAAAGTTCCAGGACCGCTACGGCAAGCTGGAGAGGCAGATCAAGGATATGACCATGGTTCAGGAAATAACCCTGGTCAGCAAAGATGGCAACATTATAAGCGATGCCACCTATTGCTACAAGGGGGATAAATTCAGGCTGGACACTAAGGTTAATGCCAGCCAGGAGAAGGGCATGAAAATGGAGACCACAATACTTTTCGACGGCACCGATATGTGGATGATAGCCCCCTTCATGGGCAAAAAGAAGCTCTCCGAAAAGGATCAGGCAAAATACCAAAAGGACAGATCCTGGAAATGGTGGGCGGACCTGGTCAAGAACGGCAAGATCACCGGAACAGAAAAGATCGGCGATCGAAATTGTTATATCATAGAGTATGTTTCAGGCCAAAAGGAAGATCAGGTCCCCTTTGACAGAATTTGGATAGATGCCGATAATCTGGTGCAGGTCAAGGCTGAAATGACGGTTGAAAAGAAGAAAAAAGCCTTCGCCCTTTATTCCGATTTTCGCAAGGTGATCGGCAATTGGGTGATGCCGTTCAAAACCGAGCTGTTCTACGAGAAGGACAAACAGCCCATTTCAACCATCATAGTGAAGTCGGTCGATATCAACAAAGGGGTGGACGACGCTTTGTTTGTGATCGGCAAGAGCGAAAAGAAGGCCGGATTCAAGGATATGTTCAAGGGGATGGTTCCCGGGGGAGAGTAACCGGGAGTATTCAAAAAGGTTCGGTCAAGTTGACCGAACCTTTTATTTTATCAACCCGCCCCCCAGAAGCAGATCTCCCCGGTAGAATACCGCGGACTGGCCCGGGCTGATGGCCCTTTGGCTTTTTATAAATCTTATTTGAACCGATCGCCCGCCGGCAGGCTTGATAAAGGCAGGTGAGCCTTTATGTTGGTTCCTGATTTTTACCTCAGCCTTTATCTGACGGCTGGGAATTTTGATAGACCAATTCACAGTCTCAACATCCATGATATCCTTATAAAGGTATTGGTCGTCCCCTATAATCACCCGATTCTTTAATGGATCAAGGCCTATTACATATTGCGGTTTTCCCAATGCTATCCCCAGCCCCTCCCGTTGCCCTATGGTATAGTTGGCTATTCCTTGGTGACGGCCAATGATTTTCCCACTACTGTCAACTATGTCCCCACCGGGGACATCCATTTTATTTTTCAGATACTGACTGTAATGCCCCTGGGGAATAAAGCATATTTCTTGGCTCTCCGGTTTATCTGCCGCCTCAAGGCCAAGGGCCGCGGCCATTCTCCTGATCTGCTGTTTCTCATAATTGCCTAAAGGGAACATGGTTGATTGCAACTGCCGCTGGCTTAGCATCCATAAAAAATATGACTGATCCTTCTGCTTATCCTTGGCTTTAGCCAGAATATACCTATCCTGTCTTTTGCAGATCCTGGCATAATGACCCGTAGCCAGATGGGTGCAGCCCATAGCCAGGGCTGTCTCCATCAGCAGCCCGAATTTGATGCTTTTATTGCATACTACGCAGGGATTGGGCGTCCGGGCCTTGGCGTATTCACTGAGAAAATTGCCTATCACCATTTCATTGAATTCTTTGCGGCAATCGATTATCCGATGCTCAATACCCAGCTTTGATGCCGCCCTTTCGGCCGCCTCTATTGCTTCATTGGCGCAGCAATTGGTTGACGAATGCGCCTCGGATGCAGAAAAAAGCTTCATGGTCAGCCCGATGGCCCGGAGGCCTTTTTTCACCAGCAGGGCTGCGGCCACGGTGCTGTCCACCCCACCGGACATAGCCACCGCCACTTGTGCCTGTTTTGTATTATTTAACATCGGACAAATACGTCAGGTCCGATGTTTTCGTCCGTCTTTATCGTATTCATCTCCATTTGCTAACATCACTTAAGGGCTTTCTTCAGTTTTTTAAAAGTATCCCCCAGGGCCTCCGACACCACCTTGGTATCAGCCAGCACCGGCATGAAATTGGTGTCACCGTTCCAGCGCGGAACCAGATGGAGATGGACATGATCCTCTATCCCGGCTCCCGCCACCCGGCCCAGGTTGAATCCCAGGTTGAACCCCTGCGGTTTCATAACCTTGGTCATGGCCTTCTGGCAAGCCTGCGCCAGCTGCATGATCTCAAGAAGCTCCGCATCGTTCAGGGCGGAAAAATCTCCCACATGACGGTAGGGAGCGATCATCAGATGCCCGTTGTTGTAGGGAAAGATGTTCATCATAATGAACCCCCTATTGCCGCGGTGCAGGATGTAATTATCATGATCGGCTTTGCTTTTGGATTTTTTGCAGAAAATGCAGCCTGCCTGGTTTTTGTCAGCGGCACCGGTGATATATTTCATGCGCCAGGGGGCCCACAGCTTTTTCATCCAGCCACCTCCTGCTCGGTCATTATTGATCCAATTGTCCGCGGAAGCTCACCCAGGCTTGCGATGACGCCATCGGGTTCATAGCCCGAGCCCTTATAAGACTGGTCTATCCCCGTTATCCGCAGATAGCTTTCGATATAAAGCCTTTCATAGTCGTCCGCCGGTTGGTAATTCATCAGGTGGAAGTCCATATTCAGCCAGACGGCCCTCATTCCCACCATTTTGGCCGGGCGGACGTCATTGTCTATCCGGTCTCCCACCATCAGGCATTGTTCCGGCCTGGCCCCGGCCAGTTCAACGGCATGCCGGAATATTTCGGGATCCGGCTTGTGAAGACCCACCATATCGCTGATTATGATGTGCTTGAAATACCCTTCCAGCTGGTATTTTTTAAGTTCATCCATGGCCAGGGGCGGCTGATTGGCAATTATTCCTAAGTTGTAATTTTCCTGAAGGCTTTTTAACAGGTCAAATATGCCGGATACCGGATGATTCGAACCCGGATAGACCGACCGCCATTGATTTACCGCCCGGTCCACAATTTCCCGGTCGATATGCCCGGCATATTTATCGGCGATCATCTTCCTGGGGTTCATCTCCGGAGGGTTGTTCTGTAGCAGCTTCTCCCTTTCCCGGAGCACCTCCTCGAAGGAAAGGCTGAGCCCGCCCTCTTTCAATGTCAGATAAAAATATCTCCAGATCCTGGCCAACAGGGGCAGGTCGTAAAATATCACATTCCCCACATCAAGGAACACCCATTTTTCACCTTTGCTGTTTCCCCAGGTATCCATCAAAATATCTCCAGCTGTTCTTCCGGTTCATTTGTTTTATGGCTCTGGCGGCGGTCCCCGTCAAATATGTTCAGCTTCCCGTACTCCCCGTCATAGCCGGGGGTGATGGTGACCTTTCCCTGCCGCACTCTTACTATCCCGTCGGCTACTTTGTTGTTGGTCACTTCGTTCAGCTCAGCCTTGGTGGCCTCCAGCAAAACGGTGAACTCATTGCCAAAAGCTTTTACCAGCTGGTGATACTCATGAAGCACGGTTTGAGTTCCGGTTCCCAGCCCAAAGGCCATGGCTATTATCTCCTCCAGCGGCACCAGATGCCTGAAGGGAATGGCGTTGGCCGGCTTTATCCCCGGCGGCCTATCAGATAACTCTTCTATCCGGTGCATAACCCCGATGGTCAGTTTTTTGCCGCAAACCGGACAATCATTACCGCCGTCCCTGGCTTCTTTTGGGGTCAGGCGGGAAAGACACTTACGGTGTCCGTCATGGAAGTACTTTCCCTCCTCGGGTAAATATTCGATGGTATACAATAACCGGGAGATATCCTGTCTTTTTAAAGCCTGACAGATGGTCTTATAATCCATGTCGCAGTCGAAAACATTGGCCTCGCGTCCCAGTTTTGAAGGGCTGTGGGCATCGGAATTTGATATCAGGGAATGCCTGTCAAGTTCGCTCAGCCGCCAGTTCATGGCCGGATCGGAGGAAAGCCCGGTCTCCAGCACATGAATGTTCTCGGCTTGATCCTCGTAGCATTCCTCCAGGCTGTTAAAACCGAAGTTTGCCCCGAACAGCGAAAAATGCGGGGTCCAGATATGGGCCGGGATCACCAAGCAATCCGGGGAGATGCCCATCACCAATTCCACCAAGCGGGAGGCATATAAGTTGACTATGGGCCGTCCGTCCATGGAAAGATCGGCATGGCGTTTAAGCTGCCGGTTGATCTGTTCCACCACCTCGAATGACGGGGCGAAGATCATGTTGTGTATTTTGCGGCTCTTTCCGTCTTTGGTGAATAGGTTGCAGACTTCGGCCGTCAGCATAAAATCTACCCCCCGATAATGGTAGATTCCGTTGTCCTTGGATTCCAGTTTGAACCTCAACTCCTTCAACCAATCGGGATGGGTGAAATCCCCGCTGCCCAAGAGGCCCAGGCCCTTATATTGGGCCCATTCGGTTATGTGCTCCAGGTCCATGTCCTGGCTGGTGGCCCGGCTGTACTTGGAGTGTATATGGAGGTCGGCGATGAAACGCATATTACTTCTTATAGGCGATTATGGTGGCCCGGATAGTATTGGGTTGGGGTGGCTTCAGGGTCAAATGCTTGAATATCTCTATTTTCCCAAAACCTGCTTTTTTAAGCATTGACTTCACATCGTCCAAGGGGAAAGCTTTCTCTTGGTGGAATTCATCTATTCTCTTATATCCCCTTTCCCGCGGGATGAACAGCGTCAGGGACAAATTGGCATAATGGCGGACGAAGTCGTAGCTGTTCCGCCAAATGGAGACCATCCCTTCGGCTTCTTTGACCTCCAGCCGCTGATCCCAATATTTGGTGAGGGCAAAGATGGTATTAACATCAAATATGAACACCCCCTGCCCGGACAAGGCGCACTGGGCACAGCTGCAGGCGCTAAGGAAATCTTCTTCTTTAAGCAGGTAATTCATGCTGTCGAAAAGGCAGGTAATTATTGAATACTCCTCTTTGGCAGGAAAATCCCGGATATCACCCGGAAAGAATTTTATTTTGACTTCGGATTTTCTTGCTTTGGCCCGGGCAGCATACAGCATTCCTGGGGACAGATCCATCCCTTTTACATTATATCCCGCCTTGGCAAATAGCAGGGCCGATGTCCCGGTGCCGCAGGCCAGGTCCAGCAGGGCACTGCCTTTGGATATACCCGCCCGCTGGGCCAAATGCATGATATAATCTGTCCATTCTCGATAATCCACATCCTGCATCAGCAGGTCGTAGTAGGGCGATATATCGCCAAACGGTCTCACTCTTATCCTGCCTGTTATTTCTGACCGTACCCCGTTTCAAAGGCTTTTTTATTCAGTTCCACGGTCTTGGCCGGAACCCTCCGGGAGATGACACTCTGCCATTTTTCGGGAGCCAGCTCCAATTTCCTGGCCAGTGCCCCTAATAGGACAGTATTGACGGCCTTGGGACTGCCGGCCCTTTCGGCCAGCGCCATCCCTGGACACAGCACTGTGTCCTTAATATGCTGTTTGATCTTTTCGACAATGTCGACCGGATATTCCGCCTTCCCGGTGGCCACCGACATGGGGATCACCTGCTGTTGGTTGATTATAAGGCAACCTTCGGATTTTAGGAATTGCAGGTATCGGGCGGTCTCCATTTCCTCGAACGACAGGATGACATCGGCCTCCCCCTCACGGATCAATGGGGAGTTGATCTTGTCACCGTAACGCACATGGCTGACCACGCTGCCGCCCCTCTGGGCCATGCCATGGACCTCGCTCTTTTTGGCATCGAACCCGCTGGCGATGGCGGTCTCGGCTATGATGTCCCCGGCCAGCAGCACCCCCTGGCCGCCCACGCCGCAGATGAGTATATTCACCGTTTTCATCATTACTCCTTTTGCTATTTATGACCCATGGCCTGTTTGGGGCACAGCGAAGCGCAGACCTCGCAGCCGATGCAGAGCATGGGGTCGATCTTCGATTTCTTTTTGTCTTTGTCAAATGAAATGGCCGGACAGCCCAGTTTCAGGCAGATCTTACAGCCCACGCATTTATCCTGATCCACCTTCAGAGCTGGCTTGTATTTCTTCTCTATCAGGATGCAGGGCGACTTGGCGATGATCACCGAGACCCCGGGATTGCTGATGGCTTCTTTGATGGCCGCTTCGGTCTGCTTTAAGTTCAGCGGATCGACAATTTGGACATGCTTTACTCCGCAAGACCTGACCAGCGGCTCCAATTCGACTATCGGCGCCTCCTGTCCCTGCAGGGTCTTGCCGGTGCCCGGATTCTCCTGGTGCCCGGTCATGGCGGTGATCCGGTTGTCGAGAATGATGACCGTTCCTTGGGAGTTATTGTAGACCATGTCCACCAGCCCGGTGATGCCGGAATGAAAGAAGGTGGAGTCGCCGATCACCGCCACGGTCTTTTGAGCCATCTCCGGGCCCAGGGCCTTCTCCAACCCCATGGCCGCAGTAACGCTTCCTCCCATGCAGATCACGGTGTCCATGGCATTAAGCGGCTCCATCATGCCCAGGGTATAGCAGCCGATGTCTCCGGTAACCGTCAACTTGAGCTTATTGAGGGCATAAAAGACCCCGCGGTGGGGACATCCCGGACACAACACCGGGGGCCGGGCCGGCAGTTCCAACGGCTTGTAGGGAGATTCTTTCTGCAGGCCGAAGGCCCGAGCCAGCACGGTGGGATCCAACTCCCCTGCGATGGGAATTTTAGCCTTGCCGGTGATCTCCTTATCATAGGCGCAGCTGCCGGAGATCTTGTAACCGGCGGCTTTTATCTGTTCCTCGAGAAAAGTGTCGTTCTCCTCTATCACATATATCTCTTCGACCGAGTTGATAAATTCGGAGATCATTCTGATCGGCAGCGGAAATGTCAATGATAATTTTAAGAAGGATGCCTTGGGAAAGACATCCTTGGCATATTGATAGGAAATACCGCTGGTGATTATCCCCAGTTTCTTTTCGCCTTTTTCCACTTTATTATATGAAAACTGCTCACCATATTCAGCCAGCTTTTTAAGCCGTTCCTCCACCTTTACATGCATCTTCCTGGCATGGGCCGGGATGGTGATGTTCTTGGCCACATCCTTGACGTAGCCGGTGGGCTGGTGTTCAGTCCTTTCCCCGGTCTCCACCACCCCCTTGGAATGGGAGATGCGGGTGGTCAAGCGCAACAACACCGGGGTGTCGAATTTTTCGGAGAGGTCGAAGGCCAGCTTGGCCATCTCCAGGCATTCCTGGCTGTCCGACGGCTCCAGACAGGGGATCTTGGCCATCTTGGCGTAATATCGGTTGTCCTGCTCGTTCTGGGAGGAATGCATTCCGGGATCATCGGCGCTGACCACCACCAAACCTCCCCTGGCCCCGATATAGGCCATGGAGAACAGCGGATCGGCCGCCACGTTCAATCCCACATGCTTCATGCAGGTCAGGGCCCGGGCCCCGGCAAAGGAGGCCCCGGCCGCCACCTCCAGCCCCACCTTTTCATTGGTGGCCAGCTCGGCGTAGATCTCCTTATATTTCCCCAGATTTTCCAGGATCTCGGTGGATGGCGTGCCGGGATAGGCCGATACCACATTGACCCCGGCCTCCCAGGCCCCACGGGCCACCGCCTCGTTTCCCGATAGAAACATTTTCATAGAGTCTCCGCAATGATAAATAAGTTGCATTTGATTAACTACGCAGCCCAGGCCTGAGCCTGGGCTGCGTGGGGTATCATCCTTCCAGGGCTTTGGCTATTACCTTGATCGCCCAGTCCACTTCCTTTTTGGTTATCACCAGCGGCGGGGCAAAACGGATGGTCTGCTCGTGGGTATCCTTGGCCAGCATCCCCATCTCCTTCATTTTCAGACAGTAGGGCCTGGCCTTTCCGGCCGAGGCATGCAGTTCCATCCCGGTCAGCAATCCCTTGCCCCTGATATCCTTGATCTTTTTGGTCTTGATCTTGGCCAGCTGGGAGCGGAAGTAATCGCCCAATTGCTGTGATCTTACATCCAGCCTCTCTTTGGCCAGGACCTCCAGGGCCGCGGTGCCGACCGCACAGGCCAGGGGGTTGCCTCCGAAGGTGCTGCCGTGCTGGCCGGGCTTGATGACCTTCATGATATTCCAGGAGCTGATAATGGCGGAGACCGGATACACTCCCCCGCCCAGGGCCTTGCCCACGATCATGATATCAGGCTTGGCGTTCTCATGCTGCCAACAGAACCACCTTCCGGTGCGGCAGAAGCCGGTCTGAACCTCGTCGGCGATGAACAGGACATTGTGCTTTTTACAGATCTGCTTGACCTTGGTAAGATATCCCTTGGCCGGAACCTTGACCCCGGCCTCTCCCTGGATGGGCTCCACCAAAAACCCAACGGTATTCTTGGTAATGGCCTTCTCCAGGGCCTTGATGTCGTTATAAGGTATGACCTTGAACCCCGGGGTGGCCGGCCCGAATCCGGTATAGGCATCGGGGTCGGTGGAAAAACCGACGATGGTGGTGGTCCGGCCGTGAAAATTCTCGGCGCAGACGATGATCTCGGCCTGGTTCTTGGGCACCCGCTTGACCTCGTAGCCCCATTTGCGGGCCAGCTTGATGGCAGTCTCCACCGCTTCGGCACCGGTGTTCATCGGCAGGGCCACTTCCATCTGCGATACTTTGCAGAGCTTCTGCAGGAAGGGTCCCAGCCTGTCGTTATGAAAGGCCCGGCTGGTGAGGGTCACCCTCTCCAACTGGTCCTTTAAAGCTTTAAGCACTGCCGGATGGCGATGCCCCTGATTGACCGCCGAATAGGCGGAAAGCATGTCCAGGTATTTCTTGCCCTCCACATCCCACACCCAGATGCCCTTGGCTTTGGATATCACCACCGGCAGGGGATGGTAGTTGTGGGCCCCGTATTTCTCGGTGATCCTGATCAGCTCTTTGCTGCTGGTCATATTTTTCTCCTGTAATAGATATTTTTATTTATTATTGCTTGATTTTAGAATTGGGTGGAGGCTTCTTTGGCGCCCAGATTAGAACGAAGGGCAGAGTCCATTTGCATTATAACGGCACTCTGCCCCCGGGATTGAATGATCTGTTGTATCGGCCGTTATCTCTTCCTGGCGACCTTTTTCAGCACCTGGTCCAGGATTTCCAGGCCCACCTTGGCCTCTTCCTTGGTGATGATCAGCGGCGGACAGATCCTGAGGGTGTTGGTGCCGCAGCCCAGCATCAGCAGGCCGCGTTTGAAGGCCTCCTGGACCACCGCCTCCATCAGGTCGTGGTCCTTCTCCCGGGTCTTGCGGTCCTTGACCAGCTCCACTCCGATCATCAGCCCCTTGCCGCGGATGTCGCCGATGGCCGGGTGCTTCTTCTGCATCTTCTTCAGCTCGGCCATCATGTAGCTGCCCACCGCGGCCGAGTTCTTCATCAGGTCCTTCTTGATGATCTCGTAGGTGGCGATGCCAGCCGCGCAGCACACCGGGTTGCCGCTGAAGGTGTTGCCGTGGGCGCCCGGTTTCCAGCTCATGACCTTGGACGATGCTATGATGGCTCCCATCGGCATCCCTGAGGCTATGCCCTTGGCCATGGTGATGATGTCGGGCTTTACCCCGAAATGCTCCATGGCGAACCACTTGCCGGTCCGCCCCATTCCCGACTGGATCTCGTCGGAGATCAGCAGCATGCCGTGTTTGTCGGCCAGCTTGCGCAGAGCCACCACCGCCTCCTTGGGGGGCACCACATATCCACCCTCACCCTGAATGGGCTCGAACACTATGGCCGCCACTTCCTCGGGAGGAAGGATGGTCTTGAGCACCACATCTTCGATGTATTTGATGCACTCCAGTTTGCAGCCGGGATAGGTCTTGTTGAAGACACAATGATAGCAGTTGGGGTAGGGCACGTGGGTCACTCCCGGCATGGTGGGAAAGAAGCCCTTCTTCTGGGTGGTCTTGGAGCCGGTGCAGGAGACCGCCCCCAAAGTCCGGCCGTGAAATGCTCCGATAAAAGCGATGAACTGGGGACGCTTGGTGTAATAGCGGGCCAGCTTCAGGGCCCCTTCGACCGCCTCGGCCCCGGAGTTGCAGAAGAACACCCGGTTGTCCCGACCAGTGGGAGATATGGAGTTCAACCGCTCGGCCAATTCCACTTCCGGAGAGTAATAGAAATCGGTTCCAGAGTAATGTAGGAATTTGTTGGCCTGCTCGGTGATGGCCTTCACCACCTGGGGATGGCAGTGCCCGGTGGAATTCACGGCGATGCCAGCGCAGAAATCCAGCAGCACATTACCGTCCACATCGGTCATCCAGACGCCCTGGGCCTTTTCGATGACCGCCGGATAGGAACGGGTGTAGGAAGGGGACAATGACTTATGGTCGCGCTCCACGATGGCCCTGGCCTTGGGCCCGGGCAAAGCACCCTTTAATATCGGTTTTTTCAATACTTTCATGGCAGGATCCCTTCTATATGATATTGTAAATTTACTTGCTAAAGCATTATATTTTAACAGAATTATCGGCTAGTGTCAACCCACCAGATTCGACATCCTAAATAGTCCCAGTATGATTTTCTCAATTGACAAGTGTCATGATTTGATATATAATTACTTTTCTTGATCATGCACATACTGGGGGATCGTCCAACGGCAGGACACATGGCTCTGGACCATGGTATCGGGGTTCGAATCCCTGTCCCCCAGCCAGCACTTTATAAAGCAAGGTAATCCAATGGGTTGCCTTGCTTTTCCTTATAATATTGCATACTGTTGATCAGCCAACAAAAAGTAAACAGAAAAGCCGGGCAGAAATGCTCGGCTTTTCTTGATTCAGCGTTATTAGTAAATTTTAGTAAGAACAGATGTTTTTACTTCAGGACAATCATTTTTTTAGTATCGCTAAACTCGCCTGATACTATACGGTAGAAATAGATACCCGAAGATACCTTCCTATCGTTGTCATCCTTGCCGTCCCATTTGACGCTGTAATAGCCTGGTAAATGATTTTGGTTGACCATAGTTTTTACCACCTGGCCCAAAGTATTGTAGACCTTTAGGCTTACATTTCCAGCATTGGCAATCTGGTAATTAATGCTTGTCGTTTGTTTCCAAGGATTCGGATAGCTTTGGCCGAGAATATAAGTTAGCGGCATTAGTGCCTTCTTTCTCTGGCCTACCAGTTGCGGCCCACCTGTGCCGATATCGATGAACATCTTGAACCTCTGTATCCGATCGTTGTGGGTGTCTATGACATACACATATTTGCCATCAGGGCTTATGGCCAAGCCCTGGGGCAGTTTGAATTCACCGGCTTCCTGACCCTGTATGCCGAAAGTAAGCAGTTTATTGCCCCAGGCATCCAATTGGACAACCCGGTTGTTGTATACGTCGGCAATATAAAGATTATTATTGTAGTCAAAGCAGATATCCCAAGGTTCTCTTAAATCCAAACCAGCACCCAAGCTGTCTACCATATTGCCCAAAGTGTCAAATATCGCAACCCTGTAATTTTTGGAATCTGAGACGTAGATCAAATAACCATCGCCATCTTCCCGTATAGCTATTCCCGCCGGTTGTTTGAGTATGTTATCACCAAACTGTCTTACAAAACCACCGGCTTTATTGAATACCTGCACCCGGTTATTCAAATGGTCTGAAACATAGATATAACTATCTTTAACGGCAATCCCGGTGGGTTGGTTGAACTCGCCGGCCTTGTTTCCATGCTGGCCGATGGTGTTGATATAATTTCCCTGCCCGTCATATTTTTTAACCTTTGACTGGTAGCAATCGGTGATCCAGATATAGCCCGAATCGTCAACCGCAATACCCTTTGGATGGTTAAGGCCCAAGGTATCGGTGCAGGTATATTTATACCCGAAGCATAACAGGGAATCACCATCCGGCGAGAATTTCCATATTTTATCGTCCTGGGTATCGGTAGCATAGATATTGCCGAAAGCATCAACCGTGCCGTCCACTGGCAGACTGTTGAATAAGGCAAAGTCAGCGGTAATTGCTTCACGGGGTAATGTATTATTGGCAACATAGACATAGACCGTTTCCGCCTTACAATTACCGGCAAGGTCATATCCAGTCTGCCTTAAAAGATAAAGACCATCGCTTATCGTTTCAGTATTCCAAAGGCACAATGTTTGGGGAAATTTATAATGTATCGGGGTTATCCCGCTGCTCAGTTGTCCCCATGTTTCCGTGTTATTTTTTTTGAACTCCAAAACCCAATTGGCAAAGTGAAGGTCCCAGGCATGCCCCCTTATACTTATTGTCCCATTTACGTAGCTCATGTTTACCGGGCTGGTTACCCCTACAAGCGGTTTAGTCATATCCAGGACAATATCATCGGACCAGCCGGGGCAGAGACTTATATTGCCGGCCAGATCACTAAGCTGCATATAAACTCTTTTGGTGCCATCGCTGTCCGACAATTGGCAGTTTAGCGAATAATTGGTATCTGCGTAATCCCATCCGTCGTAAATATAAGAACCTATCGGAGGAATCGCATCAGGCTGAGCTCCGGTCTTCAATTCCACCGGCTCAAGGCAGATGTTATCGACATAAATATTTGAATGCAAAATAACAGGCTGCGGCGGAATGCTGGTGGCAAGGGCTGGTACTTGGACTGCCATAATACCGGGATAGCCTATTAGAACCATCATTTTGGCAATAGCGCCGTCTGTGGGCGGAATAAATGTGAATGTGTCGTTTAGAACCGTATTCCCGGCAAACAAGAACTCGGCATCATAAATGTTTTTATTCAGGTAATATTTTATCCTTGGTTCTAAAGTATCGTTGTAGATGCCATATACCTGAATCGCCGGGATTTCATCTATCTTGCCATAAAGGTCGGCCTTTAATCTGACAAGCTGTCCGGCTTCAGGCATGGGGACTTCCTGGGCTATATAATTTCCGTAATCCTCATAGTTCGGCACGCCCAATACCGAGCTTCGGCTGATAACGGCATAACCGCTATCCAAATTTGCCGCTTGTTTTATCCAGTCGGTGGTATCTTCAAAGCAACCGTTTTTAACTAGGTTAACATAGCCGGAATTGTTACCGAACGGCGCTTCGGCAAAGCGCATTTGGGACAAACCTGGGAACAGATCAGTTCCAGACAGTTTCACGTTTAAAGTTTGAGTGTTCGCATAGTTAGCATTGTTGTTGATCGTGATAGCGCCATTCACAGGGGAAACATCGTTGAAGAATATCTGCGAGGAATATTTTGGGGTCAGTATCTTGCCGCCGCCAATCTTGAATTGTAGATCGAAGATGTTGGAGTTATTGTTTAGAGAATTAGCAAGATATTGAATGAACGATGTGGAGTAAGGCAACCAAGCCGAGGTATTCGTCTCCCAGAAATATGTGCCGAAATCCGGTCGGGCCGAAGTATCTTCCACGGTTTTGGTGTAATATTTCTGCGTTATTTGAACCGAATCCACCGAATGCAGGCTGGAACTGGCCGGGTCGTCCACTTGTATAAACCTGAAATTAGTGTAAGTTGCA
The DNA here is from genome assembly GCA_001777915.1 of Candidatus Edwardsbacteria bacterium RifOxyA12_full_54_48. Lineage (NCBI taxonomy): Bacteria > Candidatus Edwardsiibacteriota > Candidatus Edwardsbacteria bacterium RifOxyA12_full_54_48. Next base: position 134,088 of record MFFN01000005.1, on the reverse strand, counting down.
TTTTGGTTTATCTTTATCTGCGCCGTGAAAGGTACTATGCGGAACAGTCTGCCCTCGCCCGGTTGCAGTTTATAGCTAAATGGCACATAGGTTCCGGCGGCAAGCTGCAGAGACACTGCCTGGCCGGTAAGCACATCGCAGATGAAGAACGGTTCGGCATTGCTGACGTTGACAGTTACGGTTAAAGTGTCGGTAGGCAGGCAGTGCCGGTTGACCAGGTAAAAATACTTGTCGCTGGCATTTTCCTTCGCATGGAATAAGCCAACTTGGACAAATGAGTCCGAAATGGCCGTTATAAAACTGCCGGTCGGCGCAACGCTTCTGTAGGCGTTTTCCCAAGCGAGATTCAACAAGCCAGGGGCAAGGGTTTTTATTTGGGTATTTAGATTTTTAACCGCCGACCATTGCGGCTCCCGGTGCGCGCCCGTGTGGTCGGCCAGGCCCATTTGGTACCACTGCTGGCCTCCGGCGGCATATTCTACTTGTCCGTCCACGTAGACGTAATAATAGATACCAGTGGCCCCGTAACATAATGACAGGTTTACCAGACAAGATAATTCCCGGGGCGTGGGTATGCGCCAGACCCCTTCGCCCAGAATTGTAGTATCCAGTGAACTGTCCGGGTTTACTTTGTAGTCCCCAAAGCTTTGGGTTTGCACCCATAAAGGTATACCAGCATTGGCTGCCGCGTGCTTGGCTGCCGCCAGGGCCACTGTCATGGTGTCGAATTGTTTCTGCAGGCCAAACCCGGAATCCACCGGAGTGCGGGTTTGGGGCAGGCTGACCCCGTTGCCGAATACGGGCAGCAGGTTTATGGAAAGCTCGGTGGGGCTGGTGGCATTGATGTAGTCGTAGTAAATGGCCGTATCCTCGCCATAGGAACCGGGCTCGCAAGGAGCCACTTGCGCCATGCCGGTGGCGGTGCCGTTGTCTTGTGCTGATTGTTCAAGACGGCGCAGCATTAATCTGGTTGACTCAAATTGGCTTCTGAACGGCTCATCGCTAAGGTAATAACGGAATACGGCTTCCCGGTTAGGTGCCGTGAGGCCGGAATATGTATTAGCAATGTTAGCAATCGGTATGTCGTATTCTTGACTTGCCAACGAATCATACACTGCATCCTGCACCTGCACGTAATCCACATATAGATCCTTGCTGCCATAAGTGTACACAACAAAGTCCCGCCATTGGGTGGAATCGGTCCTGGACCGGGTGAATTTGACATTGAAAGCCTTATAAATGTTCGAGCCGGGAAAGCTGTCTGTGGTCAGGGTTACCATCACGCTGTCACTTCGCCGGATGGGCAAATACTCGTTTATGGACACGACGCCAATGCGGCAGACCGGCTGACCGTCGTTGGTCCCAACGTACTTCAAACCGAACCTGACCGTGTAGCTTCTTTCGGATTCATAATACCACGGCATGTTCTGCCAAGGCTCGCGACAATTGTGATTGCGGTACTTTACATAATCGCTACTGTTGGGGTGCCAGGCCGACGATTCGGCGTCCCAAAACAGGGCGTAGCCGGTATCGGCTGTGGTGCAAGCCCAGGCATTACCGTCGTAGTGGCCCACCCGGGTCAAAAGCTGGGAATCGGGTTCAGGCAGCCAGAATCTTTTATAATACCCGGTACGGTCTGCCCGGCCGTAATAAGTGTTGTTGTCTTCCTGCCGACGGTACACTCCGCCGGACAACCTCATCAGGTTGTGCCGGGTTACAGAGCTGTCCCCGGCGCCGGCCCAGGCCGCCGTGATCATTGCTTTCTGGCCGATGCTTTTCAATAGACTTAATCTGTTCTGCAGTTCCTCCGGCGCGGCGCATAAATTTATTATATTTATGCCGCAGGTATCCGCGCCCCGGTAAACGGTTTCCGCCTTATCGTTGTCCACCCAGCCGCTCCAGACCCCGATGGGAAAGTTTATCTGCGCAGTTGCCGTTAACGGCCACAGGACTGCGATTGCTAAAATCAGCAAACTTCTGATTTTCATTGCGGTGTTCCCTTATCTTATTAGGGTTATTTTATTTGTTCGGGTACTGTTATCAGTCATTAGGCGCGCGAAGTAAATGCCGCTTGATATTTCCCGGCCCTGATCATCTTTGCCGTCCCATTTGACGCTGTGCGGCCCACCTTGCTGTATGTTATTTACCAGCACGCTGACGACCTGCCCGGATATGTTATAAACTTTAAGGGTCACCATACCCGTTTTTGGTATTTGATAATCAACGGTAGTTCTATTGTTGAAAGGGTTAGGGTAACACTGAATACGAAATACTGGATTCGGGTTGTTTTCTATCGGTTGTCCCGCTACACCATTGACAAACGTTCCGGCCGTCGTATAGATATCATATTTTGTCCCGCCAATATTATTCCTTCCGTCGTCCCAGGCTGAAAATACTTTGCCTGCCTTGTTAACGCAAATAGTGGGTGTAAACAACCAGGCGCTGTCGTCCAATGGCCTGTCATCTACATGGATATTAAAACTAAAGCTATCACCATAATTTTTGCTGAACCCAAAGTAAATTTGTCGGGCATTGTTATAGTCATTGCGTATATCCTCCCAGGCGCAATACACCCCGCCGCTGTCGTCGCATGCAAGACTGGGATACCCTTGAGCGTATGGTTGGCCAGCAGCATCGATCAGGTTCAGGTTGGGCGTGGTAAACGTTAACCCGCCGTCATTGCTCTTGGCATAGTAAACATCATAATTACCGTCACGGTTATCTGCAAAACCTATATATATATATTCATCAACTGCTATACTCGAACTCCACTGTGACCTATTCACTTGACCGATTGTATCATTAACCAAGATGTTGGTTTCGTAAGATTCTCCATTATCAATACTCCTTGCAAAATATATGTCACTATATAAATCAGAAGTATTCCTAAAATCAGTCCACGATATAAAAACAATACTATCTTTTACCGCTATGCTTGGCAACCATTGATCTACGCTATCTGTACAATCATCAACCCGCACCGCAGGTTCAAAGCTACTGCCGCCATTTGTACTACGCGAGCAATATATATCCATCGCTGTTGCAGTATAATTCCGCCAGTCCTCGTAAGCTATAAATACATACCCGCTGTCATTTACCGCAATACTGCTCTTTTGTTGCGGCATCTCCCCGCTCTCGGCGCTTACCCTCACGCTGGGCAAAAAGCTGGTTCCTCCGTTAGTACTCTTGGCAAAGTATATATGCCTATACCCGCTGGGATCACGGTAGTCAGTCCAGCTCACGTATATGGTGCCGTCTTTACCCACTGCCAAAGCTGGCATTATCGCCCCGCTGTCACTGTCGGTTATACGCACGTCAGTTCCCCAGGTTTGCCCGCCGTCGGTGCTTTTGTCAAAGTATACTGTGCTGCGCGGGTTCCGGTCAGAACGCCAGGCCAGGTACACTGTATCGCCCCTTGCAGCCATGCTGTGCCCGCCAGAGCTGTACACGCTTTCAAAGCTGGTGCCGGCTGGGTTGTCGTTAACCCGCACGTTGGTGCCGAAATCGTAGCTGTCCAGGGCAGCAGCCGTAAAAGCTTTCGAACGCGGTACAGCTTTCTCGGTTTCCGCTCCGGCCCTTGTTCGTTGCCCGATGTCCGCTTTCTTGCTGAGCCAGTAGTCCTGCCTTACCGGGCCGCAGGGTTCAGTGGGATTACTGATCATAATATCTTGCGCTAAGCAAAGGTTAGCCGCAAAGATTAGCAATGTAAATATTTTTTTCATATTCTTCTCTTTTCGTTTACTCTTTAAACTGTTTGGGATTAATACAATTTAATGTTTTATAATAGCAATTTCAGCTAAAAATATCAAGTAATTTAACAAAAAGCCCCCAAGCTTTATAGCTCAGGGGCTGTGAGCCGGGGTGGGGGGTAGAATTATTTTTCCGCTAATTGAATAATGCTCCGTTGCCGAAGGTCTGGAATATAGATATGGCCATCATATTCACAGATGGCGGTTCGTATCTGGTCCACTACGGTCAGCCATAAAAAGACTGCGGTTAAATCCGCAGTCTTTTTGCTTTGCCCGTAAAAAAACCCCGCTACCGATAAATGGCGGGGTTCTCAGCCTGATGTTAGGCAAGAAGCCCAGCGGCGGCTGATCCGCCGCATTTTATATCCCATATCATGCCTAGGCGGTGAATCCCTGTCCCCCCCGTCACGATTTTTATTTTTGGTTCACCGGTAAAACATAAAGCCCATAGGCGATATGCCAATGGGCTTTCTCGTTAGAAGACACATAGTAGACCAGACTAGAGGGTTTAAACCTACTCGGAAACTCCTCCCGTATCATGATGGTTTGGTTTATTGATCGGTTTGATGAAATCTTCGATGGCTTTTTTTATGCTGTCCCTGACCTCAACGGTCCTTTTCAGCTTCTCCTGATCGCTGCCGGCAAATGACGCGGGGTCCGGAAAACTCCATTGCAGGCTCTGGGCTATGCCGGGAAAGATCGGGCATTTATCTTCTTCTTTTATATCACACACCGTTATTACATAATTATACAGTTGCCCCTTTAGGTATAGATCAAAAACGCTTTGTGTGTTTTTAGCTGATATATCTATTCCCATTTCGGCCATGGCCCGTATAGCATAGGGATTCAGTTCCCCCGGCTCCAGGCCGGCGCTATCGGCCTTAAAACGATCCCCGGCCAGGTGATTGAGCAGGGCCTCGGCCATCTGGCTGCGGGCCGCATTATGGCGGCAGATGAACAGAACTTTTATCTTTTCCTGATTATGTTTGATGACTTTGGCCTGGCAAATGTAGATCACCTCTTCACTGATATTGGTCGACAGATCGGCTATCCGCTCCAGATTGCGGCTGATCAGTATCAGGCCCAGGGCCCGGCTGATGGCTTTCGGCTTCTCGAACATATAGGTCATCAGTTCCCTCAGTGTTTGATCCTTCAGCTGGTCCACCTGGCTGTCGGTGGCGCAAACCTGACGGGCCTTTTCCGCATCCTCATGGACAAAGCTATCAAGGCTATCCCTGAGCATCGAAGCAGCCAAATGGGCCATCCGGGGTATATCTACCAGGGGCTTCAACGGCGGCTCCTGGCCCAGTTTCAGCGTACATTGGGCGATATTCACTCCGTGGTCGCCGATGCGCTCGATATCGTTGTTTATCTTTATTATCCCGATCAGCAGTCTCAGATCTTTGGCGGCCGGCTGGTGGCAGGCTATCAACGAGATGGCATCGTTCTCTATCTCTATCTCCAGCCTGTCGATCTCCCTGTCCAAGGCCATGACCTGCTCGGCCTTGACCAGGTCCCTATGCAAAAGCGATTCCACCGCCTGGCTGATGATATGCTCGGCCTTGGACGCCATCAAAAGCAGTTTTTCCTTTATATGCTCCAGCTCACGGTCGACGTGTCTTGTTTGTTCCATAATGCCGCTCCTTTTGCTTTTATTTATTGAATATCATTCAAATCATCCGAACCTTCCGGTGATATATTCCTCGGTCAGCTTGTTGCCTGGATTGGTCATCATCTTCTCGGTGGGGCCGAATTCCACCAGTTTGCCCAGCATCAGAAAAGCGGTGAAATCTGACACCCGGGCGGCCTGTTGCATGTTATGGGTGACGATGACGATGGTATATTTTTCCTTGAGGCGGAATATAAGCTCTTCGATCTTGGCGGTGGCAATGGGATCCAGGGCCGAGGCCGGCTCGTCCATCAGGATGACCTCCGGCTCGACCGCCAAAGCGCGGGCGATGCATACCCGCTGCTGTTGCCCGCCGGACAGCTCCATGGCCGAACGGTGCCGCCGGTCCTTTACCTCGTCCCAGATGGCGGCCTCCTTCAATGACCGTTCCACCACCTCTTCCAATTTTTCCTTGGCCGGAACGTTATCGCCCATCCTTACCCCGAAGGCCACGTTCTCGAATATAGATTTCGGAAAGGGATTGGGCCTTTGAAACACCATGCCCACCTTGCGTCTCAGCTCCACCACATCTATATCCTTTTGATAGATGTCCTCCCCATCCAGCAGGATCTTCCCCTCTGCCGTCACGCCGTCAATCATTTCGTTCATCCGGTTTATTGACCGCAATAGGGTAGACTTCCCGCAGCCCGACGGCCCGATGATGGCGGTCACCTTCTTTTCGGGGACCATCATCGAAATATCCTCCAGGGCCTTGGTGCGGTGATAGTATAGGTTGAATTCCTTTATCTCCAAACGATTGTTTCCGGTCGGCATATTATCTTCCCTTTCTAAGCTGGCTTCTGGTGCGGGATCTTATGATTATGGCGATGATGTTTAGCGAGAAGGTAAGGGCCAATAGTACCAGGGTGGCTCCCATGGCTATCGGCATCGTGGCGTCTATGTCCGGCGATTGGGTGGTCATTACGAATATGTGGTAGCCCAGGGTCATGAACTGGTCGGTGGGCAGCTTGGGCAGGTACGGCAGGTAATAGGCCGCCCCGGTGAACATGATTGGAGCCACCTCACCGGCCCCCCGGCTGATGACCAGCACCACTCCGGTCAGGATGCCGGGGATGGCCTGGGGAAGCACCACATGCCTTATCGATTGCCACTTGGTGGCGCCCAGGGCCAAAGCTCCGGCCCGTTCCGCCTGGGGAATGGCCCTTAATGCCTCCTCGGTGGCCACTATGATCATCGGCAGGTTCATCAAGGCCAGGGTCAGCGAGGCCCAAAGTATGCATGGCTGCCCGAACAGACCGTTCTGTGCCAGCGAGTGGTCGAGCCCCCTGCCGATGAACTGAATGAAAAAACCCAGCCCGAACAGGCCGAAGACGATGGAGGGGACGCCGGCCAGATTGTTGACCGCCCCGCGGATCAGCTTGGTCAGGATGAAACCGGGCCGGGCGTATTCATGTAAATAGACTGCGGTGGCCACGCCTACCGGCACCACCGCGATCAGCATCAGCAGCAGCGAGAACACCATCCCGAATATGGCCGGAAATATCCCGCCCTTGGTCATGCCTTCGGTGGGCGCTTGGGTCAGAAATTCCCAACTGATGCTTTTATAGCCGCCAATGATAACCGTGCCCAGGATAACCGCCAGAATTGCCAGGATCAGCAGCACCGCCGATCCGGTCAGGCCAATTTTGAGCCTATCTTTTATATTTCGCAGGTTCATCTTATTTGCCATATATCACCTATTTCTTGGCCCCGTAAAGCTTGCTCATCAGCCCGTCGAACAGCGCCCAGGAGGTCATGTTGATCACGAAGGTGACCAGGAACAGGACCAGCCCGATGAAGAACAGGGCATGGTAGTGTCCGCTGCCGAAGACCACCTCTCCCAGCTCGGCCGCGATGGTGGCGGTCATGGTGCGGGTGGAATTAAGAGGATTGAATGAGAACAGCGGGGCATTCCCGGCCGCCATCAGCACCACCATGGTTTCGCCCACCGCCCGTCCCATGCCGAACAATACCGCTGCCGACACCCCGGGCAGGGCCGCCGGCAGAACCACTTTTAGGGCCGTCTGCCAAGGGGAGGCCCCCAGCCCCAGGGCCGCCTCCCGGAACGACCGGGGGACCGCATTGATGGCATCCTCGGCCAGTGAATAGATGGACGGAATGACGGCAAAGCCCAGGGCGATCCCGGCATTGACCGCATTGAGCCGGATCTCCCAGCCGAAGATGTTTTTCAAAAAGGAGGCCATCACCATCAGGGCAAAGAAGCCCAGCACTACCGAAGGGATCCCGGCCAGCAGTTCCACTGTAGGCTTGATGAATTCCTTCAAACGGCGCCCGGCGAACTCCGAGCTATAAAGAGCGGCGGCGATCGCCACCGGAACGGCGAAAAACAATGCGATCAGGGTCACCTTTAAGCTGCCCAGAATGATGGGCCACAGCGAGAACCGGGGATTATCCGACACCGGCCGCCAGGCGATGCTGTTGAAGAATTGGCCGAAGGTTATCTCCTGCTGCACCTCGCTGTTGAAGAATATCGGCAGCGACTCCCTCATGATGAATATGAATATCAGGAACACCACCACGATGGCGAAGGTGGCGGTGATCTTGATGTTTCCCTCGATCAGAGACTCAGTGAGGTATTTGAATCTCCTTTTCTTAAGGCTCATGTTCTTGATTCCTTTGATAACGGGAAATCCAAGGGGTCTCTTTGGTCACGAAACCCCCTGGATCAAGCCCCTGAATGACGGTGATATTATTTTACGGTAAAGTATCCCACCTTTTTAACCACTTCCTGGCCCTCGGGGGAAAGCACCCAATCGATCATCTTCTTGATCTCGCCGCTGGGCTTGCCCCTCAGGTACCAGTAAAGATCGCGGGACAGGGGATATTGTCCGCTCTTGACGGTCTCGGTGGTGGGCCGGAAACTGCCCTGGGCGGTCTTGATGGCCACTTCCTTGACCCCCTTGGCGTAGGCAGCCCCGCCGTAGCCGATGCCGAACTTATCCTTGGCCACCGCATTGACCACCGCCGCGGTCCCCGGCAGGGACTGCATGCTGGAAGTATAGTCGGCATTCTTCATGGCCGATTCCCGGAAGAAGACGTAGGTGCCGGAGCTGTTCTCGCGCCCGTAGACGATTATCTTGGCATCGGGCCCGCCCAGCTGGGACCAATTGGTGGTCTTGCCGGTGTAGATGTCCCGGATCTGGTCCAGGGTCAGTTCGTCCACCGGGTTTTTCTCGTTGATATAGATGGTTACTCCGTCCTTGGCCACCGGGATCTCGGTACCCATGTTGAAATAGCGCTCGCGCAGTTTCTTCTTTTCGGAATCCTTCATGCTGCGGGAGGCCTGGCAGATGTCAGTGGAGCCGTTGATCAGCGCGGCGATCCCCACTCCCGAGCCGCCCCCGGTCACCTGGATCACCACCCCGGGGTTCTTCTGCATGTACAATTCGGCCCATCTCTGCCCCAGCATCAGCAGGGTATCGGAACCCTTAAGGGTGATGGCTTTCCCGGCCATCACAAAACTGCTGGCCGTGATGACCACCAGCGCCAGCGACGCCCAGAATATTATGGTCTTGATTTTCATCTAAATATCTCCTTTAATTAAATATTGCTTAGAATTTGATCTGCATCTGGGCGGTGATCTTGTCGTCCTGGTAGCTCTTATACCGGGAATCGGGGTCCTGGGCCAGGGTCATGTTGGTATGGTACAGGGTGCGGTCCACCGCCAGGGTCAGCCGGACGGCGGCATCCCACCAGTAGTTGACGGCCAGGGAGATGTTGGACTTCTGGTCGTACTCCAAGGCCGCGGCGGTGGTATTGAAGGTGGTGGTGTCGGATGAGATGTTGGGGTCATAGCTGTCCACCCGGAAGGCCAGCCCCAGCTTGTCTCCGATGTTCTGGATGCCCATCACATAGAAGCCCATGACCTCCTTCTCCCGGGACTCGCCCTTGACCACCTCGGCCAGCAGGCCGGTGCCGCCCACCGGCAGGAACTGGTGGTAGAACTCCAGGGTCCCGCCCATCCGGCCCTTGTAATGGTCGGCCGAATCCTTGTTGGAGGAAAACTTCTCCCGGCCCTCGTACCAGGAGCCGCTCAGGGCCACCAGCCCGAAGTCGTAGCGCACCCGGCCCACAAAATCCTTGGGCTTGGTGGGATCGGTCCAAGTGAAGGTGGAGTTGTCCACTCCATAGCCGTTGTAAACGCCCAGATCTACGTCAAGGTTTTTGACCGGGGTGAAATTCAGCTTGACGCCCCTATCCCGCTCACCCTTGAACAGGGTATTGGACATGATGCTCCGCTCCGGAACTTCACGCACCGTTGAGGAACGTTCGATCTCCACCCCAAACGGCCAGTTCATCTGTCCCATGGTCAGGTTGAATTTCATGGCGGTCCAAGGCTCGCTCAGTTTGATCCAGGCCTCCTTGAGAGAGACCTTGTCCTTGGCTCCATCAAAGTACAGAAAATACTGGGAGGTCTTGGCTGGAGTATAAACGAATTTCACCCGGCCCCGGCGGACATAGAACCAGCTGGAATCGGTCCGGCTGTCGGTGGAGCCGGCGGCGGTGTCGATCTTGTCATGGTTGATGTACTCGAAGCGGGTCTGGATGTACCCGGAGACTTTCAGCTTCTTGATCCCGGCGATATCGCTCTCGGCGGTCAGCATCCTCTCGTCAATACCGGCCAGCTTGTCGTGGGCGGCCGATACTTTTTCTTCCACCGCCTGGACCGGGGTCTGCTCCTGTTTGTTCAATTGATCCTTGGCGGCGCTCAGTTCCTGGCCCAGGCTGTTCACCTGCAAGGTCAGGGCCTCCATCCTCTGCTGAAGGTTTATCACCGCAGTGTCTGGCTTGGCTGTTCTTGACCTCTGGGCAAATGCTGTCTGACAGACCATCATTACTGCCAGACTGGTTACCATCACCTTTACCTTGCTCATTTCTGCTCCTTGTGTTTACTTAATTTTGATTTTGTTTTGCCATTATACATTTCGAACGTTGGGCATAGATTGCGTCAAAGTTAAAAATGCGTTAACTTGCCGTCATCTGGTCAATAGCCCCTCCTTTGGGCCCGTACAGGGCCATTTTGCCCCATAGGTATTTCATCAGAAAGTCCCATAAGGCCCTGCCGGCCGATCTGCCGCTTTTGGCCCGTACCGCCTTGTTCCTGATGGCTGAATACAGCATGGCTGATCCCCTTCCCGGGAAAACCGTATATCCCTGGCCGATGGCTTCCGGAGTGTGGGCATCGGATCCCCCCACCCCCGCCAGCCTGATTTTGGAATTGAATCTTTGGGTATAGGCATTGCTGAATCCTTCGGTGGGAGAGCCGTTAACCGTCTCAATGGCGTCGAACTGCAGGCTTTCCACCAGAGTTCCCACCCCGCCGCACTTGAACAATTTAAGCCATAGTGAGAACGGATGCACCGCCACGGCCAGGCCTCCCTGCCGGTGGATCTCATCCACCGTGGCCTCGGCGGTCAATAGCGGCCGGATCCGGTCTTTTAAAAAAAGGCCCACCACATGCCCGTCCGAGGTGGTTATTTCCTCGCCGACTACCACATCAATATTCAGTCCCCACCTTACCGCCAGCTCCCGGGCCTTAAGGGCACCCTCTATTTCGTTGTGGTCGGTTATGGCGATCGTATCCAGCCCGGCGGAGATTGATTTTCGCAGCACCTCTTCAATTGTTCCGGAGCCGTCCGAATATACTGTATGGATATGTAGATCTGATTTACCCATATTCTTTTTTTAATTCTGCCTAAATATAACCTTCTGCAGTTATGAAATGATTACAGTAATGTTAATTTAATATTAAATATGATTTAACCGGAAATTAACAAGTTCTTAACCTTTTTTCTCTTTACTTTATATATAATTTACATTATTATTTAACCGAACATATGGAGATGTTTAAGATATGCCCAAGAAGATATATATTGTGGAGGACGAAAAGGACATCGCCGATATCGTCAAGCATTACCTCAAGAATGCCGGCTATGGCGTAGAGGTCTTTGAAGATGGAGAAAAAGCTTTAAGGAGGGTACGGCTTTCGGTCCCGGATCTTTTATTGTTGGACCTGATGCTGCCCGGCATGGATGGCCTGGAGATTTGCCGCCTGTTGAGATCTGAGCCGCCGACAAAAAAACTGCCCATAATCATGCTGACCGCCAAGGGCGAGGAGACCGACAAGATCGTCGGCCTGGAGATGGGGGCCGACGACTATATCACCAAACCTTTCAGCCCCAAGGAATTGGTGGCCAGGGTCAAGGCCCTTTTCCGCCGCAACCAACCGGATCTGGAAGCGGTAAAGAATATTCAATATGGAAAGCTTTTCCTTGATATCGAGACCCATACCGTAACCGTCAATAATAAAGAAGTGACCCTGACCGCCAAGGAGTTCGCCCTGCTGGAATATCTGCTGCAACGCAAGGGCAAGCTGGTGTCGCGCGACAACATACTCGATGCGGTTTGGGGCATGGATTATTACGGGGGCAACCGCACCATCGACGTCCATATCCGCCACCTGCGCGAAAAGATTCCCCTCTTGAAAGCCTCCCTGGTCACCGTAAAATCATTCGGCTACAAATTGAAGGACGAAAAATAATGGCCAAAAGCCTCAAGGCCAGGCTGCTTTCCATCACCCTTCTGACCATCGTCTGTATGATAGGCCTGCTGAGCATATATCTTTCGATGGTCAGCCGCCATTACCTGCTTAATATAACCCTCAAGGGGATGGAACCGCTGGCCAGACTGACTGCGGAGAATATCTCCATTTCCTTGACCGGCCCCGCTTCTGTCGATTTGGATTCTCTGGCTGATGGTTATTCCGGAATCACCGGGTACCGCATAACCATCATAGATTCTGCCGGCAGGGTCCTGGGTGATTCCGAGGAGGACGGCGCGAACTTGGCCGCCATGGACAACCATCTGGGCCGGCCAGAAATACGAACCGCTTCCCGAACCGGAAGCGGGCATTCATTGCGCTACAGCCAAACGATTAAAAAAGAGCTGATCTATCTGGCTGTCCCCATCTCTGTACGAGGCACGCCTTGGGGCTATTGCCGCATTGCCTGGCCGTTCACCGATTTCGCCTCCTACCGCTGGCACCTGTTCTTTTCGTTGCTAACCGGATTTCTGATAGCTGCCTCCCTTTTAATTTTTATTTATAACGCCTACTGGAATGCGGTCATCAAATCGATAAATAAACTGGAGGAGGCGGTGGCCCGGATAAGCGGCGGCGATCTTTCCGCCCGGGCATCTACCAACCAAGGGAGCGCGGAATTGAATTTTATCGCCGAGTCACTGAATAAATTGGCCCGGTCATGGGAAAATACCCTGTCCGACCGTGACGGACAAAGACTCCGTCTATCAGCGGTCTTGCAAAGCATGTCCGAAGGAGTGCTGGTGATTGACAATCGCCAAAGAATAACGATGATAAATGCTCCGGCCTGCCGCATGTTCGGCCTGGAACATTCCGATTGCCAGGGCAAACTGCTCATTGAGGTCATACGCCATCCCGACATAGGAGAATGGTCTCGCCATTGTTCCTCCGGCCTCGAATTTGCGGTCGGCAATAAGAGCTATCTGGTTCACGGCTCGCCCCTGGAAAGCAATAAGCAGGATTCGGATATCGTAATCGTCGTCACCGACATCACCTACTATAAAAGGCTGGAGAACATCCGCAAGGATTTCGTGGCCAATGTTTCTCATGAGCTAAAAACACCCCTGTCGGCCATAATAGGCTATAGCCAGGCGCTCAATGACGGCAATTATCAGAACCAAGACCAGATGCGTGATTTTTTGGAGCGGATATACAGTCAATCGGAGCGCATGAATCGGATAGTGAGCGACCTTCTGACGTTGTCGTCTTTTGAAACGGGAAGTTATGCCATCAATCTGCAGCCGGTCCCGCTAAAAGACCTGGTGCAGCGGGCTGTTGATAACATACAGCAACCGGCCGGCCAAAAGAAGCAGGCAATATTGGTGAAGGATATTCCCGACAGCTGCCAAATAATGGCCGATGAGATCAAAATGATACAGGCCCTGACCAACCTTTTGGATAATGCCTCCAAATATACTCCGGAAGGCGGACGGATAGAGGTTTCTGTCGAACTCAAGGATAATATAGTTCGTATCATGGTATCAGATAACGGATCGGGCATATCTTCCGAGCACCTGCCCCGTATTTTCGAAAGATTTTACCGGGTTGATAAGGGGCGATCCCGCGAAATGGGGGGAACCGGCCTGGGGTTGGCTATCGTCAAACATATCGTAGAAATGCATCAGGGAAAAGTTGGTGTCTCAAGCCAGATCGGAAAAGGTAGCGAATTTTGGGCAGAATTGCCGATATAACGCCAAGTTCGGTCTCACTGGCTTTTATTCCGATAATATCAAATGGAGCGGGAAACAAAACAGCCCCATCTCAGTTATGAGATGAGGCTGTGAACTAGGGTGTGGGACAGAATTAATTTTCATCAAATTGAACAATGCCCCCTTTCCGGAGGTCTGGAATGCAGATATGGCCTTGGTGTTCACAGATCGCTTTACGAACGTACACCACTACCCCCAGCCAAGTAAAAAGGACTGAAGCTTTTGCCTCAGTCCTTTTTGATTTTCAGATGATTTGTTCAGATTCGACAATTCTCCGGGTTTTCGTCTGCTTACTTCTTTGATCCCTTTTTAAGTGATTCCATCACTTTATCCCTGGACAGTTTCTTGGTGCAGAAGAACCAGTCGTAGCAGTGCATTTCGTCCTTGCTTTCCATGCGTTCCTTGGCCGCGCCGCAGGAACTCGCCGTCGGCACAATGACATCATCGCCCGGCTGCCAGTCGGCCGGGGTGGCGATGGAGAAGGCGTCCGCCGTCTGCAGTGCCACCACCACCCGGTACAGTTCCTCGAAATTCCGGCCCAGGCTTAAGGGGTAATAGATGATGGTCCGGATGATCCCCTTGGGGTCTATGACGAAAACCGCCCGCACCGCCTTGGTTTGGCTCTCGCCGGGCTGGATCATCCCGTACTTCCTGGCCACCTCCATGGTGATGTCCTCGATCAGCGGAAAGTTCACCTCCACGTTCTTCATTCCCTTGTATTCGATCTTCTCCTTGATGGTCCTCAGCCAGGCGATGTGGCTGTATAGCCCGTCGATGGACAGGCCCACCAGCCTGCAGTTGGCCTCGCCGAATTTCCCCTCCAGAGTGGCAAAGGTCATGAACTCCGAAGTGCAGACCGGGGTAAAATCGGCCGGATGCGAAAAAAGGATCACCCAGCTGCCGGCAAACTGCTCCGGAAAAGTGATCTGGCCCTGGGTGGTCACCGCCTTGAATGAGGGGGCCCTGTCCCCGATCCGGGGCATGGCCGGGGAAGGAGTTTGGGGGTTCTGTTCCATGTTGGTCTCCTGGTTTTAGAGTTTACTCTTTTGGTCATCGGTTCGGAATCATCAGCCTGCTGTTAGCAGGTCCCATAGCGGCCTCAATGATCGCAGGCATTGGCGCCGGTCTGCAGGGTTCCTTTGAAATAATCTTCCACCAGTCTTTCCGGCGCCTCTGCCGGTGCGCCCACTATCACCTTGATGCCCTGTTCCGCAAACAGCCCCTGGGCCCTTTGTCCCATGCCGCCGGCAATGATCACCTTGGCGCCCTTTTCCGCCAGCCAGCGGGGCAGCAGGCCCGGTTCATGGGGCGGGGCCTTGATGTCCTCCCGGCCCATGATTTTCTTTTCGGCCGCATCCACATCTACCAGGGCAAAGCTCTCGCAATGCCCAAAGTGCATGGTCAGTTTTCCTTCAGCCAGGGGAATTGCTATTTTCATGAATGATGCTCCTTTTATTTTTGGTTTATTTTATCTGACCCCAAGTTTTTTCAAGTCTTAAAATTATCGGATCAATGATCTTTTGCATGATTGCGGCCATGGCGGTACCGGCATGCTGGCTAACATAGGCCCGGCCGCCATCTCCGCTTTCAGCCACCGCCTGATCGATGGGTATCGATCCCAGGAACGGCACCCCCATGTCCGCGGCTATCTGCCTGCCGCCTCCGGCGCCCAGGATCGGGGTGACCTCGCCGCATTTGGGACAGGCAAATCCGCTCATGTTCTCCACCATCCCCAGCACCGGAACGTCGATCAGCCGGCAGAAGGTTATTGACTTACGGACATCCACCGCCGCCACCTTCTGCGGGGTGGTGACGATCAGCGCTCCGTCAAGGTTACCGATCAGCTGGCAGACCGATAAAGGTTCATCTCCCGTCCCCGGAGGCGAATCGATGATCAGATAGTCCAGATCCCCCAGGACACATCCTTGAGGAACTGCCTGATCATGGTGGTCTTCATCGGGCCGCGCCAGACCACGGCATGATCCTGGTTTTCCAGGAAAAAGCCGATGGACATGACTTTTATCCCGTCAACCTCCAGCGGCTGCATCTCTCCATCCGGACCGGCGACGACCGAACCCTCCAGCCCCAGCATGGTGGGAATGCTCGGCCCATGGATGTCGATATCCAGCAGGCCGACCCGTTTCCCGGCCAGGGCCAGCGATGCCGCCAGGTTGACCGCCACCGTGCTCTTGCCCACCCCGCCCTTGCCGGACATCACTACTATCTTATGCTTGATATGACAGAGGCGTGACCGGAGCTTGCGGCGATTCTGGAAATCCGCATCGCCTTCGTTTCCCTTGCGCTTGGAAGCATCGCAGTTTTTATCACTGCAGCTGTCGCAGCTGAAACCGGCGGTTTCAGGGCTGGACGAAGGAGCGTGATTGTCAGACGTTTGTTTCATAAATCCTCACAGGCTGTTTTTAAAGTATTGGCGGCCAGCAGCGCGCAATGCTGGTGTTCTTTGGGCAGGCCTCCCAGAAAGTTCAGGAGATCCCGCTGGCTTAGGGCTGCAGCTTCAATGGCGGTTTTTCCGATGGCTAGAATGCTGGCCATGCTGCCGCAGGCCAAAGAAGGGCCGCACCCGTCGGTGACGAAAGAAGCCTGGGCGACCCGCCCGTTTTGAAGCGCCACCCAGAATTCCATGGTGTCTCCGCAGGGGCCGGTTATCCTGGCATGACCATCGTACTTTTTCAGGGGGCCGTAATTGCGGGGTTTAATGGCATGATCGCGCGCTGTTTCGGAAAAACAGTTCAGGTCAGTGCAATCCATTAGACTCATCCCTTTATGCCGAGTTTATCCCAGATATTTTTAATGTCTTCGGCCGAGGGGGCGTCGGTCTCAACCACGGCCTTTTTCCGGATCTGGGCCTGGGTGACCCCGGGGTCATATCTGATGCGTCCGGCTATCCCGGCTCCGGCCAGTCGGGCTTTTTCCTCTATCTTTTCCGCCATGCCGGGGTTGATGTCCCATTTGTTGACGCAGGCGGCCGCCGGAACCCCGAAGTGTCCGGCCAGCTTGAGAACCCTCTCCAGGTCATGCTCCCCCGATACCGTGGGTTCGGTCACCACCAGCACCTGTGAGGCCCCGGTTATCGAGGCAATCACCGGGCAGCCGATGCCCGGGGGCCCGTCAATTATTATCGGATTTCTTCCCGTCTCCTGGGCCAGCATCCGGGCCTGGTTACGGACCATCGACACCAGCTTGCCGGAGTTCTCCGCCGCCACCCCCAGCCTGGCGTGGACCATCGGACCGCACCGGGTATCCGAGACCATCCACTGACCACAGACCCGCTCCGGGAAATCGATGGCCTGGGCCGGACAGATCCTGACGCAGACTCCGCAGCCCTCGCAGAACACCGGATCGATATGGAATTTCAATCCTTTCCCGGCCTCCCCTGCGGTTTTCTTTACCGCTCCGAACCGGCAATTCTTCAGACACTCCCCGCAGCCGGTGCATTTTTCCCGGATGATCATTGCCTCATGCCCGCTGCTGAACTTATTGGTCTCTTTTACCTGGGGAGCAAGCACCAGGTGCAGGTCGGCCGCGTCTACATCGCAGTCGGCGATGACCGGCCGGCCGGCCAGGACCGCCAGCGAGGCGGTTACGCTGGTCTTTCCGGTGCCGCCCTTTCCGCTGATGATAACAAGTTCTGTGATAATTATTTACTCCTGTTTTAGCAATATTTAAATATTTGAAATTTGTCTTAGGCTATCCCCATCATTTTTTACCATTGGTCGCCGCCAATGTATCTGCCAGATCCGCAAACATCTTCCGGTACTCTGGTAGCGCATCCACCATCAGCACCCCCCTGGAGTAGGCCTCGGCGATCCTCCGGTCGTCCGGGATCTCCAGTAGAATGGGAATGCCCTGCTCCCGGCAGTAGGCGTTCACTCCGTCATCGCCCGAACCGGCGCGGTTGACGACCACCCCGAAGGGAATCTTCAACTCCCGCACCATGTCAACGGCCAGGGCCAGGTCGTTCAGCCCGAACGGTGTCGGCTCGGTGACCAGCAGGACGTAATCAGTGTCCCTGATGGTGGCCACCACCGGACATGAGGTCCCGGGCGGGGCGTCCAGTATTGCCGGAATCTCCGGGTTCAGGCGCGACTTCACCGCCCGGATCAACGGGGGCACCAGGGAGACACCAACATCCAGCCGCCCCATGATCAAGGTGATGTCTCCGGATTTCAGGGTTTCCACCGCTCCGATCCGGCGGTCCTTTTCGCTGATGGCTTTCTGCGGGCAAGCCAGGACGCAGCCCCCGCAGCCATGGCATAGTTCCGGAAAAACGATCGGCCCGGGTTTGACCACGGCTATGGCATGAAACTGGCAGACCCGGCCGCACTCACCGCACAGATCGCACCGGGTGGCATCGATCACCGGCACCGGCACGGTTACCACGGACTCGGCTCCCGGCTTACCGGAAAGGAACAGGTGGGCATTGGGCTCCTCCACGTCGCAATCCAGCAGCTGAACCGGTCGGCCCAGCGATTTTGCCAGGTTCAGCGAGACCGTGGTCTTGCCGGTTCCGCCCTTGCCCGAGGCAATGGCAAGTATCATATCTTTCCCCTGTCGATATCTATTCCGTTCAGGCGACGGTTTTCGATCGCCCCGGAGCGGTGAACTATTTTCGAACAGTTCAAACCCAATGCCCCTCGACATCGGAATCTTTTGCCTCGGCCAGCTGGCCGTTGATGAACCGTTGTAAAGCTTCTTCCACCGTCGGTGCGTCGGTGTTGTAGACCTTTACCCCAGCGGCTTTTAGTACCTGAAAAGCCTTGGGGCCGCAGTGCCCAGTTACCAGCGCCTGGGCGCCTGACTGCGATACGGCGGAGGCCGACTGAATACCGGCTCCCTGGGCCGCGTTGAGGTTCTGTACATTGTCGATGATTGTAAAGCCCTTGGTTTCAGTGTCGTAGATCAGAAACTTGGGAGCCCGGCCAAATCGGCTGTCAAGCGGCCCGCTCAGCTCGGTTCCCGAGGTGGTGAAGGCTATCTTCATGCTGCTCCTTTTATTTTAGGGTCAAGTTTAAAATTCATCAATTATAATCTTCTTTTACGACTTCGGATTCCTCCATCAACCCGCCCACGATCTCTTCCATCTTGGTTTCCTTCCAAAAAGACAGCCGCTGGTGGACATCCATGTATTTTTTGGGGATGGGGTGGGTTCCGATCACCACGGGAACACCGTACCGTTCTTCGATAAAGCTCTTGAACCTCCTGATATTTGGGCACGGTGGGTAGCCCACCACCAGTCCGGTGGCCAGATGGATGGCCTGGGCGCCGTTCTTTACCATTTCCTCCGGGACGTATTCGATGTTTCCCCCGGGGCACCCGCCGCAGTTGGAATAACCCACCACCTCCAACGGCTCGGACTGGGCATATCGTGCGAACCCGCCCTTTCTCTCCCGTACCGACCTGAAACACTTTCCCCCGCCGCAGTCCCGGTAGCGGGCACAGATGATGATTCCAATCTTCATTTATTGCTTCCAAAATAAATATAATTAGCCTTAATGGACAAGAAACCAACGGCCGTACCACGTTGCCAGGTGCGGCCGTGATTTGCAGAATGCCTTACTTACTGGTCTTTTCTTCCTTTACCCCGAGGTCGGCCAGACGTTTTTGAATGGCATTAACTTGGGATTGAAGCGCTTCTGCCTGGCTTTTAAGGGCTGATTTTTCCTGTTCCGGGGTAAACTCGGACATGACCTGTTGGTCCACTCCGAATCGCTTCCAGCCCGGCAGGCCGGTGGCATAGAACTGATTCCTGCATCCCCGGCCGCCGCCAGAACGCCCGAAACCCCGGCCTATTCCCAGCCCCCTTCCCAATCCGGAATTCATAAATCCCGGTATACCAGATCCTGCGCAGAAACCGGCTGCGCGTCCGGTCATCGGCCCCATCCCCATGGGGCCTGTTCCATCACCACGTGGCATGATCTTACCTCCTATGATTACTTGTTTGTTTCCGATTGTTTCCCCTGTCCGTGGCCGGCTTTGCGGCCCTGGCCAAGCCCCCGGCCTAAGGCCTGTCCCTGCCCTTGCTGGGTTGTTGTTTTTTGGGTTGCCTTGCTATCGCAACGCCCCATGCCCCGGCCAGTGGCCGGGCCTTTGCCCTGCGGACCTGTTCCGTCGCCTCTTGGCATGTGATTTCCTCCTATAATTATTTATTTCTCTTCTGGTCACTGGGCTTTTGGAGCCGCAGATTTAGTGTTCCGATTTATTTGCTGCCGGGCAATTATGCGTTACTCTTGATGCATTTTGGGCATAATCCATAAAAAGTAAAATCATGATCGACAATCTGGTACTGGTATTTGGTAATCAAATGATTTTCCAGCTTTTTAACCAGATCCAGCTCCTGCTGCTCAAAATTCATATAATCAACCACCTCATGACAGTTGCGGCAGACCAAATGATGGTGGTGCCCAGGGCGATCGGCCCTTTCCCGCAACTCATAGCGAAGCTTTCCATCCCCGGAATCGAAGGCTAGCACATGGCCGTTGTTGCGCAAAAGCTCCAGATTGCGATAAACCGTCGCCAGGCCAATTCCGGGGAACTGACTGCGCAACCGGCTGAATATCTCATCGACCGTTGGATGGCCATCCATTGCCTGCAGGGTTTGAAAAATAGCTTTCCTGGGAGCGGTCATTCTTTCACCGCACCCCGTAGAAGGCCAAAAGGGACCCTGCTTTCCTGCACGTCGGCAATGCATATTAATCACCTTATATGTTATTGATAATGATTATCATTATAACCAAATAATTCAAGTTTGTCAAGTCCTGTTTTATTTGTTCCCTGAAAATATATTTTTTTTATTTTTGGGAATTAGTTATACCCTTCCAACACGATATGGCCAAATAATCAAAAAAAACCCACCTCATTTAAGAGATGGGACTGTGAGCAGGAGCGGGGGACAGAATTATTTTTCATCAAATTGAATAATGCCCACTTTTCGGAGGTCTGGGATGCAGTGATGGCCTTGGTGTTCACAGATTGCGGTTCGGATCTGATGGACAATAACATTTATACTGGCCGATCAATCTTGTGCTTCCCGTTATTTTTAGTCAGGCCAAGGCTCTATCGACTTTGTCAACCCGGTTTTGTATCCCCAATCGGTCATATATATCCCTGGCTTCCTTCAGCTTAGTGACGCTGCCCATCACCTGCCCCCAGTAATAGAGGGAGTTGGCCAGGGCCGGTTGCTGGCCCAGCTCCCGGTAAATCGTCACTGCCTCGCCGAATCGGCTTTCGTCTTTCCATATCCGAGCCAAGATCAGCAAGGCCTCGGCTCTGCCCGCCCTGGAATTCAACTCACCGGCCAGCCGCAGTGCTGTCTCAGCGTATTCCACCGCCTCCTCCCTATGCCCCTCGGCCAGTTCCAGCATCCCGAAGGAGGTGGAAACTCGGCGCAACGTTTCCTTGGCCCTGATTCCGGCGGCTATGTCCCGGCACCGGGCCAAATGTTCCCGGGCCTCGCCCAGCCTGCCCTGTTCTAGGCAGGCCCGGCCCATATTGTTCAGCGTGTTGGCCTGGCCCAGCCGGTCGCCCAACTCCTCCCGGATCTTCAGCGACCGGGTGAAATGGTCCAGGGCCGTGGGATAATCTCCCAGTCCGTTGTGGACCGTGCCGATGTTGTTCAGGCTCATCGCCTGACCACGCCGGTCACCGAGCTCGCCTCGTATCTTCAGCGATAGGCGGTGGGACTCCAGGGTCCGGAGATAATTCCCCAGCCTGTCATTTACCACCCCAATGTTGTTCAGGCTCATCGCCTGGCCGAACCGGTCCCCGATCTTCTTCCGAATCCCCAAGGCCCGATTGTGGCATTCCAAAGCTCGGGAGAAATCCCCCAGCGAGTTATGAACATCCCCGATGTTGTTAAGGATCAACGCCTGCCCCACCAGGTCCTCGACCTCACACATTTCCAGGGATCTTTCATAATGTTCAAGGGCCTTGTGGTAATCCCCCAGGTTTTTGTGCACCACCCCGATGTTGCCCAGACTCACGGACTGGCCCGGCTGGTTACCGAGCTCCTGGTGGATCGCCAAGGCCCGGCCGTAATGCTCCAGACCTCCGGCATAATCCCCCTTCCGGGTGCAGACCAGCCCGAGGTTGTTAAGGCTTTCCGCCTGGCCCTTGCGGTCTCCCAATGCCTGGTATATCAGCAGGGACTTTTCCGCCGCCGCCTTCATTAGGTCATGGTTGCCGAGTTCGGAGTAAACGTCCCCCATCTCCAGCCAGCATTCCCCCTGGCCCTTCTGGTCCCCCAGTTTCCCTGAGATGGCCAGGCCCCTTCCCAGGTCGGCCAGAGCTCGCTCGTTTTTGCCTGAAAGCGACAACACCCGGGACCGGTTCAAAAGGATGTAGACGACTCTGCAGTGATCTATCTTGTATTTGTAGTTATCCAATTGATTTTCATTTCAGTTTGTCTGTTTATTTGTTTAAGCGTAACAATTCAATCTAATAATATCAAGTAAAATAAACCCCATAGCTTTGGTGTAATACTTTAAAACTATATATGCCTGACTCACCTCCTAAAACTGGTCCAGCAGTTCTTCTGCCTTTTAGATAAAACATGGAGTATTTGGTTATTTTGATTATACTTTGTATTTTCTTCGAATAGCACCCCATTATGAAACTCGTCCAGTATGGCAGCCAGTAATAAAGAAGCGGCAATCCTACAGATTGCCGCTTGTGTTTTTATCACCTATCATTCCTTATAAACGCACACCCGGTTCCTGCCGTATCTTTTGGCCTTATAGAGGGCCACATCGGCCGATTTTAACAGCCCGTCCACTGTTGCTTCCTTGGATGCCGTAGCGGATATGCCTATCGATACCGTGAAGAAGACGGCATCGCCCCCGGGGAGGGTGACCGATGTCTCGGAAAGTTTTTCCCGTATACGCTCGGCTATCGTTTGGGCCTGGATTTTGTTGGTTTCGGGAAGAACTATGGCAAACTCCTCCCCGCCCATGCGGGCAAAAATGTCTATGTTGCGGATCATGCCCAGGCAGGTCTTGCAGAGCGCCTTAAGCACCTGGTCTCCGATATCATGCCCGTGCGTGTCGTTGACCTTTTTGAATTTGTCGATATCCAGCATCAGAAAAGCCATCGGTCTGCTGGATCGCTTGCCTCGCGACAGCTCCCGCCCGGCCAGTTCGAAGAAATGGCGTCGGTTACTGATGCCGGTCAAATGGTCGGTCTGGGCCTGCCGTTCAAGCTCCTTGGATTTTTCCACCAGTTGATCCTTTATTTTCAATAGCCGGCCGGCCAGCAGAGCAATGCCGAGCAGCAGTCCGAAGATCAGGATCAGGCCGGCGATCTGATAGAGGCACTGCTCCCTCCATTGCTCAAGGTCCTCCTTGACGGTCGAAGACACTATCACCGTATAGGGATAATCCCCTACCTTATAAAATGCGCTAATCCTCTCCTGTCCGTCCCAGGGAGACACAGTTAAGGACTGCAGCATTTTTATACTTTTGGATAAAAAAACCTCCAAGACCGGATAGTTTGCTTTCTTGCCTTCGGCCTTGGCGATCTTGGGTATGTGCAGCAACAAGATCCCGACCGGATCGACCACGGCTATGGCCCCGGTATTTGCAAAATCAGCGTCCCCAAAAAGACCGGCCATCTGTTTTGCGTAAAGGCCGGCATAGATGACCCCGAACAGGCTATTTCGCCCCTCCACCCGGATGGCGCGGGAATAGGCGAACCATATGTCCTTGGTGTTCAGTTCCTCGAACGCTCCCGAACAGTGGATATCCTCATCGGGATGTGATGATAGATAGGAAAAGTACTCCCGGAACGAGCGGTCGGCCCCGATGCTTTCCTTGACCGGCCCGGACCGGTCAACCCCGCTGACAAAGACGCCCTTGGCATTCATGATACCCAGCCCGAATATCCAGGGATGGGTGTTGATCTTCTTCAACAGAACCGCATTCAGCTTGTCCGTGGCCTCTTTATTTGGGCCGTCTATAAGACGGGGCATCATGCCGTTGACATCGTCGTGGATGCCGCGCATGATGTAGTCGATCTCCCTGAGTGCACCCGATAACCGCTGGGCGGAGATCTTGGCGATATTGGCATTCCGCTGTTTGGCGTTTTCGATCAGAGTTTGGCGGGTATGCACCAGTTGATAGACCTCCAGAAGGCCTATCAGCGACCCTGCCAGCAGGGCCAGCAACGGAAAATAGTTCTTTTTGATCTCGATCTTCACAATGATCATGCTCCGATAAACAACATCGCTGATACGATGTTCTGAAGAAGGGCGGGGTTAAACCCCTACTGGGTCTTATTTGATCTTTTCTTTGCTTTGTTCATTTAATGCTATCACTCCATACAGCATTTGTCAACTATAAATCCAGCATAAAGTCGCATCATTTTCTATCTTGAAAATTAAGCGGGCCGAAGCAAATTGCTTCGGCCCGCTTCTACAAAACAAGTTATTCACCCTCCAGGGCCCGCAGTATTTTATCCAGCTTGATATTTATCTTATCCAGCTCCTTTTGCACCTGGTCTCCGCCGCCCGGGCTGGAATGCTCCCGGGGGGCGAACCGGTCAGGTCTGGAAAACCGTGGGCGCTCGGGCCGGTCAAAGCGCCGGGGCGCCTCCGAACCCTCCATTTTCCTGAAGCAGTCACGGCAGTAGATGGGCTTGCCTCCGGTGGGCTTGAAGGGGACCTCGCAGCTTGTTCCGCAACTATCGCAGGTGGCCGGGTGCATCTGTTTATCAAAGCTCCCTTTGCCGAAATCCTTCCCCCCGCGGGGGCCGAACTTTTTGGGGCCCCGGCTGGGGGGTCGGCTGGAACCCTTTTTTTCAAATTTGTTATCGCGATCGAATTTTTTCATTTTTTCTTCCATTATCTATTATTTAATTAAGGTCAGGGCCATCAATACCGGCCACCCCTTTGAGGTAAGTATACACCGGTTGAGCCTTAATTACAAGCCTAAATGGATAGGGGGCCGTTGCCGACTTTTGCAGACCGGCACCGGGTAAGGCCCGCGGTTTTTTGACTATTGACTTTTGGGGGATAATATTATAGAATATATATCTGTTCAATTAAAATACTGGGTTTGCTTGACCATAAAAGAGGCGGGATCTCACACATAATCTGCGGCGCTATCGTCTAGTGGCCTAGGACGGATGGTTCTCAGCCATCAAACCGGGGTTCGATTCCCCGTAGCGCTACCACATAAAGGGATGCCTCTTGCGGCATCCCTTTATTATAAATAATGATTTTACCGCCTATTTACATTTACAATTTCCCCCTTATAATGATAAGGCAAGTGTTTGCTGGATTGGTATCCATCAATAATAGATATATTTTAACCATAAATAAGGATGACATCATGGATACTTTCATCAGATTGTTGGGCGACAGGGTCCGCAAGCTGCGGAAAGCCCAGGGGCTTTCCCAGGAGAAACTGGGAGAGAAGGCCGGTTTTGATTACCGTTACATCGGCTTTATCGAGCAGGCCAGGGTCAACCCCACCATCAAGACCCTGGAGAAGGTGGCTAATGCCCTTAATGTATACCTTTGCGACCTCTGTCCCAGTCAGGAGGATCTCATCAAGAACAAAAAGGGCGTTCCCGCCCAAGTCACCGAGCGGGAGAAAACCCTGTCCAAGATCATGCGCCACTTGAACAAGATAGACAACATCAAACTGAAGAACATAGAACGCATCATCAAGATCACGGTAGAGAACGACAATTGATCAGTCCGCCCTAACGGAAAAGACCGGCATAAAATACCGGTCTTTTTTTTATTTTGGGCCAACCTATATGATGGTTTCATTCATCCGCTCTCATAACCTGCCAATTACCTTCGGCCTGGGAAATAAAAAGCCCAGCCAAAACAACCACCATTCCTATTATCTTTTGCCAGCCGAAGCTCTCCCTGAACCATAAATAAGAAAACACCGCAGTAATAACCGGAATGATATTCGCAAAAATGTTGGTCCGGCTTAATCCGAGTTCCCGAACCGCCACGGTTATCAGCAAAAAAGCCAGGGTAGAAGCAAAAAGGGCCAGGTTAAGCAGGGTTATTATAAGGTCCCTTCCGGGAACAATGCTGATGAAATTCTTAAATCCCAACAACATAAAGATCGGTAAAAACAAAAGCCCTCCGATGATATTCTGGTTCCTTACTATTACCAAAGGGGAATAGACTGCCGAAAGTTTCTTGAGCATTATGCCATAAAATACCGCACTTATTACAGCACAAAATAATAGCAGAATTCCCTTCAGCGAACCGGATAAAGAGCTTTCCGGACCGCTGATCATCAGCACTACCCCGGCAAAAGATAGGATAAGACCAATTATATTGACCGCCCTGAGTTTTTCCTTAATAAAATAAAAGGCTATTACCGGCGTCACAACAGGGATGGTCGAGATTATAATGGCAGCGGTGGTGGGGGAAACCAGCCTTATCCCATAGCTCTCGCCCAGGAAATAACAGAATGGCTCAAAAAAAGCCAGCAGCAGGAATTTTTTCAGGTCTCCGGAACGGATTTTCTGCTCCTTCTTAAAGACCCATATGAAAATCCCCAAGAATACAGCCGCCAGCACCACCCGGATGAATACCGTCGTTATCGGCTGATAATACTGGTAGGTTTGCTTCATCCAAATGAACGAGAACCCCCAGAAAAAAGACGGAATTACCGCACAGGAGTATATCAGTAGTTTATTCTTCAAGGCCTTTGCCGCCAAGATACATTACCCCCCGATTGCCCGCAATCTCTGTTTTCATCTGATCACCCGCATATGATCTGGTATTGGCATTGTCCGCAGGTGCGCTCGTTTTTGACCGGTTTGAAATTGCCCGCCCGGATATCCTCCACCGTTTGGTTGACCGCGCTTTTTATCTCTTCCATCTGTTTTTCGCTCCTTACCGTGCTTATTTTCTCCCCCTGTTTAACAAAGTACAGCGAATATATTTTGGGTTTAAGGCCCAAAGCCTGGTGACAGGCCAAGGCATACACCGTAAGCTGCTCGTCCTTGTCCACCTCCTTCTGGGGCCGGCTTTTTCCGGTCTTGTAGTCTATTACCTCGTAATCACCGTCAGGCAATCGGTCTATCCTGTCTATCCGCCCCACCAGCTGGCAGCTTGCCAGCCTTACGGAGAATTCCTTCTCCAGCATCTCCGGGGTCGAATCCCGGCGGGCATCCATCTGGCAGTATTTCTCCAATAATTCCAGGCCTTCCTGGTACATGGCCTGTTCGTGTTCCTGGCTTTTGTATCCCACCGGCACCCAGCGTTTCCGGTATATCTCCTTAAGCTGTTCTCCGCTGATGCTTTTGCCGGCAGTTAGGTTTTGGTGATATTCATTCAAGGCATCGTGGATGCTTTTTCCGAAGCTGGCATTGTGGGCCGGGGTCTCCGGGATCTTGAGGATATATTTCAGCTTGTAGAATCTGGGGCATTTTTCATAATCCTTAAACTGGCTGTAGGAAAAACGCCTTACCTCTGCTGGCGATGGGAGGGGTCTCTGCTCCCAGACCAAGGCTTTGGTCTGGGCCGCCTCTGGCAGCAGCCCCACCCCGGCCGGGATCATTTGGGGCGGAGTTTCTCCCAAAGCCTCGGCAATGAAGGCAGACGGCTTGAACACCTTTTTGGCGGTATACATTTCAGCCGCGGTCAGATACAGCTGCTCCCTGGCCCTGGTCAGCCCCACATAGAAAAGCCGCCTCTCCTCCTGAATATGAAAATCACCGGCCGGCCTATCCTCGGGGACCAATTCATCGGGCAGTTCTATCTGGTCGCCCAGGTTCCTGCCCGGAAAACGCAGCTGCGCCAGTTGCACCATGAACACCATCGGATATTCCAGGCCCTTGGCCGAATGGACCGTGGAAAGGGTCACCACGTCAACATCCTCTATCACCGCCTGGGCCGGATCGTCCCCGGCCTCGTCCATCAGCTTTAGCCACTCGGCAAATCCCTTTACCGTCCGGTCTCCGCTCAATGATTCGAACTGATTGAGCTTGGCCAGGAACAAGCCGATGTTCTTGATCCTGAGTTCCTCCTCCGGGGTCTCGGGAAAGCCCCCGATACGGGCATAATTGGTCTGCCGGATGAAATCCAGCAGGACCAGGGAGGCCGGCTGTCTCCGGGACAGCTCCAGGTGGGTTTCTATCAGATCCTTTATTTTCTTGATCTTTTCGATGCTTTCCAAAGGAATGGCTTTCAATGCTGAAAATTCTTTTTTCTGTGCAGCTTTGTAAATCGAAGCATCAGCACCATCACCCCCCCCCGGCTCAGGATTGACCGTTGCAGATATTGTTTCATACAATGGCTGGTTTATCAGCCGGGAATGGCCCAGTAGTCGAGTGATATCCTCCATCGGCAGTTCAAAGCATTCCAGGGTCAACAACCTGAACAGGGCGGGGTTATCGTAAAAATTGTACAGCACCTGAATGTAGGCTATCAGGTTCTTCACTTCTTCCAGGTCATAAAGTCCGCGATTTCCCACCAATTGGTAGGGGATGCCCCGCTGTTTCAAGGCGGTTACGAACGGCAGCAGGTAATCATTGTTCCGCGACAGAATGGCGAAATCCGACGGTTTCCGCTCTCCGGCCTGCAGCTGCCGCCAGATCTCTTCGGACACCCAGGAGGCCTCATCCTCGGCTGATTTAAAGGACAGATACCGGATGTCGTTATCCGCCTTTCCAGCCAGGGATCCGAGCTTTTTATCCACCTTCTCCGATGCCTCCAGGCGGTCGGGGTTGTTGAACTGTATCAAACGATAGGCGGCATCCAATATCTTCTGGCCCGAGCGATAGTTGTCGGTTAGCACCACCGTTTCAGCTTCCGGATAATCCCGTCGGAATTGCAGGATATTGCTGATGGACGCCCCCCGGAATTTGTAAATGGACTGGTCGTCATCTCCGCAGACGGTTATATTTTTTTCCTGTCCCACCAGCAGTTTCAGCATCTGATTCTGGCTGTAATTGGTGTCCTGATACTCGTCCACCAGAATGTATCTGAACCGTTTCTGATATTTCATGCCAAGGCTGGGCTTTTCTCTGAGGGCCTTCAGGCAATAGGTCTGTAGATCGGCAAAATCCATGAAACCCTGATCCAGCATCAGTTTTTGGTAATCAAGATAAGCCCGGGCCACTTCTAGCTGCTTCGAAGCGTCCTCCAGGGTGGCCTTATCATCGCTTTTAAGATCCGACGCTTTTTTATTGTTGTCCTCTGCCCATTTTAAATATCTCTCGGCTGAAATATCCTCGTCCTTGGCTCTGGAGATGACCCTCAGCAGGGCATGAATGAACTGGGCCGGATTTGACAGCGGCCGGTAATAATCAAGATGGAATTTGAATAGGTTCTGCCGGACGAACAGCCAGACCTCGGGCTCGGCCAATATCCGGTAACTGGTATCCAATCCTATCTCCAGGCCGTCCTGGCGCAGCAGCCTCTCGCAGAATGAATGGAAGGTTGATATCCAGATCTCCTCGTGCCCGATGGGCAGTCCGGCGTCCACCCGGTCGGACATCTCCCGGGAGGCCTTCTCGGTAAAGGTCAGAGCCAGTATCTCCGAGGGCTTGGCCTTCTTTGATTCTATCAGATATCTTATCCGCTCGGTGATCACCCTGGTCTTGCCGGTGCCGGCCCCGGCAATTATCAACAGCGGCCCATTCCCATGCTTGACGGCGCTTTCCTGTGATCTGTTTAATTCCATGCTCATATCAGTTCATTCCCCTTGATATTCAAAGATATCTCCCCCGGTTTATTTCCTGATCCCGAAAAGGCCTAGAATAAAGGCATATTCAAAGGCCTCCTCCTTAAGGTAATCGAACCTTCCGGTCAAGCCCCCGTGGCCGGCCGCCATGTTGGTTTTAAGCAGCAGAAGATTATTATCGGTCTTAAGGGCCCTGAGCTTTGCCGTCCATTTGGCCGGCTCCCAGAAGCCCACCCGGGGGTCGTTCAGCCCGGCGGTTATCAGCATATTCGGATAGTTCTGCCTTTTTACGTTATCATAGGGCGAATATGATTTCATATAGAAGTAATAGGCAGGGTCTCCGGGGTTGCCCCATTCCTCGTATTCAGCGGTGGTCAGGGGGATGGAAGGGTCAAGCATGGTGTTGATGACGTCCACGAACGGAACATTGGCCACCACTCCCTTAAAAAGATCGGGGCGCATATTGGCCACCGCCCCCATCAGCAGCCCCCCGGCGCTGCCTCCGGTGATAACCAGTTTGTCCGGCGAGCTATACTTTTGAGAAATCAGGTATTCGGCGCAGGCAATGAAATCGGTGAAGCTGTTCTTCTTGTTCAGCAACTTTCCCTGGTCATACCACCGGCGGCCCATCTCCCCGCCTCCCCTGACATGGGCTATGGCATAAATAAATCCCCGGTCCAGCAGACTCAGGCGGGCGCTGGAGAAATAAGAATTGCTGCTGGCCCCATAGGCCCCGTAACCTTCCAACACCAGGGGGCTCTTGCCATCCGTCGCCAGACCCTTCTTATAGACCAGCGAGACCGGGATCAGGACCCCATCCCCGGCCCGGGCAAAGATACGTTCACACCGGTAATCATCCTGGTTATAGCCGCCCAGCACCTCCTGTCGTTTCAGGGTTTCCTTGGCCCTTTTCCTGACATCATAGTCATAAACCGTGCGGGGAGTGACAAAGGAGGTGTAGGAGAACCTCAGTTTATATGAATCGTATTCCCAGTTGCGGCTGGGCCAGAAGCTGTAGTCCGGCTCCGGGAATTCCACATAATGCTCGGTTCCGTTTTTACTGTCGATGATCCTTATATTCTTCAGGCCGTTACGCCGTTCATATACCGCCATGAAATCTTTGAATGCATCCACTCCTTCCAGCAATACGGAGTCGCTTGGGGCGATGACTTCCTGCCATACCCCGCCGTCCTGGGTGGAAGACCTCAGCAGCTTGAAATTGACGGCGTTTTGGTTGGTCAGAACATAAAAATACCCGCCCTGATGCTCAAGGTAATATTCGATCCCCGGCCTTCTGGGCGATAATATTTTCAGTCCGCTCCGGGGCTTGTCGGCTTCGATGTAGCGCTCTTCGGCGGTGCTCTTGCTGGATATATGGAGCACGATGTATTTCCGGCTACGGGTCTTGAACAGCTCCAAGGAGTATTTAGGGTCGTCCTCCTGGTAAAGCAGATCGTCGCCCGATTGTGATGTCCCCAGGACATGCCGGTAGAGACGATAGGGCCGGTGGGATTCATCCAGGGTCAGATAGAACAGGGTCTTGGCATCGTTGCCCCATTCCAGGCTGTTGTCGACCCGGGCGATGCTGTCTGCCAGGACCCGCCCCTTAGCGATGTGTTTAATATGAAGGGAGTAGTATTCCGATCCGGTGGTATCCAGGGTATAGGCCAGCATCTTGTGATCGGGGCTGATCCGGTAGGAACCGATATCGAAGTATTGATGCCCGTGGGCAGCGGCATTTTCGTCGAAAACTATCTCCTCGCCGGCAGCCCGCCTGTCTTTTTTCCGGCAAAACAAGGAATATTGCCGGCCCTGTTCGGTCCGGTAATAATAAAAATAGCTTCCCATTTTTTCCGGCACCGTCAGGTCGGTCTCCTTGATCCTGCCCCGCATTTCCTGGTACAGGGTTTCCTGCAGTGCCCGGGTGGGCGCCATCACCGTTTCGGCGTATTGGTTTTCCGAATTCAGATACCGGATGACCTCGGGGTCCTCCCGCTGGCGCAGCCAGCGGTAATCATCGCTCCTGATATCGCTGAACAGGGTGTCCGACATGCGGGCAATTGCGGCCTCCGGCGGCTTTGGAAGATGGGCCCCGGGCCGGGCAAATGACAGCGAGGTACAAATGGCCGCCGCCAGCATCGCAGAGGTCCAATATTTTTTTTCCATCGATCTTTTTCCTGTCTTCAAAATTGAAAAACAGGGCGCTAAAACGCCCTGTCAGTCCAGCTTCTCTTTTATCAACTCCAGAACATCCGGCATCTCGGCCTTGATGAGATCCATGGTCCTTAAGTAATCCTCCGGGGTTCCCCCGATGGGATCGGGGACCCCGTCAGGAGATAATAGCTTCACTTCATTTTCGGGAACCAATTTTTTGACGTCCCGGCGGTGCTTCTCTTCCATGGCTATTATCAGGTCCGCCTGCCGCACCAAGCCTTGGGTGCAGGACGATGACCGGTGGCGGCTGATGTCAAAACCGTTCCTGGAGGAGGCCTGCTGGGAGTTGCCCATGGCCGGCATTCCCGGCATGGCTCCGGTCCCGCAGGAGCTCACCGCCACCCGCTCCCTCCACTTTCCGGGAAGGATGTGCCTCAGGTAGCCCTCGGCCATGGGGCTGCGGCAGGTGTTGCCGGTGCATACGAAAAGCACCTGCATCCTGCTGAGCTTGACCGGAAGACCCAGCTCCCGCTGGATCCGTTCTGAAGGGACGGCCCCTTTCCGAAGGATCACCGGATGATCTCCGGTGATGTCCAGCACGGTCGAAGGACAACTTCTGGTTATCTGGCCCCCATCAAGCATCAGGTCCGCCGGACCCGGCAATGAACCCATCACCTCCTGGGCGGAAAAGGATTCTTCAGCCCCGCTGCGATTGGCGCTGGTGGTCGCCAGCGGCAGCCCGGCTGAATTGATGATCTCCTGCAGCAGGGCGTTGTCCGGGACCCGGAGTCCGATGGTCCCTCCCTTGTCAAGCTTCCAGTTAACCACCCGGTCGGAAGCCCTCACCACCAGGGTCAGCGGCCCGGGCCAGAATGCCCGGAGCAGCTTTTCGGCATAGGCCGGAAGTTCTTTGGAATATCGCTGGATCTCCCCGGCCGAACCGATGAACAGGATCAGGGGGTTTTTGAAATCCCGTCCTTTTAATTTGAATATGGCCCGAACCGCCTTGGCCGAATCGGCCCGGCATCCCAAGCCATAAACGGTGTCGGTGGGAAAGGCTATGACCCCTTCTTCCTTAAGGACACTGGCCGCCCGCTCAACGGCAAAAGAGCCCGGTTGCCCGGACTCCACCTTGATGATCAAACCTTTTTTACGGCCGAACATGGATTGCTTCTAGTCTTGATTCAAATTTTTCAATTTGGTTTTCAGGAGCTGCCTTTTGATGATGCTCAAATGATCTATGAACAGCACCCCGTCAAGGTGGTCGGCCTCGTGCAGGAACACCCGGGCCAGGATGTCATCGGCCTCGTACTCCAGTGCATTGCCGTCAAGGTCGAAACCCGTCAGGGCGATCTTCTTGGGGCGGCTTACCTCGGCATAGATGCCGGGAAAGCTCAGGCACCCCTCCTCGTAAATGACCTCGCCCTCCCTCAGATGTATCCGGGGGTTGATCACCACCAGCGGCTGTTTGACCTTCTCGTCCAACAGCGGCAGGTTGATGATGCAGATCGCTTTGGATTGCCCCACCTGCGGGGCCGCCAGCCCCAGGCCCCGGGCCTGGCTGAGGGATTCCACCATACCCCTGGCCAGCCGGTCTATCGAGCCGTCGATATTTTCGATTACCTGGGCCTTTTTTCGCAGCACCGGATCGCCGAAGATCCTGATGGGCATTATTTTATTGCCTTGCCCGGTCACGGGAAAGCCCTACTTATTTTCGATCTTGGAGGCCACGGTTGACTTCTGGACCTCTATCTTGACGTTCTCGTCGATCTTCAGGACCACGATGTTCCTCTGTTCGTCGACCCCGACGATGGTGCCGTGGATGCCCCCGGCCGCCACCACCCTGTCGCCCTTCTGCAGGGTGTTCAGCATCTCCTTGTGCTTCTTCTGCTGTTTCTGCTGGGGAAGTATCAGCAGCAGATAAATTATCACGAACATGATGATGATGGGAAGCAGGCCCATCAGCCCCCCGCCCGAGCTGCTTCCGGAGGGCGCTCCGCCCTGGCCCAATGCAAATGCTATTCCGAACAATTTGGTCTCCTCCTTTTATATTTATTTCAGTGATTTTGGTCCAAAGGCAAACGGCAGTAATTTCTTCAGGGTCGTTTTGATGGTCCTCTTCCTGCCCGGCATGATGACCGATATATCCGGGGCGAATTCGTTAAGCACCTGGCGGCAGGCCCCGCAGGGAGCGGTAGGTTCATTGCTGCTGGACACTATGGCAATGGCCAGAAAATCCTTCTCCCCTTCGGAAACGGCCTTGAAAACCGCGTTCCTTTCGGCGCAGCAGGCCAGCCCATAGGAAGCATTCTCCACATTGCAGCCGGCGTATATTTTACCGCTTTTACCCAACAGGGCGGCGCCCACCTTGAACTTGGAATAAGGCGCATAGGCCTTTTGTTTTGCTGCCTGGGCGGCAATTATCAGTTCGGTTTGATTTGTTTTTTTATTTTGAGTCATATTTTTCGATTGGAAGCGGTTATTAATGGGAGCGGTTAAAAGATTGCATTTATCACGCATGCTGATGACACCAATGAATCATTGCGTCTTCTTGTCATACCTGCGAAAGCAGGTATCCATAAGAATTACACTGGATTCCCGCCTACGCGGGAATGACAAACGAACGCAATCAACCAAATATGTATGCAATCAATATCCAGCTCTGGTTAATAAAGACTGATTACTCTGTTTTTAAACCTGAAATCATGTAAATCCTGTCTAAGACCTGACCTGTGGCCAGAAGCTTGTTCCCTGCCCGGTGCTGGTTATTCCGAACATCTCCGCCAGGGTGGCGGCTATATCGGAAAAACTTTCCCTGATGCCCAGATCGATGCCGCTTTTTATCCCCGGACCATAGACCAACAGCGGCACGTATTCCCGGGAATGATCGGTGGATGATGTGGTGGGGTCGTTGCCGTGATCGGCGGTGATGAACAATAAATCGTCTTTGGTCATTGTTTTGAGCAGCCCGGGCAGCCAGGCATCAAAATCCCGCAGGCCCTGGTAAAAGCCCGCCATATCGTTGCGGTGCCCCCAGGTCATGTCGAATTCCACCAGGTTGGCCATCAGCAGGCCCCGGGAGAGCTTGGGCCAGGCATCAAGGATCTTGGCCATGCCGTCATGGTTGCCGTCGCTGTGGAGGCTCTGGGTAAGCCCCTGGCCGGCATACAGGTCGTGGATCTTGCCCACCCCCACCACCTCCAGCCCGGCTTTTTTAATATGATCAAGAATGGTTGGCCGGGGCGGCTGGAGCGAAAAATCCTGCCGGTGCCCGCCCACCCTCTGGTAACTGCCGGAGGCGCCAATGAACGGCCGGGCGATGACCCGCCCCACCGCATGCTCGCCGGCCAAAATATTCCTGGCTATCCGGCACCAATCATAAAGCTGTTCCAGAGGGACCACCTCCTCGTGGCAGGCTATCTGAAAGACACTGTCGGCCGAGGTGTAGATTATCGGAAAACCGGTCCGGACATGCTCATCGCCCAGTTCCTTGATGATCTCCGTCCCTGAGGCGGTCTGGTTGGCCAGAATATCCCGGCCGATGGCCTTTTTGAAGGGTTCGATGGCCTCCGGGGGAAAGCCACGGGGATAGGTGGGAAATGGTTTTTCGGTTATCAGCCCGGCCATCTCCCAGTGCCCGTCGGTGGAGTCCTTGCCCGGCGATCTTTCGGCCATCTTGCCGAAATTGCCCGATGGTTTGTCTGATGGTTCCATCCCGGCCAGGGGAATGATGTTGCCCAGCCCCAGTTTTTGCAGGTTGGGCAGATTAAATCCCCCCGGTATCTTAAGGGATAGATTGCCCAGGGTATTGCTGCCGCTATCCCCGTATTTTGCCGCATCGGGCAGTTCGCCCACCCCGCACCCGTCCAGCACTATCAGAATCGCTTTTCTCATAACTGTTTTTAATTATCTCATATTTTTTTAAGATTGTAAATAGCAAAAGCCCCCCGCCCAAGGCGGGGGGCTTTTTGAAAGGATACCTTACTAGTATACCACTAAACGGATGTTGTCGATATAAAAGCCTTCCGACGGCCAAACGTTGCCCACGGCATCGGTGTCAAAGGCCAAAGCCAAGCGCACCTTGGTGCCCAGATAACCATTAAGGCCCATGCTCGTGTTGGTAGTCCAGGGAGTATCTGTGCCCGACCAGGTTATTACTGTACTCCAGTTTGCTCCATTGTCAGTGGAGGCGATCATACGGCAGGCGTCGGCCGCGCCATCAGTACGATACCATCTATCATACCGTATGCGGCAGTTGCTGTAGATGTTGTAGGAGGTAAGGTCTATCTCCGGCATCATCAGGGTATCGTGAACCGCGGTGGGCCCGGTCACCAGATAGCTGGAGTCGGCATCCACCCCGCAATGCCAGGCATATAGCCCGCCATTATTAGGATTTGCAGCCACACTTCGGGTGCTGCGATGCCATAGCTGGGGAGTGGTCCCCCGGGTGGTCCAACCCACGTTTCCATCCTCTGCCATATCATTGAACAGGATCATCTCCAGGCCGGAATTGTAGGCGATAGAGGCAAACAGGTCATCCGAAGCCTGGAAAGTGCCCTCGCCGGTGGTATAGGCGGCCTCGCCGGAGATGCCGTTATTGTTCTGGTCCAGATAGAATCCAGCGGTATCCCGCACCAGGCGGCTGACCCACAGGTAGCCCGAGCCATCGTAGTTCTCCAGGGAATAGCGCACCCCCATGGTATCGGGAAGTATAGTGATGCTGCCCGGGATATAATCTGTGTAGTTAGAGTTATTGTAGATCTTGATGTTGGAGGTATTGAGGGTGGCCGGGTTCATCTTGCGGGTGAACCTGATCACCAGGCCCCGGTTGGCATCCACATAGGCGGTGGACAGCACCCGTAGGTTGGTGGCCTGGGTGGGAATGCCTCCGTTGCGGGGATCGTAAGTGCGGAATTTGATCCGCTCCCGGTCCAGGAACTCGTTCTCGGCGTCTCCATTGTTATTTCCATCAAGCATGTTGCCCTTCATGTCCTTGATGGAGGTCTTGACGGTGAAGAAATAATCGTTGGAATCCACCAGAACCGTGGCCAAAGGACGGAACCTGACGATATACAACGCGGGAGCGAAACTTTCTTCAACATACATGGCCGGCAGGGTGACCACCTGGCCGTTGGCCTTGGTCAGCACAAAAGCGTCCTGGGTGATGCTGGCCCGGTCGACGCTGTCGTTGTCAAAGATCCATATCTCGATGGAATCGGTGGTGCTGAAATAGATGGCATCGTTGGTGGGATTGGCCATGGTCACCATGGGAGGGGTGACATCGTAGGCCGCGGTGGTGGTGGTAAAACCCGTGAACTGCTCGCGGTAAAAGTCCTGCGGGTCCACCCAGCCGTTGTCGTTGCCGTCCAGGGCGTGTCCGTGGATGTCTTTGATCCCGGTGGTGACGGTCACTAGGTATCTGGCGTCATCATCCCAGCCGTTGGGCGACTTGATGGTGGCCTTCTTGGAGGCCTTGTCATAGCTTACGGTATAGGTCAGGGGGGTGGTCAAATGCTCCACCTCCTGCAGCAGGATGGTGCTAGTGGTGATGGTTGAAGGATTCATGTCGGCATCGAACAGCACCACGATCTCATCGTAGGTCGGCGACTCATAAAGGGCATTGTTGCCGTCCCGGGTGTTGATGCTCAGCACGGTCGGGCCCTGGGATTCCATGGCGGTGGTCGGCAGGTAGGAACTGGTGATCGGTTCGAACGGATTTTCCTTCTTGCCGCATCCCACGATGACGGCCCCGATCAAAAGGACAACAGTCAGAGTATATAAGGCTTTTTTCATCTCTTTTGCTCCTCTCTTTTAGAATTTAAATACGGCTGAAAGCTTCCAATTGGTCAGGTCGTTCAACTGGGCGAAGCCCATGAAATCCAATTGCAGGTTGGGGGTGACCTTCCATCCGGCGCCGTAGGTGTAGTTGGTGTAGCTGTAGTTCTCTTTGTAGGTCCAGGATTCTCCGGTCACATCGTTCAGCGGATTGGGGGTATAGGTGGTGGTGGTGGAGCCGTCGCCCATGCGGGTGACGGTGGTCTCCATCTCGCTGCCGCCGGTCAGGGTCTCGTTGTCGGTGAAGTCAAAATTGCTGATATTGTGATCGGCTCCCAGCCGGAAGACGATATTGTCGGTCAGGTTGAACTCGACGCCCACCGGCAGTGAAAGCAGGTATCCGGCCTCGGTGGCCTTGTATTCCCAGGTCTCCCCCCGGGTGGTGGTCGCCACATAGCTGGTGGGCAAGGAGGTGTTGTTCATAAAGCGATACTCGGATACTGTCCGATCTGCCCGGTCACTGGTTTCGGTCATCTCCGTGCCGGTGGTGCTGAAGCCCAGCCCGATGGCGAATACCGCTTTTTCCAGCTTGGCGGTGTTGACCATCCGAAAGTCTATCTGGTTCTGGGTGTATTCCCCGGTGACCGCTTCGGTATAGCTGTCGGTGTAATAATCCGAGTTTACAGACACACTTTGTTCATGATAAGTTCCCTCAAAGGTCGCATCCTCCGCGGTGTAACCCATATGTGTGAACTGCAGGTCAAAGCGGGTATTGACGTCATCGGTCCACTTGTAGACATAGGCACCGCCGCCGGAAAAAGCGGTCCCGGAGTATGTGATGTCGCGAGTCTCGGTCTCGGTCTCGCCGTAGCTGTCGCCGCCGGGGACGGCCTCATTGTAAATATAATCATATTCTTCCAACATATCAATACCGCCCATGCCGATGGCCAGCCGCAGGCTGAGATCCATCTTGTCATTCATCGGCTTCCAGACCGAGGTGCCGATCCAGTTCTCGGTCAGGATCTCGGCAAAGCTGCCGGTATCGCTGCCGGTCTCGGTGTAGATGGTCTGGCCGGTGATGATGTTCTGCTCCAGGAGGTCCCAGTTGCTGAAAGCATCCTCTTTGTATGATTGGGCGGTGCGCTTGAAGGCCAGGCCCAGTCTCATGTCGTTGAATTGCTTGGCCCATCCTAGGAAATAATCGGTCTTGCCTTCCTGGCCCTGCCACTGGTCTTCTTCCTTGGTGGTTTCCCTGAAATCGTATCCGGGATTGGTCCCGGGATCGATATCGGTCAGGGTCACATTTTCAACGACCTGGCTGTCGGTCTCCATTATATAGTTGCGGGAATACAGCAAACCCAGCTTGCCGTAGCCGAAGATGTCCGAGGTTCCGCCCACCACGTAAGTGCCGGCATCGGAGGGGTTGAACTGCTCCTCGTTCTTGTTGTAGATGTTGGCCAGGTTGGTGTACAGGTACTTGCCGTCGATCAAATCGATCCGGGCCGGATCCAGGAAACCCCAGCGGCCCAGCATCAGGTCCAGGTTATCCTCCAATAACCCGGCGGTCGACTGGTTGCGGAACGAATTGTACCAAGGATAGGTCTGCACGATCGGCGCCTGGGCCAAAGCTGCTGACGCTATCGCTAGTAAAACCAGGATGGTCAAAACTTTTGCTCTCATTTTTCCTCCAATTATTGATTTAGCTTTAGGTTGATGATATTAATGTAAGTTAAATTTATACCTAACCTAAAAATTACGATGAATTGGCACCTCACCCCCTTTCGTACTTAATGCTATAATAATACATTTAGATAACATCCATGTCAAGCATTAATTTATAAAATTATTGACTATTTTCTCCCAGATGGTATAATAATAAAACAAATTGATAATTTTTTAGATTTATGAAAAAAACTCTGCCCTTGATGATATTCGGATTCCTGTGGATCGTATCTCTGGGATGGTTCGGATATCAAAAGGCCAGCTGCCAGAGACCGCTCGCCACCCTGCAGGGCGACACCACCGCCTACAAGGAGATCTGGCACGGCATCTATTTCTCCGGGCAGAAGGCCGGCTATTCGGTGACCGTCTCCCAAAGCCTGGACGGCGGCGGCCGCCAGGTCAGTAACCGGGCTTTTTTAAGGATCAGCATGATGGACACCCCCCAGCAGATCAAGACCGCCACCAGCTACCAGCTGGATAGGAACTTTTACCTGCAGGACTTCAACTTCGTAATAGAGGGGGCCGCCGAGATAAACGTCCACGGCCGGGTGAACGGCCGGCAATTGGACATCGAGGTGGTCACCGGCGGGCAGCAACAGCGGCAGACCATTAAATTAGACGGGCCGGTATACCTGCCGGATGCCATCGAGCCGATGATCGCCAATAAAAGCATAAAAAAAGGCAGTAAATATAATTTCTCCACCTTCGACCCCACCTCCCTGTCGCTCCAGCCGGCGGTGATCGAGGTTCAGTCCCAGGAGAGCCTTAGGATCGATGACCAATCCCACTGGGCCACCAAATTGAGCCTGGAGATGGCCGGCACCACCAGCACCATCTG
Organism: Candidatus Edwardsbacteria bacterium RifOxyA12_full_54_48; assembly: GCA_001777915.1. Taxonomy (NCBI): domain Bacteria; phylum Candidatus Edwardsiibacteriota; species Candidatus Edwardsbacteria bacterium RifOxyA12_full_54_48. The sequence goes on along the minus strand of MFFN01000005.1, from coordinate 94,179 downwards.
GGTGGACTCGGCGGGAAATACCCTTAAAGAGAACGGGCCGCTGGGCATAACACTGGTCCGGGAGACCAAGGAATCAGCCCTGCAGATCCCGGCTGATGACACCGGGATAGACCTGCTGACCCAGCTTTCGGTCCCGGTCACTGGGATGGCTTTGGACAATCCCCGGGATATTGAGTATCTTAAGATCAAAATAGCCGGCTTGGATATAACCAACATGGATATTGCCGGAGGCCGGCAAAAGGTTTTGGACAGTGTACAACAGATTGTTTCCATATCGGAATTAAAAGGCAATATACTGGATGCTATTCGGCCCGACAGCTTGGAAAAATACCTGGCATCCACCGCCCTGATCCAATCGGACGATCCAAGGATAAAAACGACCGCCCGGCAGATCATCTCGGGGAAAAAAACCCCTTGGGAAAAGGCTTTGGTCATCAGCCGGTGGGTCAATAAGAACCTGGCCAAGCAGATGACCGTCAGCCTGCCCTCGGCGGTGGAGGTGCTGTCGTCCCGGCGGGGCGATTGCAACGAGCACGCCACCTTGTTCGCCGCCCTGGCCCGGGCCGCCGGCATCCCGACCAAGCTGTGCCTGGGCGTGGTTTATATGGACGGACGGTTCTATTATCACGCCTGGGACGCCGTATACTGCGGCTACAAATGGATAGAGCTGGACCCCACCTTCGGCCTTAACCCGGCCGATGCCGCCCGGCTGCGTATCATCGAGGGCGACCTCTCCCAGCAGAACCGGCTGCTGCCGGCGCTGGGGAATTTAAGGATCGAGATATTGGAGTCCCGATGACCGCCGGAATAGAGTTAAACCAAGCCCTAAAAAAATTCGGCGACAAGACGGCAGTGGACGGTCTCAGCATCAGCGTGGCGCCGGGGGAGATCTTCGGGCTGCTGGGCCCCAACGGCGCCGGCAAGACCACCTCTCTGAAGATGCTGGCCGGTTTGATGAAGCCCGACAGCGGCCAGGCTTCCATCTGCGGGATGGATATTCATGCCGATCCGGAGAAGGCCAAGATGCAGCTGGGCTACATACCCGATGATCCCTTCATCTACGAACTGCTGACCGGCCGGGAGTTTTTAAGGCTGGTGGCCCATATCTACCAGATCCCCAAGGAGGATATCGAGCCCCGAATAAACCGCCTGGCCGAGGAGCTGGACGCCCTGGCCTGGCTGGACCAGCGCACCGAGGGCTATTCCCACGGCATGCGCCAGAAGGTGGTGATCGCCGCGGCCATGCTGCACGACCCCTTGGTCTATCTGATAGACGAGCCGATGGTGGGCCTGGACCCGGCCAGCATGATCACGGTGCGCAATATCTTCAAGCGGGAGGCCGCCAAGGGCAAGGCCCTGTTGATCTCCACCCACACCCTGTCCCTGGCCGAGGCGGTCTGCCACCGGATCGGGATCATCGCCCAGGGCAGGCTGGTGGCCCTGGGGACCCTGGACGAACTGCGGGAGCTCTCCCAGAAGAAGCACCAGGGCCTGGAGGATCTTTACCTGGAATTCACGGTATGATTTTACTTTATGGATTCCTGCTTCCGCAGGAATGACGAAACCTGGTTTGCAACCAAATCCAAATTACCAAATTTCTGAATCAATAAATAAAATATTAAATGGCTCTTGAAGGCAACATATCGGAATTCAGCCTGCCGGAGATACTGCAGCTGCTGTCCAGCCAGCGCAAGACCGGGGTGCTGCAGCTGGAGCAGGAGGGCGACAGCGCCGCTTTCGATTTCGAGGAAGGAAAGATCACCGGCGGGTTCTACCGCCGGAAGGACCGCCAGGAATTCCTGGGCGGCTACCTGTTCAAGACCGGGCTGATCACCGAGAGCGCCCTGGCCCAGGCCGAGGCCCAGCAGGAACGGCTGAACATCCCGCTGGAGGAGGTGCTGATCGAGAAGGGCTTCATCTCGGAGGAGGATTTCACCGAGGTCATCCGCTTCAAGATCCAGGAGATCATGGACGAGGTCTTCATCTGGGTGGAGGGGCATTATACCTTCGACCTGAAGACCCGGCTCTATACCCAGAGCAAATATCCGGTCAAGCTGGATACCGACGGCTTTCTGCTGGAGGGCATGCGCCGGCTGGACGAATGGATGAGGATCCGGGTGCTGATCCCCTCCTCCGAGACCATGGTCCATCTCAAACCGGGATTCCGGCCCGAGGGGCTCAATCCCGAGCAGGAGAAGGTCCTGGAATTTCTGGGATCCCGGCATCTGGCGGCCGGCAAGCTGGTGGAGATCAGCGGCCTGGGCAAGTTCATCACCTGCCAGACCATCGTCGAGCTGGCCGAGATGGGCGCCATCAACATCATTCAGACCCGGCCGGAGCCGGCCAAATCGGGTGTCCAGGGGTTCAACGCCGCCACCCAGGCCAGCGTCATCAGCCTGATGCTCAATCACCTGGGCTCGCTGATCCGGCGTTTGTCCATCTATCCCTTCAACAATCCCCGGGTGCTGTCGGCCCTGGAGGAATTCTTCTACCTGTTCAACGGCCTGGGGCTGGCCGAAGAGGGTCTGTCCATCATTCCCGGCCTGGATGGCGCCAGGATCAACGGACAGTTGATAGATCCCCGGCATGACCTGATAACCCAATTCGGCCTGTACTTGAGCCAGCGCCAGATAGAAAAGCTGGAATTGCTGCCCCAGCTTAAGAGCGACGAACTGCGGACCTTCGCCTACCTGCTGGCCATGCCTTCCGACCTGGTGCAGATGCTGGACGGGCCGGCAGCGCTGATAAAAGGGCACCACCTGCCGCACATCCGGATCGAGCATTCCCGGCAGCGCCTGGAGCCACTGATGCAGAGCGAGCGGGTCTTCGTGATCCCCAGCCGCTTCATGGAGCTGCTGGACGACCAGGATAACGAGGCCATCAGGCAGAAGGACAGCCGGCATCTTTTTGAAAGCCTCAAGCAGGTGATACAATTCCCGGCCCCGCCCCTGGCCCCGGAGGACAGCCTCAAACTGGAGGAGGCCGAGAACTCCGCCGAGAAGGCCTTTGGAGTTTACAGCCGCGGGGGCCGGGAGAAGTACATCGAGAAGACCGTCCAGGTGCTGATGCGCCTGCCGCCCGCCGCCCGTCTGGCCTTCCTGAAGCGCAAGGTCAACGATGTCCGCTGGCTGTTCCAGCTGGACAACGTGGCGGCCATCTCCCGGGACCAGTTCGACCGCATCTTTGCCGGCCCGAAAAAAAAATGAACCTGCCGCTCTACATCAGCCGGCAGAATCTTAGGGGCTCCTTCAGGAAACTGCTGGAGCCCCGGCCGGGAAAGTTGCTCCAGCTGGCCTCCTATCTCTTCGCTTTGACCCTGTTCCTGGCCGGCGGCTACCTGCTGTTCCACCGGCTGTTCGCCTACCTGCTGGCATTGGAGGACATCGGGCGGTCCCTGCTGTTCCGCCTGCTGTCCTCGTCTTTTTTGACCTTCTTCATCATGCTTTTTTTAAGCAATCTGATCACCTCGCTGTCCACCCTGTTCCGCTCCCGGGAGGTGGATTTCCTGCTGTCCACCCCCCTGCCCTCCCGGGCACTTTTTGAATACAGCTTCTACAAGACCTTCTTCTACAGCTCCTGGGCCACCTTGATCCTGGGGCTTCCGCTGACCGTGGCCCTGCTGGCGACCCTTAAAGCCGGCCCCTGGGGGATCCTGCTGGGCCTGGCCCTGCTGCCGCCTTTTGTGGCCATCCCGGCCGCCCTGGCGGTCTCGCTGCTGCTGGTGGCAGTAAGGGTCTTCCCCAGATTGAGCCTGCGGCATCTGCTGGCCGGCCTGCTGGCCTTCCTGGCCCTGGCCTCCTGGACCTTCTTCGCCTTTGCCCGGCCCCAGGGGCTGTCCATCTCCCAGATAAACACCATGCCCGAACTGGAGAGCTATATGTCCTCCCTGGCGGTGGTCACTTCCCCGCTGCTGCCCAGCACCTGGATCACCGAAGGACTGATGGCCGGGGTGGGGGGCGGGATCTCCACGGCTCTGGGCCGGCTGTGGCTGCTGGCCATCACCGCCCTGTTCCTGACCTCGCTGTGCTATTACCTGAGCCAAAGGTTCTATCTTAACAGCCTGACCACCCGGGTGACCGGCTCCCAAATGGAGAGCTACGGCTCCAACCGCCGGCTGACCTCCTGGTGGGCCCGAAAATTCCCCATCGCCGCCAAGGACAGCCTGCTGTTCCTGCGCGACCCCACCCAGTGGGCCCAGGGCCTGATCTTCATCTCCCTGCTGGTGATCTACCTGGGCAGCCTGCGCCGATATCCCATGTTCTTCACCTTTCCCATGTGGAAGGTGGTGATCACCTTCATCAATTTCGCCTTTGCCGGGTATATCCTGGCCACCCTCTCGGTGCGTTTCGTCTTCCCGGTGATCAGCCTGGAGGGGCCCACCCTTTGGTTCATCAAATCCTCCCCCATAAAAGGATACAGATTGTTCGCCGAAAAGGCCTTCGTCAGCATCATCGTGGCCCTGGTGTTGACCGAGACCTTGAGTTTGATATCCAACCAGTTGCTGCACACCATGCCGGGATTGAAGGTGATCAGCCATATCAGCCTGGGGCTGATGTGCCTGGTGCTGACCAGTCTGACCCTGGGCCTGGGGGCGATGATACCGGATTTCAAGGAGCGCAACCCCAGCAAGATCGCCTCCGGGCTGGGCGGCCTGCTGGCGGCCCTGGCGGGCCTGGCCTATGTGGCCCTGTCCATTGTGGTGCTGGCCTGGCCGGCTTATTTGTTTGCCTTGAATCAATGGAGAAGCCGGGTGAACTACGGCCAGGCGCTGGTGATATCCTTCGGGATATTTTTATTATTATCGGGCATCGCCATGTATCTTCCGCTGAGATTCGGGTTGAAGAAGATAAAAGAGATGCAGGTGTGAGGAATTTGGGAAACAAAAAGCGGATGGAGGAAACTCCAGCCGCTTTTATGATTGGCAAATGAATGTTTTTAGGTCAGGCAGGTAAATGAAATACTCCACAATGGTTTGGCTTAATCTTATTCTGTTATTTCATGCTTTTCCCTTAGGTAGTCTGCCTAAAATTGCCTCAAATCTTTTTGTCAATATTTCTTTTAACTCTGTATTATTTTTGTATTCTGGCACGTTATGTACTGAAAGATCAAAATGCAATTTTGTTCCATATTTTCTGCATAATATTGGCCTTTTCTCAATGGCATGAGCAAAGCCAACTTCATAATACACGTTGGGTCTTTCACCCGTTAAATCAGCTATTAAAAATTCAGATGTGCGAATATATTGAAGAACGACATCTGTTATTTTGTCTTGGTGCTCAATATCATTTGCTCTTATTGCTTTTAAATCAAACAAACCGCATACCTCTTTTATGGCATTACATGTATCTTCCAAATCGGGTTGCTGTTTATCTATCTGCATGATTATAAATGCAGTATTCTTTTCTTCTTTAACGGGCTGCTCGTTAAACACTTCATCTAATAATTTATATGTACTCGTTTTTACTTGTTGTTCTTTTCTATCATATATTTTCTCTAAATTAACATAATTTAAATAATTGTCTATTGTTTCTTCTCGATTAATGTCAATTGAGGAATACCGACCAATGTTATTGCCACTAGCGCCATCCCAAAAACCACGCAAGGACCCCATCAAATTGAAAACCATTTCAATATCATCTATATTAACATCCAATTCATTAGATATTTCCTCTGCACTATATTTTCTTTTTACATAATCCTTAATTATATTATTGCGTATACATTTAATAACTTTATCTGTTAGCGGCAACAAATTATTATTTGGCTCAACATGCCATAATCCCAAAATTGTTGGTGCCATGCCAAAACCAATTAAACGATCATCTATATCATCTACATTAAATTCTTCCCCCAACTTGCCGAATAGGTGTATCTTCATTTTAATACGGTCATTTGGTTCACCCCTCAAAAAGAACGCCACACTTGTTTCAAGCCAAAGCTTTTGTGGGGCTGTTAATTTAATTACAGGAAAACTATAAGCCATAATATATTCCTTATTAGTTTTTTAATTTTATAAAAATAAAAACACCAATTGTATAATGTACCTACCCTTTTGAAAACATCGCGAACACACACTTTTATTTAATGTTCTTAAATATTCCTTTCTAAAATAATTTCAGATCTATGATCTTCAAACTTCACTAAGACTAAAAATGACTGACAAAAAGAATACTTTTTATTGAAGGTTTTCCAATTTTTTGTAAAATAGTTAAAAGCATTTACGGTTGAATATTCATTTATGCCGGCAATATAATAAATATGTCTATTATTTGAACTATCAATCAAACGTTGTATAAAACCGCATCGTGGTGAACTATATTCTGGCAAAGAATTAACAAAAAACGATGTATTGTTTTCTGAAAATTTTATTGAATTTTGATATGTATTTTGTATCCAACCAGAAACAAAATTATAACCTGGGGAACCTATCGAAACAATAGTACCATTACTGGGAATTGTAAATCTTGGATGCGCAGGATAAATATTTGTACTAATATCAGATAGAAGCAGATACTTAAATACACCATATTGGTTTGACAAACTTGGTATAATTTGATTAAATAGTGATATAAAGTTATTTGCATAAAGTGATTCACCATAGGTTACCACAAGGCCCGCATATAAACGCTGTACATTATCTACACCAATGCTGCCGCCTTCAATAACACTTATATTAGAAATATAAACATACAGCATTTTATGCTTCGATAAACCGAAAAAATTCAACAATCTTGCTCTTTTAATTAAAAGAAATGGAATTAAACCTACAAGAAATAGCAATGCGCCAAATATTAGATTTGCTATAAAACTTGCAAGAATATTACTAATAAACATATTATCCTTTTAATAATTTAGCCTTGCTAATTAAAAGTAACATGAACCTGCTTTATTGACAGTATTTTAAGTTGCTTGCCATCCGAAAAGAATAAGAGATAATACATCCAAACCCCTAAAAAAGTCAACGGGGTTTTTCATTTTATTGCTATTTTATTTTGGGCCGGTTACCACCGGGGGACCTCACCCTTCCCTCTCCTAACGCATTAGGAGAGGGATATTTTATCCCTCACCGCATTCAGCCTACATAGCCTATTTTTACAGGGGCTACTGCGGCGAAGTATGCTCTTTTGTCGTCGGGCATCGCCATGTCTTTGCCGCTGAAGTTCGGGCTGAAGAGAGTAAAAGTGATACCGGTGTGTTTTATATTGGAAAACGAGTAGCGGCTGGAGAAAACTCCAGCCGCTTTTATAATGAATAATTATATTTTATCTATATCAATTAATTTTGGATACCCTAAATTAATTTCATCTGTCTTCCAATCGTATTTTAATATTTGTTCATATCTTTTATTATGCAAATCTTCAAAACTAATTTTTGTTTCAGTAATTGTTTTAGGATTGCTAATATCATCTGTTGCGAGTCCAATCATTGGGTGCTCGTCAATTCTATTAGCATATACATATATATTCTTATTATGTCTTTTATTATATCCAAAATTCTTGCTACATCTTGAAAATAATGCTTGTGGAATATCAAATAATTCAACTTTATGATCACCTTCGATAATGTCCGTAAAAACTATATTTATTGCGGTCCCATGACCTACATTTATAATTTCTCTGTTTTTAATACTTATATCAATCATAGGTATCAATGAAAGTTCAATTTGCTCTTTTATTCGTAATTGCATCTTTCTAGTTTCACATGTGTACCATATAATAACTATTACTGTCACAAATGACAGAGAAATATTTATTATGCTAATAATATCCATTTACTGCACCTTATTTTCAAAATGATTATGAATAATATTAATTACATATTACATCCAAACCCTAATAAAAGTCAACGGGAAATCTTGCTTTTATTGGTATTTTATCGTTTCACACATCTTGTCCGCCGTTGCCCCGATAGCAGCAGGGCGCAGGCTGTGGGGTTATCGGTGGTCCGGTTTTCTGCCGTAGGGACACGGCGTGTCGTGCCCCTACGGTAATTCGTGACCAGATAAAAACCCTTTGTGAATTTTGCGGTTAATAACGGCCAGCCCTACGCCCCGGATTTCTTGGCCTTCTTAGTCGCGCTGGCCTTGGCCGCCGCCGCCCTCTGGGCCTTGGTCTTGCCTGTCCTGGCCAGCACCCCCAGCTTCTCCAGATATTCCCTCTGGTCCCTTAACGCCACCTTGGCGATCTTCACGAACCGGGCCAGCCATTCGGCCAGGGCCTTTAATGCCTTGTCCTGGGCGCGGGCTGCATCCTGAGCCATGCCCTTGGCCGCCTCCTGAGCCTGGTTGATCTTGTCCAGTTCGGCGATCTTGGCCCGCTCGGCCGTCAGCTTGGCCGTGGTATATCCGTAGTCACCCAGCAGGCCGGTGGGGTTGGAAGCGGCGGCCAGGCCGCCCTTGGCCGCATTGTCGAACAGGATATAGGCCGCAGTCAGGAATCCGGCGGTGGTTTTGGGCATCTTGCCCTGCAAGCCCAGGGCCGCCAGCCGGGCCTTATCCTTTAGCCAGATGGCCCGGGCCACCTTGGCCAGCGCCTGGTAGGCGTCGTAGGCTTTTTTGGTCACCTTTTTGACCTTGGCGGTCTTGTCCTGCTGGCTGCCGACCAGCGATTTGTGGGCGTTTACCGCCAGGCGGGCGGCCTCGTAGAGTTTTTGGCCCTCCTTGATCCTGGCTGCGGTGTAGCCGTATTCCGCCAGCAGTTTAAGCATGCCGGCGTCGGCCAGGGCGTTGGATACGGCCACCTGGGCGGAATTGAGCTGGGCGGCGATAGTGCGGCTGGTTTTGACTGGCATACAGGCTCCTTGTATGTTGTGGTTTGTGGTTTAGGACCGCCCCCCCGCCCCGCAGATACGGAGAAGGAGTTTAGGTGGTCCGTTCCCTTGTTCCGGTAAAACGCCAAATTGTTCCGGTGAAATATTCTTTTGTACCGGTAAAATGCGCCGGGGTAAAGGTTCCCTGCCGGGGTGGACCGGGGTTATGCCCTGTCGGGGTGGTGCCAGGTTCTTCCGGCCGGGTAAACGGGCATTGGTATACGGTGATACTTGGCATTGTTCCGGTAAAATGCGGCCCTGCGGCGGTGAAATGCGGTTACGGGGCATTGGCCCGTGTTATTTTACCGGTTGCCGGTGTATTTTAACCTAACATATATTTTATGCCTGGTTCTTTTATTAATAATAGTCGTTTTGTCAAATTTTTGTCAATGACCCGGGTGAAGATTTTTGGAATTATTTTTGGGACGGGTGGGGGGAAATAAAAAAGCCCCCCGATGGGGGCTTTTCGAATAATAGGGTAAAATATGATCGTTTACCGATGTAATGTGCTTGCTTAGAGGAATGCTATCTAACAGCGTTGAGCAGGATAATGTATGCTTAACTGATTCCTTGGGTAAAGATGTTTACAATAAAGCGATAATACAGCATAAATTATGCTATCAAATATCGTTCCAAATTCTTCTGACCTTAACTGTGTACCCTCCGTTTTGATATTATGCGAAAGATAATTACGTGCCAAATGCATGATAACTAAATTTCTATTGCACAGCAATTTTTCGTTATTAAGCTTTTCATTACTGTACTTAATAATCCCAAAATAGTTGGCCTTAAATTCATCTAATGTTTTAGCATCAGTTATAGTTTTACTATTTGATATTGATTTTACTAATTTGTCATAATCTTTGCCGAAGGCTTTTTGTATATTATTATTTAAATGCTTCTCACTAAACCACTCTTTACTTAATGCTTCTGCCGCCGTATTAAATGATCTCAATTGTGACCATATAGCAGCTTCCCAATACAATGGTTTGTCATTCCATAAACTTCTAATTTCTGCCAAATAAATAATAAAATATTCATAACCTTTTAACATTATATCATCAACCAGGTTTGCACATAAATCTTTTCTGTTATATTTTTCCAAAGGTGCATAGCCATTTGAGTAGTTTAACAATATATCCAGAATATTTTCTTTTGTGTGGCTGTATTCTTTTTTGTATATTTCCCTTAAAGCACCAACACTTACTAAACTTTTATCATCATCTATGCATGAAGAATAGCGCGAACCTTTAAACTTCCCCTCGTAGAAATCGCTTATTTCTACAATTGTCTTGCCCGTTGCCAATGCAATCAGCCTAATAGTATTTGTCAATATAGATTTAACTTCTGTTGCTAATTTATACTTTTCATTTTCTTCATAAGTTTTGTGACATTGAACAATATTGCGTATAAACCGTACCCATTCGTCTTTACATTGTTTCAAATATATTCTTTTAGCCACCCGTTTTATTTCAGCGTTGTAAACCTTTGCGTAGCACAAATTCATAGCTTTGTCAGTAGTAACAACACTGGTTAAATAATCAATTATGTTCATGTAATCATAAACATTACCTAACATTTTAGCCATATTAGCAAATCGCGACACATATGGCGTTTTAATTGTGAACCCATAACCGCTTTTATGTTTAATGCAATCATTTACAAGATATGAATTATACTTGTTTAATTCGTACAAAACGAAAACCTGCCATTCCGCATAATAGTTTACTGCATATTTTTGCTTTATATCGGCGTAGTATTTATATTCACAATCATAGAATTCATACTCCTTCCATGGTTTATAATTTGATTTACACGGCTTTACAATGTGTTTATTATTTTGGTAATAATAATCTAAGGGATGTCCGTATTTTAATGCCGTAGAAAAATATTTTGGATAATAAGAAAAAAACGAACATACGTTATTTGCCTTATCAGCTTCTTGGTATTTTTTATAAACATTACAATTTAATGGATTTTTGAGCAAAGAAATTGTGCACTGTTTTACATAATCAATTGGCAACACAACACGATACGAAGGATACAACAAACCTATTTCTTCATATTTTTCCAATTGATATTCTGATGCATCAACATTCAATGATTTTGCATATTGAATAAAATCATCGGTTTTTAAATATTTATCATTCATATCTATACCTCACCATTAACTCACCCATCCACCATCTTCAACTGCTTGCCCTTCCCCCCCTTCACCTTCCCGGCCTTCTTGAAGGTCGCCTCCACCTGTTTGATCGGCGGCATCTCAATCTTCTTCCCTGCCAGCAGTTCCTCAATGGTCAGCAGTTGTATCTTGGGATATTTCTTGCCCCAGGTGGCAGATTCGTAAAACCCCGCCGTGGCCGCCTCGGTCTGCATGGGCTTGGTAAACTCCTCCATGGCTATCAGCACCCCAATGGCCGACTTCTCACGTTCCACCACGCCCCGCAGGTCCCTTATATGGTTGGCGTTCAAATGCCCGGCCTTTACCGAGATCACCACATTCTCGAACACCCCCGGCGCATCACCCTGAAAGACTATCTTGCCGTCAATGCCCTTGTCGGCGCCTTTCTTCTGCTCCACCGGACGGGCGTCCACCAGGCCCAAGGCCCACCACTGGAACTGGTACTGGTCGCTCTCGGCCAAAGCCGCCGCATCCGGCAGACTGGTCGGCTCGCCCAAAACCTTGAACTTTGCTTCTCCGCCAAAGGTGTCCAGCAGGCGTTTCTTCATCAGGGTTATGGCCATATGGGTGATATCTATTCCTATCCAAATTCGGCCCAGCTTCTGCGCCGCCGCAATGGTTGTGCCGCACCCGCAGAAGGGATCAAGTACAATATCGCCCTCGTTGCTGGAAGCCAGAATAATACGTTCCAGTAAAGATTCTGGTTTTTGTGTTGGGTAACCAAGTCGCTCAGTTGCTTGTGCCCCTATTGGATTAATATCTGTTATTACATCTACGATAGGTACACCAGCATTTTCATTTAGGTATCTTTTGAAAGCAGGTGTTTTACCCTTCGGTGGCCAATATATTAACCCTTCTTTATCAAGAACATCTAGTTTTTCCTGCACAGAAAGTGCAAGCCCTTTTTTGCCGAGCATGATTTCAATTACTTTATTAGGTACACCCCAATGTCTACCAATTTCTGTTGGGTTTACACCACGCCAAGGCTTTCCAGAATCTCCAGTCCGTGTACCTGCGCCTGTTAAATCCCCAAGCCTATACCTGCCTTTTTCATCAGTATGGTTGTAAAAGTTTTCAAGGTATTCTTCCGTATAATCCTGATAGATAGTATTCCAAAGAACATCCTTGTCTTTAGAATAGTATAAAATTACATCATGTACCGGCCCCCACCTTTTTGAGCCTGAATGTGCACTTGTTCTTTTCCATATTATTTCATTTAGAAATTTTTCAGGCCCGAAGACAGCATCCAATAGCATTTTCAAATAGTGAGAAGCGCTTGGGTCACAATGCAAATAAATACTGGCCGTGCTTTTCATCACCCTTCTCAACTCAACCAGCCTGGGGGCCATCATCACCAAATAGGCCAGCATGTCGCACGGCCCCATGAAGGTTCTAAAGGCCTGCAAACAATCGGCCACCTTGCCGCCCTTGGTAACCATTTCGGCAAAAACGCTCTCATCTTCCTGGTCCCAGGACCAGGTGTCTTCAAAAGCCCTTATCTGCGAAGCCGCCTGGCTGCCGTCCTTCTCCTTAAAAAGCACGTTGTAATTGGCATTGCTGTTAAACGGCGGGTCAAGATAAACCAGATCCACGCTTTCATCGGCTATGTGCCGCTGTAAAATGTCAAGGTTGTCGCCATAGTAAAGCCTGTTTTCCATAATATCTCCGCAAACAAAGTTAACATATGATATATCCAAACCCTAATAAAAGTCAACGGGGAATCTTGGTTTTGTTGCTATTTTATTTTGGGCCGGTTTCCGCCGGGCGTGGTATTATGACCCAACCCCTACCCCTTCCCGCTACGGGAAGGGGCATAAAAGGTCCCTCTCCGTCGCGGGGAGGGGACGAGGGAGGGGTCGCCCCGCCAGGGGCGGTCAACCCTGCCGGGCATGCTGGTAGGGACACGATGCATCGTGTCCCTACGATAATTTGCCAACCTTAGATGTTTCTCTTGCAATGATTATTTGCCAGAATAAAATTCTCTGTGTTCTTTGTGCGCTTTGTGGTAATAAATCCTGGATTCCCATTTCCACGGGAATGACACATTGGGCGGGCATGCAGGTAGGGGCAATTCATGAATTGCCCCTACGGTAATTTGGCCGACAAAAAACCCCTTCCCGCATCGGGAAGGGGCAGGGGTTAGGTCGCCCCATCAGGGGCGGTCTCTTATTTCCCCGCTATATTCACATCCTTGAACATCACCGCCGGGGTGACAAAACTCCCCCGCGACACCACCATCTCCTGGTCCTCGGACAGCTCCACCAACTGGTCCTTGAGCATCTGGTAAACATTGCCCGAGATCATCACGTCCTTCACCCGGCCGGCGATCTTCCCGTTCTCTATCTTGTAGCCCAAAGCGATATTGGCCGAAAAATCTCCGGCCAGCAGGTTGCTCTGCCCGGCCCCCAGAAAATCGTAGACGATGATGCCGGATTTGATGTCCTTTATCATCCCGGCCAGCCGGGCAGTGCCCGGTTTTATCACCAGGTTGCTGACCCCCGGCGACGGCAGGCTGTTGAAATCCCGCTGGGCGTGCCCGGTGGACTTCTCTCCCAGGATCCCAGCGGTCTGCAGGTCGTAAATAAAGCCCTGGAGCACCCCTTGGTTGAACAGTTTCATTTTGGCGGTGCACACCCCCTCGTCGTCGTAGGGCGAGGAGCCCACGGCATATTCGTAGCCCGGGTCGTCGGTGATGGTGATCTTTTTATTCAGGATATTCCGGCCGATCTTGCCGGTCAGGGGCGAGGCCTTCTTCTGCACCTGCTTGCCGTTGACCCCCATCCCTATGGCCAGCCACAGCAGATAGGCGGCGTCGGTGGAGAAGATCACCGGCATGCTGCCGGTGGCGACCGCTGCCGGCTTCTGGGCCTCCCTGTAGAGTTTGGCGATCTTGCCGGTCATCTTGGACCCCTCCCGGACCAGCTGGCAGCTGCTTCTGCCGTCGCCCACGTACAGCAGGCCGTTGGGGGTGACCGCCATCCCGGAGATGCTGTGGGAGAAACCGCTCTTCCGGTAGGAAACATCCAGCCCTTTGCTGTTGGCAATGTAGACCTCTGTCAGGTCCTTGCGCAGGGTGACATCCAGTTTGAGCTTGGGGGCCTTCTCTTTGAGTGTTTCAATGTTCTTCTTTCCCTCGGCGATGGCCGAATCGGAGGAATACTTTTCCAGCCGGGGATCGTACATTTTGGCCCGGCGCACGGCGCATTTGCCCGGAAATTCAAAGAAGGCCTTTTGCCCGAAACCGGCGCTGGCCACCGCATTTTCCACCAGCTGGTCTAATTTCGACAGATCGGTGGTGGAGGAAAAGCCTATCTGACCTTCTTTTATGACCCTCAGGCCCAGTCCGGTACTCTCCTTGTGTTCCACCGAATGCAGCTTGCCGGCCCTGAACTCCACCGGCATCGACTGCCCGTGGTAGGCTATAACCTCGGCCGACTGTACCCTGCTGCGGCACTTGGACAGTATTGTATCGATGATGTTCTTCATCTATTTGCCTCCGATCACTACGTCTTTTATCCTGATATGCGGCCCGCCATCCGAGACCGGCAGGGGCATCTGCCCGCCCTTGCCGCAGCCCCCCAGGCCCCCGTGCAGCTGCAGGTCGTTGCCGATGGCGTCGATGTTCTTGAGGGTGGTGAAGACGTTGCCGGTCAGGATGACGTCCCGCACCATCGGGCCGATCCTGCCCTTTATGATCCGGTAGGCCTTCATGGCCGAGAAGGTGAACATCTCGGTCTCGGTCATACCCCCCAGGGCCGACACCACGTATAGTCCATTCTCTATCTCGCCGATCATCCGCTCGAATTCATAGCCCCGGGGCTCGATATAGGTGCAGCCCATCCGGATGATGGGCTTGAACTGGTAGCTGATGGCCCGGGAGCTTCCGGTGGGCTTCTCGCCCATTATCCCGGCGGTCTCCCGGGAGTGCAGACGGCCCACTAGCAAGCCGTCCTTCACCAGGTAGTTCTTGCCGGAGGGAACCCCCTCCTCATCGTAGGCGTAGAAACCGCGCTCGCCCACCAGGGTGGCGTCGTCCAGAATGGTCAGGTCGTCGTTGCCGAAACGGGTTTCCAGCTTCATCAGCTTCTGGAGCTCCTTGTTCTGGTAGATCTCGTCGGCCTCGGACAGGTGCCCGAAGGCTTCGTGGGCGAAAACCCCGCACATTATGGGATCTATCACCACCGTATATTTACCGGAGGAGACCTTTTCCGCCTTGACCAGTCCTAAGGCGTCCCGCACCGCCTGCTCGGCCTTGGGCTCCTGGCCCAGGGCCGTGTTATATCCCCTGGTGTCTCCCACCGAGGCATGGGCCCGCTGGACGTTGGCCCCCTCCTTGGCCACCGCGGCAAAGGCCGCCCCGCAGTAGATCCTTTCCTGGGTGATATAGCTGCCCTCGCTGTTGGCGTAGGTCTGCTTTTTGAAGACGTCCTCGTACCGGGTGTTGGAGCTGATGATGCCCGGCGAGTCCATGATCAGGCCGTTGTACCTCTCGGTCAGCTCTTTTTTCTGGGCCAGCGATATTTTGCGGGGATCGTCCGGCAAGCTGACCCGGACATGGTCCCGAACCGGCTTGACCTTGGCCAGCTGGGACCGGCTCTTGCCCACCTGCCTGGCCGCCTGGCAAGCCTGGGCCACCTTTTGGTCCAGCTGTTCCAGGGAATTGAACGAGGAGAATCCCCAGCCGCCCTTGTGCAGGGCCCGGACGTTGCCGCCGAAGAAGTTGTTGACCCCGACGTTCTCCAACTCCCGCCCCACATAGTTGACCGAAGTGACGGCCCTCTCCTCCAGCCGTATCTCCAGGTAATCCACCGTCCCCAGTCCCAGGGCTTTTTTGATCAGATTCTCCATGAAACTCCTTTTTCAGACACTTATATTTGAATTTTGATTTTTGCAATTTGTATTAAAACTCTATCCCCTTCCTGGCCGGCACCCCCTGCATATAATAGTGCTTCACTTCTTTGACCTCCGAGACCAGGTCGGCCAGTTTGATCACCTTGGGATGGGCATAACGCCCGGTGATGATCAGTTCCACCTTCTCTGGCTTTGTAGCTATCAAGTCCAGCACATCTTTGAGAGAAACAAGATTGAAATCCAAAGCTACGTTCAGTTCGTCCAGGATGATGATATCATATTTGCCGGAGGCAAAGGATTTTTGGGCAAACTCCAGCGCCTGGCCCGCCCCTTTGATGTCGGCCGGGGCCGGGTTCTTCTTGTCCACGAAGCTGGGCCGGCCGAATTGTTTTATGGTGAAGCCCGGCAGCTTTTTGGCGGAACGAAGCTCCCCGTAGTTGACCTTGCCCTTCATGAACTGGATCATCAGGATCTTTTTCTTCTGTCCCGAGGCCCGCAGGGCCAGCCCCAATGAAGCGGTGGTCTTGCCCTTTCCGTTGCCGGTGTAAACCTGGATCATGCCCTTCATTTGATAATATCCTTATATTAATAATATCATAATTTGCCGGCCAACGCCACCGTGGCCTTTGCCTTGATGGTGCCGTTCCCGGAAGCCTCCCCGGCCTCCAGCAGGATCACGTAGATCCCCATGGGACATTTCCTCCCGTCATTGTCCCTTCCGTCCCAGGCGTAATTCCCCTCCCTGACCGACCTATAATTGCTGAGCAGGCTCCGCACCCGGCGTCCCATCCGGTCGAATACAGAGATATTGACCACCCCTTGGTTCCACGGCAGCCGGTAGCTGAAAATGGTGCGGTCCTCATGCCCGTCGTTGTCGGGCGAAAAGGGGTTTGGCCCGGCGGAGATCTCGGCATTGCCGCAATTATTTTCCGCGTAGATGCTGTTCTGCCTGCCGGGAGTGGAACCGAATGGATCCAGGGACAATCCCCAGCTGGCAGAGGCGTTCGTGGGCAGAAACTGGTTGACCCTTTCCAGTGCCTTGCCCCGGCTTTTTCCCCAGTCGGAGTCGTACTGCACCATGTCATCCTGCACCCGGCGTGAATCCCTCAGTTTTAAAACATCCCCGTCGTCATTCAGCGACGGCAGCCCGCCGTCCGGCACCAGGCGGAGACAACCGGCCAGCGGCTGGTTGTCTATGGAGGTCAGGATCAAATAGCCGCCCGGCTGGATGAACTGATCGTAATGATCGATGGTATGGAGAACTCCGGTATTGTCCTCCACCGTCCAACCCTTGATGTTAACTGGGCCGGCGGAACGGTTGTATAACTCTAACCATTCGGCGGCGCCGCTGACCGGATAATACAGGAACTCGTTGATGGCCACCGGACTGCCGGCGCATATCCTGATACTGCGGTAATTATTGGCCGTGTAATTCTCGCTGCTGCAGCGGACCGCCACCGCCAGATCGTATTGTCCCTCGGCCAGCCCGGATATTTGGGCCAGGGCGGTGCGCTTGTCGCTTAAAAGGTCCCAGGACAAAGAAGCGAACAGTTTTTCGCCGGCATCCCGGACGGAATCGCCGTTCCTGTCCTCGAACACTTCGATCACCGGCAGATATGCGGTGTCCAGCCCCATGTTGACTATCTCGGCCGAAAGGGTGAACTCCCCTTCCGGCAGGATGCTTTCGGGAGAGACAAGGATGCTTGAAACAGCGATATCTACCGGATAGGGCTGATTGGTATGCCCGGGAGTTGGCCTGACAAACTCCTTCCAGTCGGCCTTGCGGTTGGAATCAGAACCGTCGCTTATAAGCCCTAGTGAATTGCTGCATAAGGCGGTGTCCAGGAAAACGCCCCTGGTCCAGATGCCGGCAGCGGCGGCGGTGGCTTCGTAGGTCATGCTGTCATCGCCGTACTCAACGAAATCGATTATGGAATCCCTTTCGCTGTTGCTGAACAGGGCGATCGAGCCCCTGGTGTTGGTCATGTTGCTTGATATGCCGGCAGTCCCCTCGTAGATCTCGGCGCCGGTATTGATGCCATCCCTCCGCAGATATATCAGGATAAAAGACTGCGGCCCGATCTTGATCCCGGCAGGAAGGACAAAATGCGGGCTGCGCGAGGGGTACAGGTCCCAGCCGGAGAGGTCCTGCTCGGTGGAGTCGGAATTGTAAAGTTCTATCCACTCCAGTCCGGTGTCGTTGCTGGGGTGGGGATGGTAGCAGAATTCGTTGACCACCACGGCGGCCCCGGCAATGCTGCCTGCCGCGAGGATCGTCAGAAAGACCCCGATAATGGCAGCGCTTTTATATGGCGGAGGATTTTTCATTTGTATTCTGGTTTCTTTCCCTGAACCTTTTCCAGATATCCTGGGCTGTCTGTTCCCGGCCCATTCGGCGGTAGACCTGGCAGATGTTTTTAGTCAGCAGCTCGCTGTCCGGCAGATTTTCCAAGCCCCGGTCCAGTACCCCCAGGGCCAGGTGGTACTGTCCCTGATCATAGAATATCAGTCCCAGGTGGTTGATGGCCCCCAGGTGGAATGGGTCCCGCTCCAGGATCTCCCGGTAGATAGAAATGGCAGCAAGATAGTCTCCGGCAGATGTCAGTTCCCGGGCCCTTTCAAAGGGGGTCTGGGGGATCTCTCCGACCGTTACCAGATCGCCGGTGCGCTCATATTCCTCCCGCACCAGCCGTAGAGCCTCATCGGCCGGGGAATTTTCCCCCTTTAGCCGCTTCAATTTCTCCAACTCCCCAACAGCACCGGAATAATATCCCAAGTAGGCATAGGCCCGGGCCATATGGAAGTGCCCTGGGGCCATCCAAGGATCGAAGGGTTGGGAGGATTCCAAGGCCCATTTGAGACCCTCCACCGCCCGGCGGATGTCGCTCCCCCCGGGGTCCTTTTGAGCCATGGCCCTTTCCAGATAAGTCCGGGAGACCTCTATCCGGTCAGAACTGTAGGGGAACTCCTGGACCGGCAGGTTGACCAACAGGGCCATCAGCCCTATGGTCAAAAGCTGGGCGGCTAAAACACTGTAATGTCGGAGCCGGAGATGGGAGGCCATCCTGGCCACCAGATCCCAGGCAAATATTATCATCACCGGCACTATCGGAAGACGGTAACGGTCGGTTATAAAAAATGGCAACAGGGATATCAGATATGCTGCCAAAAACAACAGGCCCAGCATTCCGGCGCGGTTGATCCCCCCCCTTATCAGCCAGAATATACCGGCCAGAGCCAGGGGACCAATCAGCCAAAACCCCAAAAAGGCGATGTTAAGAACCGGGGCATATTCTCTTTTAATGAAATAGAAATTTAGGTGGTTGGGTATCTCGTAGGCGTTGAAGAACAGTCCGCCCTTCCGAAGGATCAGCCGGGCCTCCTCCAGCGGATGGGACTTGACGAACTGCAGCCCCCGCCCCAGCCAATAGCGGGAGACCTGGGACGGTTTCAGTTCCCGCCCGGCCTCCTTTTCGGCAACCGCCTTGGAGCTTTGGTAAAGATCGGAATTCTCCAGACCGGACCCTTCCGGCAGCAGAAAAACCCCCCGGGCCTCCTGGTTATTTCCGATGTAAAAATTCACCCCCAGGTTGGAACCAGTCAGCACCAGGTCCCTATTATGCAGGGAATTACTGATGGTCACCGGCAGGATCACCGCCAGCAGTCCCGTCAAGAACAGCGCTGCAAAAGCCGGATTAAATTTTTCCTCTGACCGACGGGAGTAAAGGCAAGCCGCCGCCACCGGTATGAATAACATTAGGTTGGCCCGGTCCAGGCAGGCCAGCCCCAGCAGCAGCCCGGCTGCCAGTGCCCATCTGGCTTTTTTATCCTCCCGGGCCTTCAGCAAAAGCAGCAAACCTCCGGCCACTGCCATCACGGTGATGGATATCATCAGCAGGTCGGCGTCTAGGAAAACCAGGGGCCCGTAAAAAGCGGCCGTAAAACCCGATAGTAAGGCTGCGATCCTGCTTTTCGACAGCTTCAGCGAAAGCTGATAGGTGAACAGGCAGGTAAGACTGCCGATGATTATCTGGATCAGGGACACCCAAAAAAGGCTGTGCCGGGAGAGCAGGAGAATGGCGGACATGAAATAGGGGTAAAAGACCGAGCCCAGGAACGGGACTTCTGGGCTTAGTATCTTCCCCGACAATATTTCCTGGGCTCTCTGGTAATATACCGCGGAATCTCCCAGGGGGAAGATATAGAAAGGCAGGTCCTTTACTTTGAGCAGGTAAATTAACCGGACCGCGAAAGCCGCCAGAAAGATAGCCCCCAAGGGAACTAACTCCCGAAATTTATTTTTTTTATCCTCTGAAATCATGACCCTGATTTGGTATTCTCTCATCCGGTGACAAGGATATTTTAAAATCCGGGACGCTGGCCCCGGACTTCAAATGTTGCTCCTGATATGCCGTCTCTAATCCGACATCGGCAGGCTTACCGAGAAATGGCTGCCCTTGTCGACGATGCTTTCCACGGCTATGCTGCCGCCGTTGGTCTCTATGATCTCCTTGCAAAGCGACAGCCCGATGCCCGTGCCCTGAAGGGTGTGCACCTTTTGGTCGGTGCGGTAGAATTTTTCAAAAATATGCGGCAGATCCTGGGCCGAGATGCCCACTCCGGTGTCGATGAAGTTTATCTCCATCTTCCAAAGGCCTTCCTCCAGCCGCCAGCCGCCGGTTTCAACGGTCACGCTGCCGCCTTCATTGGTGAATTTCACGGCATTGTCCAGTATCTGACTGAAGGCGAATCTTAAGGCATTGATGTCTCCCTTGGCCGGGGAAACGCTCTCCGGGAATTTTTTTATAATTTTAATGTTCTTTTTCTGGGCCTTATGGCTCAGGTCGTTGACCACCGTATTCAGCAGGCCCAGAACATCAACCTTTTCCTTCCTCAAACCTATCTGTCCCGAGCTGGCATAGCGGAAATTCAAAATCGAATCAAGGATGTTTGCCAGGCGTTCGCTCTCGTCCAGCACCACTTTCGTCAACTCGGCATTCTGCTGATCGGTTTTCTTCGCTTCGTCATACAAAATTTCCGCATAGCCCTTTATCACCGTCAAGGGAGTCCGCAATTCGTGGGAGATGTTGGTGACGAATTCATCCCTTAATTTGTTGAAATCCACCGCCGGGCTGGTGGGCATGAAAACCCAACCCAGGTTCTTTCCCGAATCATATTTCCAGAGCCGGGAATTAATGGTGATATCCTTGCCGTCCTTGGCCACGATCGTCTCCTGCTCCTTTTCGGCCTTATCCTGATCAGCCAGACAGGACTCTATTTTGGCGGTAATGTCGTTCCCGGAATTCTTGAATACTCTATTCCAGTTTTTGCCCAGTATATCCTTGGCCGTCCACCCGGTAATATCTTCCATGCCGGGATTGGCAAACAAAATACTGCCTTCGTAATCCGCCAGTATCAGGCCGATCGGCTGCTGGTTCAATACCTGCTCGTATTTGCTGGCCTCCTCCAGTTGTTTCTTTGACGATCCGACGATCTCCTTTAGTTTTGACACCTCCTGCCCGCTGATGCGCTGCTGGTTTTGGATATTCTCCTTAAGAGCGTCGCATTCCCTTTGCGCCTGTTGCAAAGCATAGAGCTGTTTCTTTTGCCTGGAAAACAAGATCAGGCCCCACCCGCCCAGCAAAGAGGCAGCGCTAAAAGCCGAGATCTTCAGGAGCAGGCTTCCCGGCAGAAAAAGCATCATTGCCGCAAAGGGCAGGGATAAAAGCCATAAAAGGTGCAACATTATTGCTTGGCGTCCCCTATCATGCTTTTCACCAGTTCCAGAAGCCGGTTGGGGCTGAATGGTTTGGTGATATAGTCGCTGGCCCCCATCGATAACCCCTGCTCCCGGTCCCGCTCCTGGCCCTTGGCGGTCAGGATTACCACTGGAATGCCGGCCAGCTCGGCATCCTCTCTGATCTTTTGACATACCTCATAACCGGAAAGCCCGGGCATCATTACATCCAACAAAACCATGTCCGGCTTCTCTTCCTTGATCTTCTGCAGGCCGCTCTGGCCGTCATTGGCTGAAATGACGGTATACCCCTCCTGCTCTAGCTTGAATTTGATCACCCTGGCAATGTAGGGTTCATCATCCACCACCATGATTTTTTTGGCCATTATCTCACCTCTTGATCTTTTATTTAGAAATTTTGTACTTGGTTATTATCGGGGCAGGCTGAAAATAAATCTGCTGCCCTTCCCCACCTGGCTCTCCACCCATATTTTTCCGCCGTGGGCCTCAACCAGTTTTTTGCACAGCGGCAGACCCAGGCCGGTGCCGGTCTTCCGTCCGTGCCGGCGTTTCTCAACCTGGTAGAATTTTTCAAACACCTTTTCCTTGTCCTCGGCGGAAATGCCTTCCCCGGTATCGCTGACGGCGATCTCAACGCTGTCGGTACGTTCAGCACTCTTAAGAATGATGGTTCCTCCCCGGGGGGTGAATTTCAGCGCATTGGAGAGCAGGTTTGATATCACCCGGGCCAGCTTGCCTTCGTCCCCGGTAATTGTGATAGTGGGGGACGTTTCCTGTAGAAGCTCGATATTCCGCTCTCGGGCCAGGGGGGAGAAATCGGCCACCAGTTTGGATATCAGCTGGGCGATGTCAAAGTTTATTTTCTCCAGTTTGATCTCAACGGCATCGTATTTATAACCGTCCAGAAAGTCATTAAGCATCTCAAGCATCCGCCGGCTGTCGTTCATGGCGTTGCCTAAGAACTGGTTCTGATTTTCGTTCAGCTCTCCCAGGCTCCCGTCCAGGGCCAGCTCCAGGGTGGCAATTATGGCGGCCAGCGGGTTTCGCAGATCATGGGATAACATGCCCACGAATTCCTGCCTCAGTTCGGCGATCTGGTGTTCGGTGGTTATGTCCTGGCTCAGTATCACCAGGCCGGTTCGCGGCCGATCCAGCTCCTCCACCGGAAAGGAGCTGATCTTCAGGTGCTTGCCGTTCTTAAGCTCCAACTCCACCGGAGTGACCACACCGGTGGTGGAAATGGCGCAATCCTGGAAAAAATCTATCAAACCCCTGGGGTTCGCCAGATTGTTTGTCAATAAAGATAAAATACCCTCCTGCAGGGCGGCCCCCGGCCGGATGGTCTGCTTCAAACCCCACAATCCCTCAAACCCCTCATTGCTCATGATCACTTTGAAATGAGAGTCCACCATCAGCAAACCCTCGGGCATGGAGTTTATGATAGCCCCTACCCGGCTGCCTTCCCGGCGAATCTCCTCGTAAAGAACGGCGCTCCTCAGGGCGAAAGTGACCAAGGGGGAGAGCTCCTGGAGAAGGGTCAGATCATCATGTCCGAAATAGCTGATCTGCTTGGACAGGGCGCTGATCGCACCTATCGGCTTATCCTTCAGCTTCAGCGGCAGCCATAGCCCGGACCGCAGGCCTTGGTAATGCCCGGCTGACAGAAAACGGGGGTCAGATTTAAGGTCGGGAACTATCTCCGGTTCTCCCCGGGCTATGACCGTGGCCGTGATCTCCTTGATCTCCGACAACCTCTCGTAATCCAGCTTTATTCCAGAACTCTTCATCAATTCCAAAAAACCGCCGTTTTTGCCGGTGGACTGAATGGCTTTGCCGTTCCATTCCCCCAGGACCTCGTCGAAAAAATAAATGCCCATCTCGTCGATCTTAAGCTCTTTGGCGATGGTCCTGATCATCAGGTTCAGCAGGCTGCCGACCTGAAGCACCGAGCCCGAAGCAAAACCTATTTCGTACAGTTTGGTTCGCAGGGCATTTTCCTGCTTAAGCTTGCTGGCTACTCCTATCTGCCATAATATTTTAGAGAGCCCGGTGCTTAATTCATCTATCATGGCCACGTTGGTTTCGGGGTAGGCGGCCTGATCTTTTTTGGAAAGGACCATCAATCCGGTATTTTGGCCCTTGAATATCAAGGGGGTTACCAGCACCGAGCGGGCTCCGGCCAGGGGTTTTTCCATCCCGGAAATTCCCAGCCCCTCTGCCAGGGACCCCTCTTTCCCCGCCAAGCCCAGGGTGCGCCCCTCATTGATGGCGGCTTCGGCCAACCCGGTAATCAGATTAAAAGTCATGTCCGGATCGTGGTCGATCATCGTCCCCTGGCTGGCCAAAAACCTGAAGCTGTCGCCCCGTTCCCGAAATAATATCGAGCCGGCATCGAAATCCACGAAATGCCTGACCGCCTTTAAAAGTATCTGGGGAAGCAGCTCCACGTCCTCCAGGGCCGCTACCATCCCGGCCAGTTCTTTGAAATATTCCAGCCCCTCCTGCTTAAGGCTGTGGATTTTAATGATGGATCCGGTATATTTTTTTTCGTCAAAAAACCCTTTTATCCCAATGGAGCAGTAACTGTCCTTGATGATTATCTTTTTTCCGGCTTCTTTGGTTACCCCCTTTGAGACATCATCCAGGGCGGTGGAAAGCCATTCTTTATCGCTTTGGTTAAGGGGAAGTTTGTCGATGCCCCCCTGCCGCAGATCAGTCAGCTGCTGGGCGGAGTTATTGACAAAAACTATTCGTTTGATCGAGTCTACTATCAGGACCGCATCATCGATATTCTTGATATAGGCCTCCAGCACCTCTTTGCGCGACGTCCACTCGTCTACGGAACGCACCCGGAACAGGGCCAGAGCGATCTGGGTGGCCATCATGCCCAGAAAATCGGCGGTGGGCCGGTCCATCTCCCCGGAATTGAGACCGGTGACTGTCAAAACGCCCAGGGATTCTTTTTCTATCTCCAGGGGCCAGCCCATTTTAATCACTGCTGGTTTTTCCGGATGGACCGTGATCAGCTCGGTCTGGGGCCCCTGTTCGGCCACCCGGTCCAGCCAGGCGCCGTCAACCGAGGTCAACCCATCCATCTGCTTCCCATCCCTCAGTACCAGGGGATGGACATAATAACTGCCCTCCTGATTGGCTATCGAAACCACCAGTTCAAACCCCTTGAGGGCCGTCCCGATATTCTCGGCTATGGTCTGCCAAAAATGGCCGGGGTCGCTGATCTTTTCCAGTTTCTCCACGGTCTGGATCAATATCCGGTTGAAATTGCTGTTCTCCTCCCGTTGCAGATACAGCAATCCTCTCTCCAAGGCACAGCCGGCTAATCGGGAAAAATAGGAAAGGTACTCAACCTGATCGGTGTCCGTTTCAGCATCCTTCACCACAACCATTATCAGTCCGATCATGGCAGTCCCCGAACTGAAGATCGGATTCAGTATCACATCCCCGCTTCCGTTCAGTGCTTCCTCCCCCAGGCCCGGGAGGTAACGGGATGCTTTCATCCCCTCCCAGACCGGATGATCGGCTTTGATGATATAGCTTCCCGACCGAAGGAAGTCCTCTGTTAAAAGCTGGGTCCTGATAAGGGGATTGGGGCTGGTTAAAAGTTCAGTGCCTGTATCCGGGTCCACCGATTCCATCCACAGAGGCTTGAAAGCGCCGATATCATTTTCATAAAGGCTTAAGACTATTACCTTGTATCCCAGAGCCTCCTTGATCGATTGCCCCACTTCCTGCAATATCTTGGCCGGCCCGGGTTCCCCGGACAAAACCTGTGACAGCCTCAGGGATTCGCTCAACACCTTGTTTTGCAGAGTGGCAGGGTCTTGTCTCTCAGCCATCAAGCTTGATCTCCGTCTTTTTTATATTGGCTATGAACAGCTTCACCAGCTGCGGATCGAATTGGCTGCCGGAATTCTGGCTGAGCTCTTTTAGGGCCTTGTCCAGCGAAAAACGGGTGCGGTAGGTACGATTCATGGTCATGGCGTCGAAGGAATCGGCCACCGCGATGATCCTGGCAAACAGGGTGATATCCTCCCCGTCGATGCCGTTGGGATAGCCCTGCCCGTCGAACCTCTCGTGATGCTGGCCGATGGCCGGCAGTATGGATTTCAGCTGGGCCACATGGGACAGGATGGAGACACCTATCTCGGGATGCATCCTGACCAGCTCCCACTGGGTCTCGGACAGGTATTCCTTTTCGTTGTTGAGGATGATGTCCGGCAGGCCGATCTTTCCCACGTCATGCAGCAAGGCCGCCAGCTCCAGGCTTTTCAGTTCTTCCGGGCCGAAATTCAGGCCCTGGCCTATGATGTGGGAGTACCGCCGCACCCTCTCGGAATGGCCCCTGGTGCTGGGATCCTTGGCATCGACCGCCTCGATCATGCTCTTGATGGTGCTGAAGAACAGGGATTCCAGGTCCTCGTAAAGCCGACCGCTCTCCAAAAGCAGGGAAGCATAGGCCCCCAGCGTGGTCAGGAGCTTTATGTCGCCCGAGCGGTAGGCGGCCTTTGCTTTGGGGCCCAGCACCAGGGAACCGATTATGTCTCCCCGGCTGACCCTGAGCAACAGGGCGCAATGCCTGTTTTCCTCGACAAAATTTTTTGTGTGTTCTATGGTCTCTGCCGCCAGCTGGGCCAGTTTTTCGGACTCCACTTTTTCCCGATTGACCCAACACCAGTGTTCCTGGCTGTTTTTCATCAACAGGCAGCCGCCTACCGCACCCACCGCATCTATGGCGGTCTCCAGAATGGCCTTCATCCTGCTCTGATTATCCCTGGCCGCCCCCAGCCGGTCGCTCATCTCGAACAACAGCGACAGCTGCTGATACCTCTCCACTATCTCCTCGGTCAGGGAGATGCTCTCCAGCTCCTGTTCGGAGATGATGTCCGCCAGCTTGACTATGGCATCGTTCATCCGGTCCATCAACTCGGCCGGCCCGGATAGCGCTATCCGCTGCCTGAAATCATCCAGTTCGACAACCCGGATATTTTTGGCTCCCGGCTGCCTGTCTTTGCCGTCTCCGGCATCAAGAAAAACTATCTCAAAGCCCCAGCTGCTGGCCATGGCCCCCAGTATTTTCCGCAGCCGGTCGGCCGGAAGGATGATGGTGTCTTTTCCCTGCTTTCCCATATCTAGTAACTATACCAAATTTATGCTAAAAGTCAATAAGTTTTTCTTGACTTTGTCAAAACAGTCTGTTAAACTAAACCTGAGCCGACAGCTTGATGCCGGCTAAGTGGTTTTCAGCCGATAATTTACTATGCGAAAACATGCCCAAAATAGATGAACTGTTGAGATTGCTGGTCACCCAGCAGGGCTCGGATCTGCATATCAAATCCGGGGAGCCGCCGGTATACCGGATCCATGGCCAGCTGGTCCGTTCCAGCCTTCCGGTGATGACCCCCGACGACACCCAGGAACTGCTTTACGAGATCATGAACCAGGAACGCCGGGAGCGTTTCGAGAAGACCCACCAACTTGACATGTCCTACTCCATTCCCGGCGTTTCCCGTTTCCGGGTCAATGTCTTCCGCCAGAAGCAGTCCCTGGGATCGGTCCTCCGGGTCATCCCCCTTCTGATAAAAAGCATCGACGACCTGGGGCTGCCCCAGAACATGAAGAAGATCTGCATGCTGCCCCGGGGGCTGGTCCTGGTGACCGGACCCACCGGCAGCGGGAAATCCACCAGCCTGGCGGCCATGATAGATTATATCAACGAGAATCGTTCCTGCCACATCATGACGGTGGAGGACCCCATCGAGTTCCTGCACCGCGATAAAAAGGCCTGCATCAACCAGCGCGAGGTGGGCATCGACACCCACTCCTTCGCCAACGCCCTGAAACACGTGATGCGTCAGAACCCGGATATCATCCTGGTGGGCGAGATGCGGGACCTGGAGACCATCTCTCTGGCCATTACCGCGGCCGAGACCGGCCATTTGGTGATGGCCACTTTGCATACCGCCGACGCCGCCCAGACCATCGACCGGATCATCGACGTTTTCCCGCCGGGCCAGCAGCAGCAGGTCAGGCTGCAACTCTCCACCACCCTCCAGGCCATCTACTCCCAGACCCTGCTGCCCCGGGTGGACGGCAAGGGCCGGGTGGTGGGTTATGAGGTGCTGGTCTGCATGCCTGCCATCCGCAGCATCATCCGGGAGGGCAAGACCCACCAGATATTCAGCGTCCTCCAGAGCGGGGGAAAGTTCGGCATGAACACCCTGGATTCCTGCCTCAAGGAGCTCTACCAAAAGGGCCTGGTGACCATCGAGGAGGCCATGGCCAAGTCGACCAACCCCCAGGAGTTTGAAAAATTAGCGATGAAGGCTTTTTAAGACATGGAAATTGCCGACCTGTTAAAAATGATGGCCGAACAGGGGGCCTCCGACATGCAGATCAAGGTGGGCAGCCCGCCCCTGCTCCGGGTAAACGGCGACCTGTCCCCCTGCAAAATGCCATCCATCAGCCCCGATGACGTCAAGAGATTTTTGATGACCATCATCACCCCGGCCCAGGCCCAGAGATTCGGCCAGGAGCTGGAATTGGATTTTGCCTACAACCTCCCCGGCACCGGACGCTTCCGGGTCAACCTTTTCCAGCAGCGCAACTCCCTGGGGATAGTCTTCCGGCTGATCCCCGAGAAGATCCCCACCATAGACGAACTGGGGTTTCCCCCCATCGTAAAAGAGGTCTCCCTGAGGCCCCGCGGCCTGGTGCTGATAACCGGGCCGGCTGGCTGCGGCAAGTCCACCACCCAGGCTGCCATGATAGATTACCGCAACGCCCATGACCCCTGTCATATCATGACGGTTGAGGATCCCATCGAATTCGTCCATAGCGACAAGAAAGCCATCGTCAACCAGCGGGAGCTGGGGCGCGACACCCTGACCTTTGCCGATGCCTTGAAGTACGTCTTGCGGCAGGATCCCGATGTGATCCTGATCGGCGAGATGCGGGATCTGGAGACCATCGCCCTGGCCATTACCGCGGCCGAGACCGGCCATTTGGTGCTGGCCACCCTGCATACCACCGACGCCGTCCAGACGGTGGACCGCATCATCGACGTCTTCCCCATGCATCAGCAGGAACAGATACGAATGCAGGTGGCGGTGAACTTCGTGGCCGTCATCTCCCAGATCCTGGTAAAGAGGGCCGACGGCAAGGGCCGGGTGGCCGCCTTCGAGGTTATGACCGGCTCCGGCGCCGTCCGGAACCTGATCCGGGAGGGCAAGACCTATCAGCTGCAAAGCCTTATCCAGACCAGCATCAAACAGGGGATGACCACCCTTAACATGTCTCTGGCCAACCTGTGCCGCAAAAATATCATCACCCTGGACGAGGCCATGAGCAAGTCCGGCGATCCCGATAATCTGCAGATGGTATTGAAGAGCCTTTCGGCGTAAAAATTTAACTAATGACAAACGGCTGGAGTTTTATCCAGCCGTTTGTCATTTAAGGATTTAGATGGGGTATGCCATCATATGAAAAAGCAACACCCTTGCGCTTAAATGCGCACGAAAAGAACATCTGCCGGTACAAGTTTACTTCTTTTTCTTCTTTTTCTTCAGCTTCTCCCGCTCCCGCTTCAATCGCTCCAGTTCCTCGGCCATCTTTCTTTCCATTTCTTCGATCTTCTTCAATTCCTCCAGATCATCATGTTCCGGCTCCATTTCGGTATCACTAGATTCGAACCGCTCCGCGGTATCAGTCGGTTGTCCCTCTTCCTTTACGCCACCCTGGTTCGTTTCTTGGTTGTCATCCGGAGCATATTCAGAGGGATTCAGTCCCAACTCTCGCAGCAGGTTTAAGGCTTCATCCTCCAGATCATCCAAACTGGTGCTTTCCGGCTCGATTTTTTCCTGGGATGTCAGCCAGGGCTTGTCTGATGCGGCGGCATCAGTAGACGGGTATTGCCCGACCTCCCGATGACCCTTCATCTCCAAAAGAAGCCCGTTATCCCCGGAACCGATGCCGGAGGAAGCATCCACCCCGGCCAGTTCTGCCTCCAACGAGGCCAGATCCCTGAGCAGGGCGTCATCCCGATCAGGATCCTTTGCCGGTCCAGCTTGGGGTGAAACATCGTCCACCACCATCCCGTAATCGACTTGATCCTCTGCTTGTGAGGATTCCCCTCCAGGCTCTGTTAAGGTTTCCCTATCTGGGCCGGCATCATCGACGGCATTGGAGGCTATCTCCAAATCGTTTTGGGATCCAGTTTCTGGACCGGCGGGTCCCTTTCCGATCTCTGGTAGGATTTCAGGAGCATTCGCCTTTTTACCATCCACCTCTGAAGTGGACAGATACTCATGGTCGTCGTCTATTATCTGGGCCAGGCTGACCTGATCCCCTGATTCAGGCGCTTCGGCTTGAATTGGCTCAATAGTTATTTTCGGCTCTGCTGGGCCATTTTCCAGGCTGACAGCCGGGGCTTCGGATGTTCTGTTTTCCGGTATTTTTTCGGGTTTTATTTCTTCAGCCCATGATTCGGTATCTGCAGTTTCCATCGAAGGCCCGTCATTGAGTATTATCGGTTCCTCAAAATAGTCTATCGTTTCGTCTTCAGTGGGCTTTTCCTGGGCAGTCCCCGGCGTTTCGATGGTTTCAGTCTCTTTGTCTATCTCTGACGCCTCCGACAGATCTTCAGCCCCGCCGGCGGATCGAAGATCTTCCTCCTTCGCTGGCGCTGCAGCGGACAGGTCGGCGGGCGCAGGTTCGGTTGTTTCCGACAACTCGTCTTCTACTAATTCCGGCGCCTCCGTCGGTTCTTGGGCTGCGGTATCTCCCGGCAATTCATCTTCGATGGGCTCCGGTCCTTTTGCTGGCTTCTCCTCATCTTCGGTCCACTGCAATTCGATCACCGCGTTGCTTGGGTTAAATACGGTCCCCCATCGATCCTGCTCGGCCTGCTGGGCCTGCAGAAAGGCCTGTTGTGCGGCATCCACCAGGTTGTGCCTCTGGTAGAGAAAACCCAGGTTGTAGCACAGCTCCGGATTGTCGGGCTCAAGTTCTATGGCCTTTTTGCAGTATCTTTCGGCCTCGGCCAGCCGGCCATTGAACATCCCCAGGGCCAGTCCCAGCTGGCTGTAAAAATGACTCTTCTCGGGGTCGATTTTTATGGCCTGGGTGAAAAAATCAACCGCTGCCTGGAATCTCTTTTGTTCTATGGCATTCAGCCCGGATTGATATTTCTTATCGGCCGGTGTAGGATTGTTGGGATTCTGCACTATGTATCTGCCCACCACCTTTTGCAGCAGTAGATCATAGTCCTTGCGCTTTTGGGGGTTGGACAGGGTGCGGTAGGCCTGGGTGACATCGGAAAAAAGGAAACTATACCCCGCTTCCTGAAATTTTTCCCTCAGGATGTTTCGGTAGGTTGCCGTGATCTCAGAGGTGCTGGCTTCCCGGCGGACGCCCAGCAGTGAATAATAGTCGCTCATCAGGAGGATACCTCCGATCCCTGTTTCTGAAGTTTCTCTAACCTGGTCCGGGAGCCTTCCAACAGCTGCATGATGGCCGTCAGGTTCTGCTGTTTTTCGGAGACCTCGTTGGAGAGCCTTTCATGCTCGGCGCTCCACTGTTCGCAGACATTGGCCAGTTCTGCGATCTGCGACTGCAACTGCTGCCCCCGTTCCTCTAACTCGGCGTTCAAGCGCTGTCTCTCCTCGATGGTCTGTTCCAGTTCGCTCTCCTCCACCCGTTTCTCTGCTATGAACTGGACCAGGTTCTGCACCTCGGTCTTGGACTGTTTGAGCCACTGAGCCAGATTCTCCTCACCCTTCTTGAGTTCCACCATCCGCTGGTTCAATTCTGCCTCCTGGTGCTGGACCCGCTCCAGTCTCTTATCCAGTTCTATGCCCTCCTGTATACGGTCCGACAGATGATTGCTGACCTCCTCCAGTTTGGTCTGCTTCTCCCTGAGCAGGGTTTCGAATTCTATCAGCTGTTTGCGTCCCTCATCCAGATGACTATCCATCTGTCCCCGTTCCTCGCGCAGCTTCTTGACCTGGCCGGCCAGGTCGTTCTCCTCGGAACGGAACATCTCCAGCCAGCGGTTATGGTCGGCGGCCTCGGCCTCCACCCTTTTCAGCTCCTTGCGCTTGTTCTCCAGATCCTTCTCGATGTCCTTTTTCTTCTGTTCCAGCTTGTCGAAGGCTTCGGTGGAGACCTCGGCCGCTTTCGATTTGGGACCGAAGATCATCAGCAGGAACATCATCACCAGGGCTGCGGCCTGGCCGGCCAGGATATAGATGGACTGCGGGGTTTTTACCGCCCCTGCTGTCTTGGCCTTGCCTTTAAGCTGGAGGTAGACGCTGCCGATCCTCTCCCGCCCCAGCAATACCGGGGCGGCGGCCCAGTACACCTTGTCCGGGGATTTGGGATTCCCCGCAGTTTGAACCAATACCGATTCCCCGGCCAGTTTTTTTATGCCGGAGGGAATGATCAACTCGTCCCCCACTGCGGTCTCGTTGCTGGATGCGGCAACAGTGCCCTTGAGATTGATCAGATATAGGTCGGCCACCTCGGAATAATCCTGTTTGGTCTGGGCAATGATCTCGGATAATGCCAGGTCGTCTTGGTTGGCAAAGGGATCCGAGACCACCCGGGCCAGGTTCTTGGCCACCAGCTCGGAGCGGATCTTCAACTCGTCGGTCTGGGCAGCCCCGGGCTTCTTTCCGGCAGGCATAATTGCCCAATAGGAAAGACCCAATACGGCGGCTGTCAACACCAGCCCGATCGTTATTCTTAAGGTATTGTTCATTAGCACTTTAGGGGTTTATATCGTTTATAGTATAGTCAAATATAATTAAACTGTCAAGGAAAATTATATAATAAAAAGGCACCGATATTTCTCGGTGCCTTTCAAAACAGATATGGCCTACCTTATCAGCATCACTTTTCTTAAGCCGCTGGCGTTTCCGGCCGACAGCCGGAACATATAAACCCCGTTGGGAAGAGCCTTCCCGGTGCCGTCCTTGCCGTCCCAGGCCGCCTGATATTTCCCTCTCCCCCGGTTTTCATTGACCAAGGTCCTTACCAACTGTCCGGCCACGTTGTAGACCGCCAGGCTGACCCGCCCGGCCCCGGGAATCTGATAGTTTATTTTGGTGTCCCGGCTGAACGGATTGGGATAGTTGCTCCCCAGTTTAAATTCGGCAGGCAGCAGCCCGCCGCCATCCAGCGGCAACTTCACCGGCCCATAATAAGTTATCGTGCCCGAGAAATCGTATTGGGCGATCCGGTAATAATAATCCCCCGCTGGCAGTTGATGGGGATCTGTGAATATATATTCCGAGGGCTGATTGGTGGTCCCGTTCCCGGCCGTTTCTCCGATCCTGACATAACTGGCGGAAGGATCTTCCGTCCGTTCAACCTCCCATCTGTCGCAGTCTTTTTCGCTCTCGGTGCGCCATTTGATCTCAGCCCGGCCTTGGGCATCGGCACTTGCGGTTAAAAATGAAAGCTGCACCGGATTGGGGTATTTGTCGCTGCTGTTGACGGTAAAGGTATCGGCCGTCACCTCTATCCAGATGTTGCTGCCCACCACTTCCCCCCGGCCCGGCGGAATGGTGCCGCCCGATCCCAGCTCCGTCTGGTAGATATAATTATTCGCCCCGGGATCGCTGCACAGCCGGTCCAACGCCAGCTGGGTGGGATGTCCGTAGCCGTTGTTTCCCACCGAGATGACCGAGACCTTGGGATCCAGGCTGGCAATCCAAGTGGGATTGCTGCTGTATTGCGAGCCGTGGTGGTTGACATGCAGCACCGAAACCCCGCCCAGGTCCGGGGCCAGGATTGATTCCACATCCTTGTACCCGCCCGAATTATATCCTCCCAGGTCGCCGGATACGATCATCCTGAACCCGCCGTATTGTATCAGCAGGGCTGCGCCGAAATCGTTCTCATCGGAGGGAGAGATGTTGTCTCCGTAGGTCTGGCCGTTGACCGCCACGCATTTGGCGCTTACCCCGGATCCCAGATCTATCACCTGGCTCAGTCCGATGGTCTTCCGTTTGGCTCCCAGAGCTGTGTTGTAATCGGTGAAGGCGGTTGAGGCGTAGGTTCCGCCGCGGTCGTATCCCCAGCCTAAGATTGAATCCCGGCCCCCCAGGCTGTCGATCACCTCGTCCATTCCGCCGATATGGTCCTCGTGGTAATGGCTGAGCGCCGTATAGTCCAGGTGGTGAAGGTTCACGCTGTCCCTCAAGAAAGGCCAGATCTTGCCATACCCCCGGCCGGTCTCGCCGGCATCGAACAACAGCGATTTTCCGGAGGGCGAAAGCACCAAGGTGGCGTCGCCCTGGCCCACATCCAGGCAGATGATCTTTAGGGGGATGGTGGCCGGGTCCGGCTGGGTGGCAAAGCGGAAGGGGTTGGGTTTGGGCCCCGGGACCAGATCGTTATTGGAAAGGTCCTTGGCCGCAGTCACCTGAAATTTGTAGGTGGTCACATAGCTGAAGTTAGCATGGGTCAGGGTGGCCGTATCGCCGGCGCCGTTCCAGGAGACCGACCAGCCGGAGGTTCCGGTGGAACAGCTATAGGCAAAGCTGGATTGATTGATGGCCTTGTTGAACCCGATCTTAATGGGGGAATTTATCGCAACATTGGCGGCATTGTTTGCCGGCGAGGTGTAGACGATGGTGGGAACGTTGGGCAGGATGTCGAAATTTGTGGTGTCCCCGGCGGTGATGGTCCAGGGCGGGGTGCTTTTTACGTAGAAATTGACCGGGTTATCGGACATATCCCTGACCTTGAAGGAATCGATGGTCCCGGCCGGGGCAGTGAACATGACGTAACCGGGGTCGCCCGAATCATATCCTTCGACTATAGTGTTGTTCTCGGTGATGTAGGAACCGACGATGGTGTCCGCCCGGTAAGCCAGCACCACATAGTTTGCCAGTGGCGCAGAATATGACGGATCGCTGTATACATGGCCTTCCATCCAGGCGCCCTGGGCGGTCATGTTCATCACCGTCACAATTTGACGGGGAGAATCGCGGTTTGAACCGGTGACCGTGGTATCCACCAGCCTTCGGATCCTGGCCAGGATGTATTGCGACTGGGGGGTGGTATCGCACTTGGTGACGAACCAGACCTTGGTGGTCTCTCCGGAATCGGCGGAGGCAATATGCCTGGAATTGTAGTATGCCGTCAGATCGCCGCCCCAGGTATTGCGCACACCCCCGTCCCAGGCGGTGCTGTCCTGCCAGTGGAAATGGTTGTTCCCGGCAGTGGTGCTGGAACTGCCGATGCGGCATCTGCCCACAAAATCCTCGCCGGTGGTATCGGGGACAATTCCCACCAGAACCGCAAAGGGATTCCCGGTGCCGGACGTCGCCTGGCCGGATATATAGGCGGGGCATTTTATAATGACCGAATAATCCGTGGCCAGAATTTGCTTTACAAAAAATATCTGGGCAAAAGATATTATTAAAAGTGCTGCCTTTTTCATAAATACCCGTCATTTACTGTGTTTACTTAACTACATATCATACAAATTTCATACCTACGATCAGGAATTTGCTGATATCAATTTAAGACTATGGAAGCATTATAGTTATGATAAACTATAGACTGGCGGATAGTAATACCTTATTAAATACCAAATCACAAATGCAATAACTACTCCCAGTACTATGATATTTTGCAATTTTTGTTAAAATTTTGCACATAAAAAGCGGCTCTATCTCCAGATAGAGCCGCTTTCTCTATTTTTGATTTTATCCCTTGGCTTTTTTCAAGGCATCCAATTTTTGTCGGGTTTTTTCCAGATTTCTTTTTGCCTGGCTGTGTCCGGGATCTGCCGCCAATATTTTCTGCCAGATCTTTAAGGCCCCCTGATAATCCCCGGAGCTGTATAGCTTCGTACCTTCCTTATACAGGGCATCAATTTCAGTGGCTGACAGCTTGGACGGTGGTGGTTCTTTGGCTTTAATGGTAACTCTATCCTGCTGTTTTGGGGCCCTGGCTGCTTGTTTTTCGCTTCCAGCGGACCTGGGTGCCGCTTCTGCTCTTGGAGAAGTATTTATCTTGACCGTGCTCACACCGCCGAACACCACTTTCTTTACCGGACGGATCTTTTTTACCACGGCAAATTCCAGGTGGTTGGATATCTCCCCCTGTTTGATGTTTATCGATCTGGAAGGCTGGCTTTTTAGCTCGTAATCCGGTGGAATACTGTTGAGATCAATGTTCAGTGTCTGCTGGCCGGTGGGAGCATTGGTGATGCGGAACATGCCGCCACCGTTGGAAATTGCGGCAGTGTTGGAGGGCTGTATTATGACCATAACCCCGGACATTCCGTAATCGTCTCCGTCAAAGACCCCGTTATTGTTGTTATCCACAAATACCCGCCCTTTGATCCCACCCAGGGCCGAAACGGTAAAATTGACCAGGGTGGACCGCCAGCCCCCCAGGGAAGCCTGCTTCTCTCCGGCGCCGATGATGTTATATTCGGCCGAAAGGCTTGCCATGTCTATTTTAACGGTTGGGTTGCTGCTGTTGATATTGGTGAAGGAGTATTTTCCCCTGGCATCGGTGATGGTCTTTCTGCCGTTGGAAAGATTCAAGATTATCCCGGGCAATCCGAATTCCCCGGCGTCCTGAAAGCCATTCTTGTTGGCGTCCAGAAACACCAACCCCTCCAGATCGTTGCCGGAGATGTCGATCCTTCTGGTGACGAAAAGGCCCAGCCGCGACCTGTCGCGCAGGTAGAAGAAGCCGGTATCCTGGGCGATATTGTTCTCGTTCCACCAGGAGAGGTCCAGCAAGTATTTTTTCGAAAGGTTGAATTTCAAATTCAGGCTGGCAACCATGCTTGTATTATTCCTGTCGCGTTGGTCGACCCGCTGATTGAATCCCAGCTCGACAATGGCCCGGCTGCCGCTCCATAGCCCGGCATTGGTTCCAGCCCGGTAGCGATTGTAATATCCGGAGGTTGTCCTCCGGTTATCGCTCCACCGGTCAAATTCCCCGCTCAGCCAGAAGGTGGCCAGCTGCGACCGGTACTGTGGTTTTACCATCCACAGCTGCCGGGAGGCGTCCATTGACTGATCTATTTTCTCTTCCCGGTTTTCAACCTGGTATTTGAATTTCATTTCCAATTGGTTAAACTTTTGGCTCAATTCCATCGTTTGTCCATCGGAAACATACCGCCTGGCATTGGGCCCGCCCCAGCTAACTTTGTTATCTCGGCTGGTATAGCTGACCTTCAGAGAGGGAAGGTTTGATAATTTGACACTGGAGCCCGCCCCCCAGCTGTTGGTGATCATGGGATAGAGGGTATCGCCGTCGGCATTGTAGTTAGTAAATCTGCCGTCCATTCTTATTATCTCGTTCGGCCTCCAGCTGGCGTAGAACCTGGGGCCGTAATAATTCTTGGTCTGTAGGGGACGGAAATTGGCTCCCAGAAAGTCCAGGCCGGCCGAGAAACTGTATTTTTTGGCAGTCCAGGCGATGTTGGCAGAAACCCAGGGAGCCGAGCGGGAGATGATCACTCCGGTCCTCTCCTCTTGGCGTTTCTTCCAGGCCGTAGCCATCATCATACTTAAGCCCTGGGACATCGTTATATCCATCTGCTGGCCAAACCCGGTTGCCCTCCGGTAAAGGGAGTCGGCAGGCAGGCTGCTGGATTCCTTATAGAGGAATATCTTTTCGGAAAACCAAGCGGCCGGTTTATAACCCAAGTATGAACCCAGCACATTGCGGCTGCTTAACGAAGCGCTTTCCCGATAAAGGTCCGAGGGGGTTCCCCCGAATACCCCGGCAGTTAAATTATCATACTGATAATCAGCACTGGCGCCCCGTATGCGGTTGTTCCAGAGACCGGCATTGTAGGGCAGGTTGGGGTTGTTATCCCCCAAGCCTACACTGAGCAGGCTGTGGCCGAAAGACATCTGGTTGAATGCCAGCCTGACGGTTTGAAGGTGAATCTGCTCCAGGCTGCTGTAGTACATTGAGAATTCGGACAAAAGCTTAAAATTGTCCATTTTCTTTTCAAGAGCACTTTTCAGGGTATGGCGGTATTCCTGCTGACCGTAGTATTGCCCGACCAAACTATTGCCCTCCTCAAAACCATAGGTAAAATAAAGCTGCTCCGCAGCCCAAGTCAGGGTCGGGCCGGATATCAGCAGTATAAATGTGATTTTAAGAAAGTTGCGCATCTAACCTTTTATTTTTTTCAAGGCGTCCAGTTTGGCTTTGGTCCGTTCCAGGTTCTTTCTGGCGGTGGTATTTCCGGGGTCGGCTTTTAAAAGTTTCTGCCAGGTGGAAAAAGAAGATTGATAATCTCCCGTCGTATATTGCTTGGTGGCCAGACTAAAGAGGCTTTTTATCTCCTCGGGGGAAAGCTTGACCGCCGGCTCCATCGGCTTGGCCGCTTTGCCGGAGATTTTCATGGGGCTTTTCGACTGCGGTATCGGCCAGTCGTGCCGGGGGACTTCTGTCGCCACCAGATTGACCATGGTCTCTCCGGATAAAATCTCGGCTCCTCCGTAATCCACCATGGCAATCAGGTTATAGCTGCCGGGTTTTATGTTGGCCAGCGGGATCCTAAAGACCCGCTCGGATTTTGGCAAAACCGCCTGATTATCCTCATTGAAAGCCAATTTATCGACCGTCCAGCCATCATTGGTTTTTATTTCCACCGTACCCCTGGGGCGGATCAGAACGTTTCCTTTATTTAAAACCCCCAGTTCTACCTGGGCGGTGGTGGCTTTAACCGTATTGTGCAATGATAGCGAGCTTAACTCCCCATCCTTGTGCCCGGTGCCGGTGACATTGATGACGAACAGGGTGCCAACCCTGACTGATAAACGGCTGCCGCTGTTCTTGGCCCCATCCTGAGGTTTGGTATGAAAAAAAATTGATGCCAGATAGGTTCCCGAGGCATTGTCCGGAACCTTTAAAGTATAACGGATCTTCTGGTTGGTGCCTTGAGAAAGAAAGAAATTTTCCGGGTTGACCAAAAACCAGGATTCACACGATGTGGCCAGAGTTCCTCCCTCGGGAAAAAGAAGCTCGCCGTATATATCCATGCCGACATCGGTAATATAACATAATACCTGGGTTTTTTCCTTCCCCTTGTTATCCACGCTGATAACTCCGGTCCGGCTCTCACCCGGCACAACGCTAATGTCCACCCTGGACGGCCAAACGTTTATGGAAAGCGCCCCCTGGCCCAAGGCAAAGGCTGTTGATAAAATGGTAATCAGTGTTGTTGCAACGATATTTTTCATCACGATCGGGCTCTAAAATTAAAGTCAAAAGCGGGGCACCCCTTAAATAAGTGATGCCCCGCCTTGTTGAAATGCCAGCTTACGGGGTGGCGGTCAAAGTATAGGTGATGACGTTGGTGTACAGACCGGCAGCCGCAGGTGCAGGGATGGTTAGGCTCAGGGTGGTTGTTAATGCAAGCCCCGCCGCAATCTTGTCTTCCGCAGGCGTTGCTGACGTGTAGGCCGTGGCGGGTGCTAAGGAAAACTCACCATTGACCCAGGTACCGGCTCCACCTGCTCCGGCATAGGTGAAGTTAGCCGACGGGATCGATTCCAGGGCTACATCATTGGTCAGGTCACGATCCTTGTTGAGCTGCAAACCCCAGGGTATCTTTTGATTCGACCTTACGGTTGCAACCACATCTGCCGGCGTTGCAATATCGCCCGGCTCCAACAGGCCAAAGTCAATTGCCGCCACATCCAGCGTAATTGACCAAATACCATTGACAGTTACCTGAACATCCACGGTGGCTGTTTCGTCCGCAGGCTGGGCCAGTGCCATCCCGGCAAACAGAGCGATCACCAAGCTGGCAAGCAAAAGTTTCTTCATTTTACCTCCTTGTTTGTTTAGTTGATAATTATTTTTAATTGTTGTCTTGACAATAATTGCATGCAATTTTTATTCCCATTTGGGAACAATGTTCGTTCCACAATATTTTGTTATTCTATTATTAAAATACCCCACATTTAGATTTCTACAATTAACTTCTTTTTATATGTGCAAATTCTTCTCTTGCTTTTTGCATATATATAACTTATTAGACGTCAATACTGATACACAAGGATAATCTTTTATAACTTGGTATTGCCATTGTAGGTTGAATAATAGCTATGCTTTGATGCTTATTGATTGTCGTGACGGACAGGCAACATCTTTTAGTGGTTAACGTTTTTCTTTGTCATCTAGGCTTCTGCCAAGTTACAGTGAATTTGTGAAAAACCATGACCCCGATAGATCGGGGCGACCTCCTGCGTCGTCCAAATGGTGGGCGATGAGGGGATCGAACCCCCGACCTCCTGCGTGTAAAGCAGGCGCTCTAACCAAGCTGAGCTAATCGCCCGACCGCGTAATCCTGAGCAATACTTTCTGCCTGCCCGGTGAAGGACAAGCTGAGCTGATCACCCAATCATAAATAAAGGCCTTTGTATGATTGTAGTATATATCATTTTAGACTGCTTTGTCAAGCAATACCCCGCCCGGAAATAAAGCAACACAAGCTAAGGAATATTTTAAATATTCCTTAGCTTGTTCATATAACATCTCTTTGTTTTAAGATCTATATTTACCAATTGGGCTTGATACTAAACGCCACCATCATTTGGGCTCGGCCACAAAAGATGCTTCAAATTGGTGGTCGCCAGCCGGCGTATTGTCGCTCAATAGATATCTTATATCCAATGAAACTTTAGAGCCTCTCTCGATCTTGTAACTTTCATATATATCGTGCAGACTCCCGGTGGCTTCACAGAAATTCTTTTCTCCGGACAACCTATACAGTATTTTACCTTTTATCTCATTGTTCTGAGGTTCTATCTGGCCCATTACCCTGGCGCCATCGATGCTATTGCACCACACTTTGAGAACAATAGCTTTCGGCAGATCAACATACCCTCTGGCTTTATCTTCGTTGCCGACATTTAAAATATTTGATGCGCTCAGAACTTCGAGCCTGGCCTTTTTGGCTACGCTCACCGATACGTTAACTGTCCGAGTGACATCGCTGGGAGTCAATAAGGCAACGGTTTGGCTGTATGCGAACTTTGCGCTTATCATCAGGACCATGATTGATATTATTTTGACATGCTTTTTCATTTTTTCTCCTAACAGTAATTAAAGCACAGAGCATGCCATAATAAATCAATCTTTATATCATATTGGATCCCTTTGTGTTAGATGAATAATTTTGAAAATATATATTTCATTATTTCAAATATTTGTCACATATTTTTGACAAAAGAACCAAGCTAATGACAAAGCCCCGGCGTGTAAAACGCCGGGGCTTTGAAACTCTTAAATTATTCTCCCAGATCGCCCATATAGCCAATGGGATCTACCGGGGTGCCGTTCATTCGGACTTCATAATGCAGATGAGGCCCGGTGGAGCGCCCGGTGGAGCCCACAAATCCGATCACCTGGCCTTTTTTGACCCGATCGCCTATCTCAACATTGAATTTAGAGAGATGTCCGAATCTGGTGGTATAACCTGTTCCATGGTCCAATTCTACCAGATTGCCGTAATCGCCCACCCAGCTCCTGATGGTCACCACCCCCTCGGCCGGTGCGCTTGCCGGCGTACCGCGGGGCACGGCGATATCCAGTCCGTAATGGTTCTCCGAATGGCCGCTCCTTTTCCATCTCCTGACCCCGAAAGTGGAGGTCAATTTGCCAAACAGGGGCGCCAGTTCGGGGGTAGCCGAAAGCAGGCATTCCTTGGTCTCCAGATAACCGTCAATTTTTTTAAGCTCAGAAACCTGCTGGAAGATATCGGGGATGACCCTGGCCTCCAGTTGGGCCGTTTCAACAGGCATATTGATATCATATCGGCCGAGGGTGATGGGCGACTCCGGACCGCCGGCGGCCTCCCCCTCTTCCACTATGTTGGCGGTCTTGAAGCCGGCCTGGATCTTGACCTTGACCGCCAGTTTTCGCAGATTATCCACCTGCCGGGCCAGGCTGCCCACCGAGGCCAGATAATTGCTGCGCTCCTTTTTAAGCTGGGCCTGGAGCGATGAGATGTCGTGGGATAAAGAGTCCTTGACCTGGTCATATCCCTTGCGCTCTTCCTTTAAGACCTCGTTCTCCTTGAAGGTGGGCTCGAAGGCGGTCTTGAGCTTATGGTGGAACAGGTAATGCCGGGCGATGAAAAAGCCGGAGATACCCGCCGCCGCTATAGTTGTCAGCAAAATGGCATTCAGCCACCAGGAGTGAAAGAACACCGACTTTCCCTGCTCCCCGTGATGCGGCAGGATGATGAAGGAATAGGACTTTTTAAATATCATAAGCTCCCCTTTTGCCACCAAGACACTAAGACACTAAACCAAATCGTGAATCGTAAATTGTGAATAGTGGTATTTGTGCTCTTTGTGCCTTTTGTGGTTAATTAGGTTTAAGTACCCCCAGCTTCTTCCCAACCTTGGTAAAAGCTTCGATGGCCTTGTCCAAATGCTCCCGCTCGTGCGCCGCAGATATCTGGACCCGGATCCTAGCCCGGCCCCGCGGCACCACCGGGTAGAAGAACCCGACCACATAGATGCCCTCGTCGTAAAGCATCCGGGACATCTGCTGGACGATCTCGGCCTGGTGCAGAATGATGGGCACTATGGGGTGTATCCCCTCCCGGATGTCGAACCCGGCCTCCTTCATATTCTGCCTGAAGTACAGTGCGTTGCTCATCACCTTGTCGCGCAGGGCGGTGGATGTCTCCATCATCTCGATGGCCTTGATGGTGGCGGCAACAACGGATGGGCTGATGGTGTTGGAGAACAGGTAGGGCCGGGAGCGCTGGCGCAGGATGTTGATGATCTCCTGGCTGGAGCTGATGCATCCACCAGAGGCCCCGCCCAGCGCCTTGCCGAAGGTGGTGGTGATGATGTCCACCCGGCCCATCACGTCGAAATGCTCATGGGTGCCGCGGCCGGTGGGGCCCACGAAGCCGCTGGCGTGGCTTTCATCCACCAGCACCATGGCCTCGTAGGATTCCGCCAGGTTGCAGATCTGCTCCAGCGGGGCCAGGTCGCCGTCCATGGAGAACACCCCGTCGGTGACGATCATCCGGAAGCGTTTGTTCATGGTCTGCTTCAGGTGAGCTTCCAGGTCGTGCATGTCCATGTGCTTGAAGCGGCGCCGCTCGGCCTTGCATAATCTGATGCCGTCGATGATGGAGGCGTGGTTCAGCTCGTCCGAGATCAGGGCGTCCTCCTCGCCCAGCAGAGCCTCGAACACGCCCAGGTTGGCGTCAAAGCAGGAGGAATACAGGATGGCGTCCTCCATGCCCAGGAATTTGGCGATCTTCCGCTCCAGCTCCTTGTGTTTGTCCTGGGTGCCGCAGATGAACCGGACCGAGGACAGCCCGAAGCCCCGTTCTTGCAGGCCCTTTTGGGCCGCGGCCACGATGGCCGGATGGCTGGAAAGGCCAAGATAGTTGTTTGCGCAGAAGTTGATGACCTCCTTCTGGGGCGAGTTGGCCGGGTATTCCACCTTGATGCTGGCCGCCTGGGGCGTGTGGATGTAGCGCTCCTCCTTGAAAAGATCGGCGTTCTGCAGTTCCACCAGTTCGTTGCGGTAAAATTCCTTTACCTTGATGTGAAGTGCCATGATGAGTTGGTGATTACCCCTTGTGTTATATTAGAAAGATAAAAGTTAACTTACTTAATTGTTTACCGGTATATGCGGGCCTTCAGTGGAACTTTCAGTTTGTTTCCTAGCCTGCGTCAATAGAAAAAGTAAATAATCTACATAACCAAGCAATTGATAAACACGGGCGTATGTAAAATTGGGTATCAACCTATGCATTGATTCATTTCGGAAAAACCCCACATATCCTAAAAAAAGAAGATGAGCACTTTCTTGTATTGATGGATCATCACTAAATACTAACTTAGGTTTGGTGCCAGCAATAGCTGCATTCATTAATTTTACACCCACAAGTTTTTCTTTTATATCTGCAATCTTTCTTACTCTATCTTCTAAAATTGTACTGATTTCTCTAACAACTGTATCAAATCTCTCAATTTCATGCTTTTCTTCAAATTGCTTTAAAAGATCTAAACAGCGTGTTTTTAGTTCTTGATCAATTATTGGTATTTCGTCAACAAATACTAACTTATCATTATATTGAATTATTGGCTGTTTTGATAACCCGGTTTTCTCTGGCAGTTGTTGTGGTAACACCATTTCAATAAAAATATTTGCAGGTTCCAAATCTTTCATTAAACCTAGTTCTAAAATTTCTGTCATTTTTGCAATTCTTTCATCTATTGCAGAAAGAAGTTTTTTAGGCACACCATAACCATTCGTAATTAATTTTTCCCTTTTAGCCTTATATTCCTGTAGTTCAATCAATCCACCTGCTTTTAAAAGTCTCAAATGAAGATAGTTTATATTCATATCCACCATATCTTCTGGATCACTATATT
Organism: Candidatus Edwardsbacteria bacterium RifOxyA12_full_54_48; assembly: GCA_001777915.1. NCBI lineage: Bacteria > Candidatus Edwardsiibacteriota > Candidatus Edwardsbacteria bacterium RifOxyA12_full_54_48. The sequence continues at coordinate 50,153 of MFFN01000005.1, read as the reverse complement.
TTTTAATTAATTCATCACCCCAATTTATAAATTTCTCAACATACAATAAATCCTTTTCAAATGATGTATTGTTAAGATCAAATTCCATTCTTACTTTATCAAATACTGTCATTTTTTGATACAGCTTTTTTAAACCACTTTGTAAAATCTGGAAGGTTTTTAAATAAAACCATATATGCCCTGTAGAGGCCCAATCAGATGGGATACTTTTAGGTGTATCAGTGTCGGCCATTTATTTTCCTTTCACTAATAAACAATAGCACAAACGGCGGGACGGGAGTTAAATCCCTTCCCGCCGCATAGTTACTCTCTAAATTACGGCTTGCATAAAACAGATTGCTTCATTAGTCAGGCACATGGGTCTTCTCGCAATGACACGTAAGCCCATATGCAGGCATGCTTGCAATGACGCCCCCTCTCCAAATTTATTTGGAGAGGGCCGGGGTGAGGTCAAGACGGCCTGGATTCCCGCCTGCGCGGGAATGACACCTAAGTAAAATTACTTAGTGTCTTAGTGCCTTAGTGGCAAAGGTTACAGCCCGTACTTGGCGATGATCTCGTCCTTCTTCAGCCCCAGTATCCCGTACTTCTGGCCGATCTTGGTGAAGGCCGCCAGGGCCTTGTCCAGATGCTCCATCTCGTGCCCGGCCGAGATCTGGGTCCTTATCCGGGCCTGCCCTTGGGCCACCACCGGGAAGAAGAAGCCCGTCACATAGATCCCCTCGGCGTAAAGGTCTCGGGCGATGTCCTGGGACAGCTTGGCGTTGTACAGCATTACCGGAACGATGGGGGTGTCGCCCTGCTTCAGGTCGAACCCGGCCTTGGTCAGGCCCTCGCGCCAATACTTGGTGTTCTTCTCCAGCTTGTCCCTGCGGTCGGTGGATTTGGACAGCAGTTCCAGAACCTTGATGGACCCGGCCACCACCGCCGGAGGCATGGTGTTGGAGAACAGGTAGGGACGGGCCCTCTGCCGGCACATCTCGGCAATTTCTTTCGGGCCGCTGACCGAGCCGCCGGTGGCGCCGCCCAGGCCCTTGCCGAAGGTGGTGGTGATGATGTCCACCCGCTTCATCACATTGTGGTACTCGTGGGTGCCCCGGCCGGTCTTGCCGATGAACCCGGTGGCGTGGGAGTCGTCCACCATCACCATGGCATCGTACTTGTCGGCCAGGTCGCAGATCTTGTCCAGCGGCGCGATGTCGCCGTCCATGGAGAACACCCCGTCGGTGATGATCATCCGCAGGCGGCAGCTCTGGGCCTCCTGCAGTTTCTCCTCCAGGTGCGACATGCTGTTGTGCTTGTAGTTGAACATCTGGGCCTTGCACAGCTTCAGGCCGTCGACGATGGAGGCGTGCACCAGCCGGTCGGAGATCATGGCGTCCTCCGGGGTCAGCACCACATCGAACAGCCCGGCGTTGGCCTCCATGCAGGAGGGAAACAGGCAGGTGCCCTCCATGCCCAGGAACTCGCTCATTTTTTCTTCCAGCTCGTTGTGAATGTCCTGGGTGCCGCAGATGAAACGGACCGAGGACAGCCCGTAGCCCCGGGAATCCAGGGCCTGGTGGGCCGCCTTGACCACCTCGGGGTGGCTGGACAGGCCCAGGTAGTTGTTGGCGCAGAAGTTCAGCACCCACTTGGGCTCGGCCCCCTTGGGGTATTCCACCTTGATGCTGGCGGCCTGGGGCGACTGGATGTATCGTTCTTCCTTGAAGATCCCCTTGTCCTTCATCCCCTGGAGTTCTCCGGAATAGAAATCCCTGGCTTTGGAACTATAGGCCATCGTATCTCCTAACTGTTAATTCTTGATTGAGCTTGTCACCCTGAGATTGCTGCCCGCTTGGCAGGTTGAAGGGTGACCCTGCCATCTCTCAGCCAGTAAGGCAAAGATGCGATCTCGGGATGACAATTGATGAATTGGTTAGACCTGCACTCCAAATCTCTTGATCAGCTCGATGATGTTGTTGACCGAGTCGAAGGCCTCCGGGGTGGCGGCATCGTCCGGCAGCTTGATCTGGAATTTCTTCTCCAGGTAGGTCTTCAAAGAGACCATGGAGAACGAGTCCACGATCCCGCTGGAGATCAGCTTGGTGTCCTCCTTGACCTCCATGTCTGAATCCTCGTCCAGGTATTCTTTTTTCACGTATTCTATGATCATTTTCTTTATGTCGTCGGACATTGTCGTCTCCTTAGTTTTGGGCGATTGTTATCTTTATCCACAGATTTCCCAGATTAACACAGATTTATTTTTCAGGCTTAACTACCATCAGTGATTCACTGCAATAATCCGTGGATCGTTTTATTTACCGATGTTTTCTGACCTATCCCAGCTTCACAGATATATCCGCTTTTAAATAAGAATTATCTGCGGCAATCTGCGTAATCTGCGGATGGTTCACGTTCCTAATCGTTTTCCAAAGTCGAGATATCGCCGATCTCCTCGCCCCACTCCTTGGCCCGCAGCATCCGGCGCATGATCTTTCCGCTCCGGGTCTTGGGCATCGAGGCCATGAACTCTATTTCCTGGGGCATGGCCAGCGGCGACAGCTTCTTGCGAATGAAGTTCATGATCTCCATCTCCAGGTCGCTGGAAGGCTCGAAGCCAGGCTTAAGGGCAATGAAGGCCTTGACCACCTCCATGTTAAGGGGGTCGGGCTTGCCCACCGCGGCCGATTCGGCCACCGCCGGGTGTTCCAGCAGGGCGGACTCGATCTCGAACGGGCCCACCAGGTGCCCTGCCGTGTTGATGACATCGTCATCGCGCCCCACGAACCAGTAGTAGCCGTCGGCGTCGATGCTGGAGCGGTCACCCGAGAGGTACCAGCCGTTCTTGAACTTGCCGTCGTAGGTCTCCTTGTTGTTCCAGTAGGCCCGCATCATGGAGGGCCAGCCGGGCCGGAAGGCGATCAGGCCCACCGTGCCGGGCTTGTCCACCGGCTCGAAGGTCTTGGGATTGACCACGCTGGCGATGATGCCGGGGAAGGGCTTGCCCATGGAGCCTGGCTTGACCTTCATCCCGGGATAATTGCAGATCATCATGGCGCCGGTCTCGGTCTGCCAGAAGGTGTCGTAGAATGGCTTGCCAAATGCTTTTTCCGACCAGATCACGGCCTCGGCGTTGAGCGGCTCGCCCACGCTGGCCAGGTGACGAAGACTGGAGAGGTCGTGCTTCTTGACGGCGTCGAATCCCTCCTTCATCAGCATCCGGATGGCGGTGGGGGCCGAATACCACATGGTGACCTTCATCCGCTCGATGAAGGCGTACCAGTTCTGGGCGCTGAAGCCGGCGTCCAGCACCACCTGGGTGACCCCGTTGGCCCAGGGCCCGATGATGCCGTAGGAGGTTCCGGTGACCCAGCCGGGATCGGCGGTGCACCAGTAGATGTCGTCGGCTTTAAGATCCAGCACCCACTTGGAAGTGATATATTGGGCCACCAGCGAATTGTGGACATGCTGGGCGCCCTTGGGCTTTCCGGTGGTGCCGGAGGTGTAATGCAGGACCGAAGGGGTCTCCCGCTCTACCTTGACAATATCGAATTTCTCCACCCGGGGCAGTTTTTCCATACCGAAGGAGACTTCGCCGGGATTGAGCGGTTTGTCATCGGCATCCACTATGATGATGGTGGCCAGCTCCGGCAGGTCCTTGCGGATCCGGCGCACCTTGCCCGCATGTTTTCTGGTGGTGAGGATGGCCTTGGTCTTGGCGTCATCCAGCCGGGTGATCAGCGCCTCCTCGCCGAAGGCCGAGAACAGCGGCTGGGCGATCCCGCCCATCTTGAGGATGCCCAGGAAGCAGATGTACAGCTCGGGGATCTTGTCCATGAACAGGCAGACCCGGTCTCCCGGCTTGACCCCCTGGTCCTGGAGGAACTTGGCGGTGGTGTTGCTGTAGGCCCGGATATCATCATAGGTGTATTTTTTCACCTCGCCGGTGAATCCCTCCCAGATCAGGGCCGGCTTTGAGCCCAGACCCTTTTCGCAGATCCGGTCACTGCAGTAGTAGCCTATGTTGTACTGCCCGTCTTTTCCGTACTCCAGCTCCTGTTCCGATATCTTCCAATCGAAATTCTTATAGCGCTCCTCGTATGACCCGATGTTGCTCATCCCGTTATCTCCTATTTATTGATATTTTCAATTATTACATAGGCCACTGCGAACTCCCCGGCTTCCGATACCGAGGCATGGATGGAATGGCCGCCGCCGGCCGGCAGCATTTCCAACAACCGTCCGGAGAAGCTCACCCGGATATCCTTTGTCACCCGGATATCATGCCAGTAAGATCCCCGGCTGAGGCCGCACCCCAGGGCTTTCAGAACGGATTCTTTGACCGCGAACAAAGATGCGTAGAACAGGTCCCGGTTGATCTTGGGAGCGTGGGACAGTTCATCGGATGAGAGGAACTGGGCCAGAAATTCTTCCTTGTCCTTGAGTTTTTTGAACCGTTCCACGGCCACTATGTCGGCCCCGATGCCAAAGATCATCTTACTCAAATCCTAAGCACGAAACTCGAAACTTGTCTTGAGCAAAGTCGAAAGATCCTTAACAATATCAAAATACGAATATATAATTCTCAAAACTGTTTTGAGTTTAGTGTTTCGATATTAGCACTTGTTTAGCATTTAGGTTTTATTTATTCCTAAAATGCCTGCAATTGGAGGATTATATCATCTGCGTTTTTTTAAGTCAACGCCCTCCGGGGTGAACTAAAAGGCCAGCTGAACCTGGACGGCGAACTCGTCGTTGTGCGGCGCGCCCGGCTGTTCCACCTTCTTGCGCATATAGTTGGCATAGATCATGGCATTGGTCCCCGATAGGTAATAGTTGGCTCCCAGCGTCAGCCAGGCGGTGCCGTCGTCTGAACGCTCAGTATCGAACTTGTCCCAGCGGGTCAACACCTCGATTTTCGGGTGGGGTCGCAGGCCGAGATGGGCATAGTATCCCCCGCTCTTGACCAGGCCCCCCGAGAAAGGCAGCCGGTCCTGGCCGGCTATGGCCTCGCTGCGGACGGTCAGGAGCATCGATTGGCCGAGCTTATGTTCTATGCTGAATCCTCCCCCGTAGCGGTTCTTGAGGGTATCCTGGCTGCCCTTTTGCACCGAATTCCCCAGCCAGGAGTAGCCCAGAAGCTGCAGGAAGCCGGCCGGTTTAGCGGTAGCCGAGAACAGCAGATCCTTCCCTTTGTTGTTATCGGCATAGTTGTTGGCTGGATAGCCGTTGAACACCCCGATGGACAGTTCCATGGGTTGCAGCTTGGTGGTGGTCTGTATCCCCATCTGCCGCCACATGGCGTATTTGGTCAGGATGACCGGGTAGTTGATCATCTCCAGCGCGGCGGTGGAGCGCGGCATATATAAACTGAATGACGGTATGAACCTCCCCAGCATGAGGTCTGTCTGGGGCAGATATCCGGCAGCCTGGATCCGGGCATCCAGCAGGGCCGGGCTGGTCAGTGCCTCCAGCTGGATCAGATACTTGAGCCGTTGCTCGGGAAGATCACCGTTCAGGATCAGCCGGACCCGCTTGGCGGCGAAGGACCACTTGCCGGTCTGGGAATAGCCGTAGACCGTCTGGAGATTTCCGCCCAGGCGGAGTGTCCCCAGGCCGACCTCCACCGGTGCGGCCGCCAAAGTAATTGAGGGCAAAATAAGTGCCGCAGCCAGCACAGCTATCCAGATGGTTTTTCTCATGCCCTTCCCTCCTGAACTTCGTTTCTGGACTGCCGGGCGGCCTCCTGGCGCTGGGTCAACAGGGAGACCACTACCAGGGTCAGAAAGCTTAAGGGCACCGAGATGATGGCCGGGTTGTTGATGGGGATCAGGGACTTGATATGCGGCAGGTGATAGACCTCGTTGATGGTCTCCTGCGACATCAGTATCATCCCCAGGGCCGAGCCCAGGCCCACCAGTATCGAGGCCAGCACCCCGCGGGAGGTGGTCTTCTTCCAGAAAAGGATCATGGCGATGGTCGGCAGGTTGGCCGAGGCGGCCACTGCGAAGGCCCAGCCCACCAGGTAGGAGACGTTCATCCCCTTGAACAAAATGCCCAGCACCATGGCGACAATGCCGACGCCCACCGCGGCCAGCTTGCCCCACATCACTTTCTGGCGCTCGTCCATCTTTACCTTGAAGAACTTGTCCATCAGATCGTGGGCCACCGCGCCCGAGGAGGCGATGATCAGTCCGCTGACCGTGCCCAGCACCGTGGCGAAGGCCAGGGCCGAGATGATGGCGAATATCGCCACCCCGAACGACTTGGCCAGCAGCGGGGCCGACATGTTGTCGTTGGTCAGGTCCAGCACCCCGTTGACCATGGCCCCCAAGCCCATGTACAGGGTCAGCATATAGAACAGGCCTATGGCGGCGATGGCCACGATGGTCGACTTCCGGGCGCTGGCCGGGTTGGGCACCGTATAGTAGCGGATCAGCACATGCGGCAGGGCCGCAGTGCCGAAGAACAGGGCGATCATCAGCGAGATGAAGTTGACCTTGTCGGAGGTGGTGGCCCCCTTGGCGCTGTCCACCTTGAATTTCACCCCCGGCTTGAGCACTTCTTTGCCGGCGATAGGCTGCTGGTAATAGACCGTCACCTTATCCTCGCCATCCTTCAAGCCCATAAATTTAAGCCAGCGCACCACCGTTCCATCCTTGATGGTCTTGATGAAGCTGAAGAAATCGGTGGTGCCGGACTTCTGGACCTCCTGGCCGTTTTCGACCAACCGGCTCATGTGGCCCACCTGGTAGAATTTCCCATTCTCCTTGGGCTCCCCGTTGTAAAGCTTGGAGCCATCGGGCCGGACAGCGATGGTCTGTGTCTCCTCCAGAAGCATCTCGGCGGGATTGAGCTTCCAAAACGAGGTCTGCCCGTCTTTAACCAGCTTGACGAAGACCAGTTTCCCGGCGTTCTCGGAAAAGACTCCCGCCACCGCATGGCCGTTGTCAGCCAATATTATGTTCTGGCCGTCCCAGGAGACGACCTTGACGGTGTGAAAATCGCGGAAGGGCACGTCACCACCTTGGTCGGGCTTGGTGGAAACGCCGCGGGACAGCACCAGGAATACCAGTATCAGGGAGAAGACCAGCAACAGCCCGCCCTTGAGGAACTGGACATAGGTGGTGGAGGCCATACCGGCCGTGGCCACGATGATGATCACCAGGGTGCCCACCATGATCACCCCGAACTCATGGGGCAGGCCCAAAAGCGGGGTCACCAGGCTGCCGGCTCCCACCATCTGGGGGATCAGGTAGAAGATGGACACCAGCAGGGTGCTGATGGCCGCCGCCAGCTGGATGCCCTTGGAATTGAACTTGGCGTTAAGGGCGTCGGTAAAGGTGTACTTGCCCAGGCGCTTGATGGGCTCGGCCACCACGAACATGGCCACCACCCAACCGGCCAGATAGCCGACGGAATACAGGAAGCCGTCGTAGCCCGAGAAGGCGATCATGCCGCAGATCCCCAGAAAGGAGGCGGCCGAAAGATAGTCCCCGGCGAAGGCGATGCCGTTGACCGACCAGTGGATGTTGCCGCCGGCGGTATAGAACCCCGAGGCGGATTTGGTCTGGCGGGCGAAATGGTACGATATGGCCAGTACTGCCACCACGAAAGTGCAGAAGATGGCGATGGCCCAGGGCGATACGGCGTAATTCATGAGTGTCCCTCCTCCAGCGCCTCGGCCTCTTCAGCGGGATGCATGTTTGTCATCACTTCCTCGGCATGGGTGCAGATGTGGTTGTAGATGGCGGCCAAGAATATGGCGAAGATGATCAGTAAAAATCCATAGACTATGGCCACGTTGAAACTTCCCACATCAACCGCCATGAAGCCGGGACTGACCACGTTGATGACGATGAAACCGGCGTAGATGGTGGCATAGAGGGTCACAAACCAAAGCCCCAATACCCGTTTGATCGAGGCCGCATGATCCTTGGCCCATTGGCTGGAGGGTTCGTGCATTGACTATCTCCTGTTTTGGGATTTGATAAAATTGATATATCGGGTCTGTGTCTGTCTTGGAGGTTAATGATACCAAAAATCTGTCCCCCGATGCAATATTAAAAACGCCTGATCGCCTTATCGGCAGATTATTTTATTTGACCGATCTCAGCCTTGCCTGAGCAACAGATGACACAGTTGCAGAATCCGTGATAGATGGCGCAGATCCCGCCGAACAGGCAGAACAATCCCCAGAACAGGGGCAGGCCCAGGATATGGGCCAGGTCCGGCTTGGCATGGGGCAGCAGGTAGATGCCGTAGGTGATAAGGAAGCACCCGCTAGTGACGATGATGTGGCCTATTATGATCGTGGGCTGGCGCCCGCCCCGCCAGCCCAGGTAGATCAAAGACAAGCCGATGACCAGCGGGATGAACTTGGCCGGGTTCTCACTGGCGATAATGCCCCAGGCCCCGAAGGCGGCCAGCAGGATGCCCAGGATAAAGCTGATGGGGGATTTGATATTCATTTGATTCCCTTCCTAATGCAAATTAAATGACCCCTCGCAACGAGGGGTCATAATGATCTATTTGATTCCCATTCTCTTTCTGGCCGCCTCCAGCTCCTTGGGATCCGGGAACAGCACCGCCTTGCCGCACTGCCGGGGGTTGCCCATGGCCGCCTCGAACCCCTTGGCGAAGTCCTTGAGCTCGAACAGATGGGTGACGATGGGCTTGATGTCTATCCGGCCCGAGGTCAGCAGATTGCGCACCCGGTACCAGGTGTCGAACATCTTGCGTCCGGAGATGCCGTTGATGGTGATGCCCCGGAACACGATCCCGTTGGTGTAGTCAACCGGGACGGGGGTGGTCGAAGGCACCCCGAAGGCGCTGTAACGGCCGCCTTTGCGGATCACCTTCATGCCCTCCTCGATGGCCGAGGGTGCGCCCACCATGTCCAGCACCAGATCGGTGCCGTAGCCCCCGGTGTGGTCCCGGATGAATTCCAGGCGGTTGACCGATTTGTCGGAGATGTTCAGGGTATGGTCGGCCCCCATTTTTTTGGCGATGTTCAAGGCGAAGTCCGACATGCCGATGATGAATATCTGCGACAGCCCGCAGACCCGGGCCAGCCCGGCCGCGAACAGTGCGGTGGGCCCATCGCCGTAGATGGCCACGCTCTTTCCGGCCACGTCGGCGTCCTCGCCCAACAGCGTGTAGCAGGCGTTGCCCATCGGCTCCTGGACGGTGGCCAGCTCCGGCGGGATGCTCCTGTCATTGACCCAGCAGACCGACTCCGGCAGGGTGAAGTATTCGGCGAAGCAGCCGTTGTGATCCACCCCCACGATCTTCATCCGTTCGCCGATGTGCAGCTGGCCCAGCATGGCCTGCAGGTCGCCGGGATCGTAGATGTGGGTCTCGGCCGAGATATAGTCGCCCACCTTGATCCGCTTGCAGTGCGGCCCCACCTCCACCACCTCGCCGGCCACCTCGTGGCCCAGTATCTGGGGAAGTTTTTTGGCTCCGATCCGGTCCTGGGACCATTTGTTCCACTCGTAGATGTGAACGTCGGTGCCGCAGATGGAGGTGGCCAGCACCTTGACCTTCACCCCGTCGGGCTTTGGTTCTGGGATGTCTACTTCCTGCCACTCGGCACCCAACTGGGGCTTGGTCTTGACCACCGCCTTCATTTTTTGGGGCATGAAAGAACTCCTTGATTGTATATTTTTTATTGTTTTTGGTAATCAGCTTATGACGGAAAGCGTCCGGGCTATTTCCGAATCCACCGCTGCCTGCTCGGCACCCTGCTCCAAGGCCACCCGGGCATAATTCCGGGCCGCCTGCCGGGCCGGTTCCATCTGGCCCAGACGGGAATAACATTCCATGAGATAGGCCCAGCCGTCCTTCAGTTCCAGCGGCAGTCCCCCGGCTTGGGCCAGTTCTATTCCCTTTTTGATATCGGCGATACCGGTCTCGTTCCCGTCCCGGAATACTCTGGTCCTGCCCAGACAGCTGTAACCCCGGGAAAGAAAAGACGATTCCTTCATCTTTTGCGATAGTTCGATAAGCCTTAACAGGCATTTCTCCGCCAGGTCATATTCTCCTGCTTCAAAATGGAACAATCCGGCCTCGCCATCCCGATAGGCTCTTATGTGGGGATCTGTCAGTTTCCGTTCATTCATGACCTGATCGACCTGGCGAAGCAGCTCTCTGGCTCCTTTATAATCCCGCTCCTCTGTCAGTATCCCGATCTGCATCAGCAGATTGTTGGTTATGCCGCGGTAGTCCTGCACTGTCCGGCGCAAGTTCAGCGACCGGTTAAGCAAGGACTTGGCCTGAGGTACGTCCTTGAGGGCCAGCACTATTTGCCCCATGGAATAAAGCACATGGGCGATGCGAAAGATGTCGTTCTGCCGCTCGAAACATTCCAGGGCCTGCCGGTATAATTCAAGCGCCCTGGTGTAATTGCCTTGAATGTTATGGATATTTGCCAGGTTATTCCGGACGATCCCCACCGATGTTTCCATTTCCATTTTTTTATATTGGTCCAGGGCCTGTAGGAACGAATGCTCGGCCATTTCAAAACTGCAGCACCGCAAGTGAATGTTTCCCGATGTGTTCCAGGCGCTGGCCAGAATTTCGACGTGCTCCGCTCCGCCCTCCGATATTACCACCCGGGTCAGTTCCAAACCTTCATCGAGTTTGCCCCAGAGATAGTAAAGAGCTGCCTTTTCGGATAAGGCCCTATATTTCAAATTTCCCTGATTGAACCTTTCGGCCAGTCCTATTGCCCTGTCCAGCCGCGATTCCGCCTGCGGATAGTCAACCAAAAGTTTAAGGACCAACGAGCTGTTTACCAAGAGTTTTACTACTTCTTCGGCAGTTATTTTAATTCTGACTCGCATCAGCTTGATTGATATATGGCTCAGCAAATATCCCGGGAATCCAAAATGACGGTCACCGGTCCATCGTTATTTATCTCCACTAACATTTTGGCTCCGAACATTCCGGTCTGCACCTCTATGCCGTAAGATTTAATTGCAGTAATTAGTTTTTGGTACAGCGCTTGGGCTTTTTCCGGAGCGGCCGCATCGGTGAAGGAGGGACGCCTCCCCTTCCGGCAGTCGGCATACAGGGTGAACTGGGAGACCAGCAGGATGCCTCCCCTGACATCCAGCAGGGAAAGATTCATTTTACCTTCGGCATCCTCGAATATCCGTAGATTTACCGCCTTCTCGGCCAGTTTGCCGATGACCGCCTCGTCGTCCAGATGTGAAAATCCGGCCAGGATAACGAGACCCTGGCCGATCTTCCCGGTAAGATCATTTTCGACGGTTACCGAAGCCGAAGAAACGCGCTGAATCACTAGACGCATGATTTTAAAAAACTAAAAAATAGAAAATCAAATATAAAAACTCTAGCATGTCAGCAAGGCCGCTTTATTTTCTCTTGGACTTTTTCACCGGCTTTCTGGCGGCTGCTTTTTTATTTTTGGCTTTTGGTTTTTGCTTTTTGGCCGCCGCTTTTTTCTTGACAATTACTTTTTTAGCCTTGGGTTTTGCTTTGGCGACCGTTTTTTTGACTGCTTTCTTTTTGCCCGCTGCTTTTTTATTTTTGGTTTTTGCTTTTTGCTTTTTGCCCGCTGCTTTTTTATTTTTGGTTTTTGCTTTTTGCTTTTTGCCCGCCGCTTTTTTATCTTTGGTTTTTGATATTTTATTTCCCTTAGGCTCTGTCTTCTTGGTAGCCACATAGGCCGTCCGGGCCTCTTTGACCTCCGTTTCCGACAGGTGCGGCAGCACCGTGGCCACCACCTCCGGGAAATCTATCCCGTTGCGTTTCAGGGTCTCCAGGGTGGGGATCCCGTTGGAGGTCCAGCCCCGCCGCTTGTAGACCGCATCCACCAGCTTCTGGTAGCGGTCCTCCCGGTATTTGCGGTGCAGGGCCATCTTCTCCTCGATGGACTTTCCGGCCGGGTCTATCTGCATCCATTCCTGTAGCTGTTTGTCATATCGTTCCTGGCGGGACTCGTATTCCTCCTTGGTGACCGGCCCCATGGCCCGGTAGGGCGGCTGGTCGTATTTCCGGGTTCCCTTGCCCATCCGCAGGTCGAACACCCTCTGGAACTGGTAGACCCGCTCCGACATTTTGATGATCTCCTCCTTGGTGATCTCCCGGCCGGTGACCCCGGAGAACAGGTCCACGTAATTCTGAACGTGCTCCGGCACCTTGGCCGCGTCCATGGGGGCGTTCTTGGTGCGGTTGTCGCCGGGCTCGATGTCGTTCCAAGGCAGCTTGCACAGGCCGTTCAGCCCGAACCAGGTGCGGAACATCGGGAAATAGTACAGGGCCTCGGCCTTGTCCTCAAAGGTGGGGATCTGGTTGTTGACCATGTCCATGAAGATCACCCAGGCCTCGTCGTGCTGGGGGCCCTTGTTGGTGAGGTAGTAGCCGCCCTGCTGGGCCAGCGATTCTTTTGACATGTATTCCGACTGCTCCAGCCCCTTGCCCTCCAGCCCGATGTCGTTGAGGAAGGCGTAGTCCCCCCAGCCCTGGTCGGCGAAGATCCTTTTCATCCGCTGCACCCCCTGGCCGGCGATCAGCCCAAAACCCTGACCCTTAGCCATCTGGTGCATCAGCTCTAATTGCGATTCCCCCTTGCCCCAGCTCATGTCCAGCCCGCCGGTGCGTTCGGCGTTGAGGATGCCCCGCTGCCAGCATTCCATGATGAAGCCGGTGATGGTGCCGAAGCTGATGGTGTCGATGCCGTAGGTGTCGCAGTAGAAGTTGCATTCGATGACCCATAAGGGGTCGAAGATCCCGCAGTTGGAGCCGCAGCCGGCCGCGGTCTCGTACTCCGGGCCGTCCACCACCACTTTGTGGCCCTTGTAGGGGCCGGTGCGCAGGGCGAACTCATCCACCCCGTGGGCGCAGGCCATGGAACAGCCGTACCAGCATCCGTCCGGGATGCCCTGGGTGAATTGTTTGACCCACATGGTCTTGTCTATGTTCTTGGTGTCGGGATGGCTGCCGTACTGGAAGTTCATCACCGGCAGCAGGTCGTAGGCGTCCATCACGCTGACGATGTTGGTGGTGCCCACCTTGCGCATGGTGCACATCTTGTCGTCGAAGTCGTGCATCTCCTTGTGCAGTTTGACCCCGGCCCGCTGGATCCGGCCCAGGTCGGCCGGATGGTTCATGTCGCCCTTGACCTGCGGCCCGTGAACGATCAGGGCCTTGAGGCCCTTGTCGCGGAACACCGTGCCGATCCCTCCCCGCCCGGCCTGTTTTAAACGGGTCACCTTGCGCCGCATGTCGTAATAGGAGAAGTTCAGGCAGCCGATCAGGCTGTGGGCCGCGGCGGCCCCGGCGCTGACCACCGAGACGTTGCGCAGGTCGGCCTCGTCCGTGGCATACTCATGGGTGAACTGCTCGGCCGCCACGTGGGAGTCCAGGGATTCCTGGGGGGCGGTCTCGAGGGTGACCTTCCCCTTGACCCCGTCGATCACCACGATCACGTCTGCCTTGGCCTTGCCCTGGATCTCCAGGGCGTCGAAGCCGGAGAATTTCAACAGCGGGCCGAAATAGCCGCCGACATTGGAGTCGATGGGAATGTTGGTGATGGGCGACAGGGCCACCACCAGCGATTTGCCGCAGCCCGGATACTGGGTGATGCCGCAGATCGGGCCTGGGGAGATGATGATGTCGTTCTCCGGGTCGTTCCACTTGGTGGTGGGCTTGATGGCGTCCCACAGATATTTTAATCCGAAGCCCCGCCCGCCGGTGAAGGTCTGCTTCATGGCCTCGCCGATCTTCTTCTCGGTGAACTTCAAGGTGCCCAGATCGATATGCAGGGAGCGGTTGTTGTAGCCCTTCTGGGGCAGGCTGGGAGTGAAAGAATGCTCGGCCAGCACTTTATGAGCCGCCTTCATCGCTTCGATGCCTTCGGTGTATCTGGTATATTCAAAGACCTTGTTCTCGTCCATTTTTCTTCTCCTAATCTTTTTGCTTTTCTCCCTCTCCTAATGCGTTAGGAGAGGGCAAGGGTGAGGTCCGTGGGGCACGATGCATCGTGCCCTTACTGTTATCAGATTACCGTTCTGCTATCTCCAGCGCCTTCTCGGGGCAGGCCCTGGCGCAGATCCCGCAGGCCACGCACTTGAAGGGCTCCCGCTGATCGGGGTGGGTGCGCATGGACAGGGTGGGGCAGTAGCCCACGCACATCAGACAGCCCACGCACAGTTTCTTGTCCAGCATCACCACGCCCTGGCTGTTGCGCTTGAGGGCCAGCACCGGGCACACCGCTATGCATTCGCCGCACTGGTTGCAGACGTTGATCTCGAAACCGGCCTCGGTCTGCTTGACCCTGATGGCCGATTTCTCCGGATCCTCCACCTTAAAGAAGGCCTTGGAACAGGTCTTCTCGCAGGCCTTGATCCCTTTGCACAGGGATGGATTGGTCTTCAGATACTTCATACCCGCATCCTCTATATTTTTAATGCTTTATTATTGGCACGAGGAGTAATTTTAGCACCTATAAAAGCCAAAATCAAGGATAAAAAGGACAAATAAAAAAGGAGCGGCAACTCCGCTCCTTTTAATAACTTGCTATTAAGGCGTTTTTAACGTATCCGGCAATTCTTTGGAGAAAATATAATAAGCCGCTGTTGAGGTTATGGGAGCAAGGGCAAAAGTGATTAAGGTTGCGTCCATATTAGATCTATTTTTATCTGATAATAATGCAGTTGCACCGGCCACTGCCAATGAAGGCAAAACAGTTCCGGCCAAAGCGTGCCAATACGACCCTTTCCTATACTTCTTCCCCGTACCATACACCCCATAACTGCACCCGGCAACTGTCCCGATCCCTGCACCTACCACACCACCTAATAACCCTGCCCAGTTTTCAGAGTTACTTTCTGTGCCAGAAGGATCAGTATATATCATACCAGCCATTACCCCGACACCACCACCAACCAATAGACCAACCCCACCCCACATAGTGCCACTGGCGGTTGTTTTAATGATAGAACCGTTATTAACCCTTCTCTTGTATGGCAACGAATTTTCTTCATTTGAACTGGCGATCGTGCTTTCAATATTGGGTTTTATCGTATCCGCCTGTACATACTGCCGGCTGAACAGCTCGGCATTGCTCAAGGTTGTCACCGGCTGGGTCTGGGCGGTCAGAATTGTAACCGAGGCAAACAAGCCGCATAAAGCAGAAATAACTATCCTCATAGATCCATCCTCATGATCATTTTATAATTTACATGATATTACAGCACTATATTACTTGTCAATAAAATTATCTGTGCCCCTGCCAACCCGGCGGCTTAAAATGCTTGCCATAACAATGCCGTTTCGTGTATAATTGAGCGTCATTAAAATTACTCAAGGAAGCAAAATGGATATATTCCAGAAATGTTTCGATTTTAAGGAGGCCCAGCTGGCCCGCCAGGCCGGGCTGTATCCCTATTTCCACCCTCTGTCCTCGGCCCAGGAGCCGGAGGTGATAATAGACGGCCAGAAGATGATCATGATCGGCTCCAACAATTACCTGGGCCTGACCACCCATCCCCGGGTCAAGGAGGCGGCCGTCAAGGCCATCGAGAAATTCGGCACCGGCTGCACCGGCTCCCGCTTTCTTACCGGCACCCTGGACATGCACAACGAGCTGGAGGCCAAACTGGCCAAGTTCCTGAACAAGGAAGCGGCCCTGGTGTTCTCCACCGGCATGCAGACCAACCTGGGCGTCATCTCCTGCCTGGGCACCAAGGATGATATTTTGATCACCGACAAGTTCGACCACGCCTCCATCCTGGACGGCTGCCGGCTGTCGTACTCCATGATGCGGCGTTTCCAGCACAACGATATGGATAGCCTGGAAAGGCTGCTGAAAGGGCTGGACCATCATAAGGGCAAGATGATCATCGTGGACGGTATCTACAGCATGGAGGGCGACATCGCCAACCTGCCGGAGCTGGTCCGCCTGGGCAAAAAATACAATGCCCGGGTGCTGGTGGACGATGCCCATGGCCTGGGGGTGCTGGGCAAGCACGGCCGGGGCACCGCCGAGCACTTCGGCCTGGAGCAGGAGACCGACCTGATGATGGGCACCTTTTCCAAGAGTTTCGCCGCCATCGGCGGAGTGGTGGCCGGCGATTTCGAGGTGATAGACTACGTCAAGCATTTCGCCCGCAGCATGATCTTCTCGGCCGCCCTGCCCCCGGCATTGACCGCCGCCGTCTCGGCCGCGGTGGATGTTCTTCAGGACGAGCCGGAGTTGCTGACCAAGCTGTGGCACAATGCCGACAAGATGCTGGCCGGCTTCAGGGAAATGGGCTACGACACCGGGGTGGCCTGCACCCCCATCATTCCGTTGATGATCGGCTCCCGGGAGAAGGCCTTTGCCCTGTGGAAGCACCTGATGACCCACGGTGTCTTCGCCAACCCGGTGATGTCCCCGGCGGTGCCCGAGGGCCGGGAGATGATCCGCACCAGCTTCTCGGCCGCCCACACCGAGGCCCAGCTGGACAAGGTGCTGGAGGAGTTCCGGTCCGCCGGAAAGGAACTGGGGCTGATCTGAAGATCTCTTGGTTATTTTGGAGGGCGCCCTGGCGCCCTCTTTTGCTTTAGGCTTGACAAACAAAACTATTTTTGTTAATATCCCAGTTGACATTATCATCAAGAGAGGTGGAGGGACAGGCCCGGTGAAGCCTCAGCAACCTGCGGATGAAAGATTCCACAAGGTGCTAATTCCTGGAGTGATGCACAATCACTGAAGATGAAACAGAGGTTTAAGGACCCTTTTCTGAAGTGCATCCGCTCCGGAAAAGGGTCTTGTGTTTTATGGCATCCCCGGATCACCTTCTCGTGTCCATCGAATGAAACTGATCGTTGTGTAACTCCCAGCGGTCCCTGAAAAAATCCAATCCCCGCTCTTTGTGATGTTGCCGGATGCCAGATTGGGAAGGTCTGCTGGTTCTGGGGCCAGCTCCAGGGTCGCATCAGCGCTGCTGCTTGGCAAAAGCTGCCGTTAAGAATGTTTTGCCTGCGGGTGCCCCGTTTCGTGGTCAAGACATTTAGGCAGCAGGATATCATAAACTTCCGGGCAGCGGTGCAGCGACAGTTCTCTTTGTAGCTTTCTCTTCAAAGAGAAAGCGGGGGAAAGGCTAACGTGACTTGCCGGGCCAACATACTTTGGAAACAATTTACAGATCAACCTACGCATTTCTTTAAAATCAGAATATTCACTACTAATAAGAGAACTTACATGCACGTCACCCAGCATCTGGAACAGCGGAAGAAGACCCTGGTCTCACTGGAGATCACCCCGCCCGAGAAAGGCCACAGCATCCAGGTGATCTATGATGCCATCGACCGGCTGATGCCCTTCAATCCCTCCTTCATCAATGTCACCTATCACCAGCAGCGGATCGTCTACGAGGAGGTGAACGGCGTCATCGTCAAGATACCTAAGCGCAAGAAGCCTGGCACGGTGGGCATCTGCACCGCCCTGGCCAACCGCTACCGGGTGGAGACGGTGCCGCACCTGATCTGCGGGGGATTCAACCGTTACGAGACCGAGGATGCCCTGATCGACCTGCAGTACCTGGGCTTCGAGAACCTGTTCGTCATCCGGGGCGACCCCCCGCCCGATTACAAGGGCTTTCTCCCGGAGCCCGAGGGGCACCACCATGCCTGCCAGCTGGTGGAGCAGATAGCCCATCTCAACCGGGGCCAGTATCTGGAGAACCTGGACGACGCCATCCCCACCAATTTCTGCATGGGGGTGGCCGGATATCCGGAGAAGCATTACGAGGCCCCCAACCTAGCCGACGACATCCGGAACCTTAAATCCAAGGTGGACCAGGGCGCTTCGTATATATTGACCCAGATGGTGTTCTCGGCCGAATTGTTCGAATCGTTCGTCAAAAAGGCCCGGGAGGCCGGTATAACCGTGCCCATCATCCCCGGCATCAAGGTGATGGTCAACCGGGACCAGCTGACCAGTATCCCCCGCGATTTTTACGTTTCCTTGCCGGAAAAACTGGTGGACACCATCAAGCAGCATGACGACAAGGCCGCGGCCCGCCAGGCCGGGATCGATTTCACCGCCCGGCTCTGCCAGGACCTGATCGATCTGGATGTCCCCTGCCTTCACTTTTACACCCTGGGCAAGACCTCCGCCACCGCCGAGGTGATGAAACAGCTCAAGGAGAAACAGCTGATATGATCGGCAAATCCGACCTTATAAAACAGGCCAAAAAACATATCCTGGTTTTTGACGGTGCTATGGGTACCTATCTCAAGGAGCTGGGGATTACTGCAGATGATTATCAGGATCATCCCGGCTGCAACGAGTATCTGGCGGTCAGCCGGCCCGATCTCATTTCCCAGGTTCATAGGGATTATCTGACGGCCGGAGCCGATATCATCGAGACGGATACTTTCGGCGGGGCCCCGCATATTTTGGCGGAGCACGGATTAAAAGCCGGCGCTTTTGAGATCAACCAGACCGCCGCATCATTGGCCAGGGGGGCTGCCGGAGAATTCACCACTGCCCGGCACCCACGGTTCGTGGCCGGCTCGATGGGGCCGGGCTCCAGGATCCCCAGCCTGGGACAGGTAAGTTTCGATGACCTGAAGGGAAGTTATTCCATCCAGGCCGAAGGCCTGCTGGCCGGGGGGGTTGATCTTTTCCTGGTGGAGACCTGCCAGGACATCCTGCAGGCCAAGGCCGCCGTTGCCGCGATAAGGGAGGTCCAGGCAAAAAGATCTTTGATAAAACCGATCCTGGTCCAGTTCACCATCGACCAGGGCGGTCGCACCCTTACCGGCAGCGATATTTCAGCCCTACTGGCTTCGATGGAGAGCTGGGAGATCGATGCCATCGGGCTCAACTGCAGCCTGGGCCCGGAAGGCCTGGCCGAGGCGGTCTATTATCTGGGCCATAACTCACCCAAGCTGCTCTCCCTGCTGCCCAATGCCGGGCTGCCCAGGATGAAGAACGGGCAATTGTATTATGACCTGGGGCCGGAGCAGTTCACCCGCAGCATGGAGGGCTTCGCCCGGAACCCGGGTTTGAATTTCGCCGGGGGCTGCTGCGGCACCGGTCCCAAATACATCAAAATGCTGTCCGAAAGACTCAAGGATATCCCTCCCCGCCGGCCGGCAAAAATTACCGCCCGCATCTCCTCGCTATATCAGTCGCAGGAGATCGCGGTTTCGCCCAAGCCGCTGCTGATCGGCGAACGGACCAATGCCTCGGGCAGCAAGGCCTTTCGCGAACTGCTGGAGAAGGATGACCTTCAGGGCATGGCAGCTATGGCCTGTTCGCAGGAGAAAGAGGGGGCCCACGCCATCGACCTTTCGCTGGCCCGGCCCGGCCGGGATGAGGTTGATGATTACCGCCGCCTGTGCTTTCTGCTGAACACCCGCTGCCGTCTCCCGGTGATGATCGATTCCACTGACCCTGAAGCCGTCGAGGCAGCCTTGAAGAATCTCTCCGGGCGATCGATCATAAATTCCATCAACCTGGAGGATGGCGGCGCCAAGGCCCGAAAGATCCTGACCCTGTGCCGGCAATACGGGGCCGCCGTGGTCTGCCTGACCATCGACGAAAAAGGCATGGCCCATACCGCCGCCCGGAAAGTGGCGATAGCCCGGCGACTGGCCTCCCTATCCCTGAAGCATGGCCTTACCCATCAGGATCTTTTCTTCGATACCCTCACCTTCACCCTGGGCAGCGGCGACCGGTCGCTCAGCCGGGCCGGGTTGGAATCCCTAGAGGCCATCGCAGAGCTGAAAAAGATCTTCCCCGATTCCTTCACCGTCCTGGGTGTCAGCAATATCTCCTACGGGCTGCCGCCGGAGGCCCGGAAAGCCCTGAATTCGGTATTCCTGCAAAGGGCCATAACCGCCGGGCTGGATGCCGCCATAATCCATCCCGGAAAGATCATGCCCCTGAATCGGATCCCCCGCCAGGCGGTGGAGTTATGCGACGACCTTATCTTTGACCGCCGAAAAGGACAATCGTCTCCGCTGGAACTTATTTTGAATTATTTTTCCGGCAAGCCGGAAACAGCTCCACCCAAGACCCGACTCCGAAAGTTGACGTCCCAAAAACAGCTTCAGCAAAGCATAATCAGGGGCGAAGAAAAGGACCTGACGGATAATATCCGCCTTCTGCTGAAGGATCACGATCCGGTGACGATCATCGACCGGATATTGCTTCCGGCCATGGACCAAGTGGGAAAGCTTTTCGGTCGCGGCGAGATGCAGCTGCCTTTCGTTCTCCGCTCGGCCGAAGTGATGCAGAAAGCGGTGGATATCCTGAAGCCCCATCTCAAGGGCCGCAGAACTTCCCGCACCGGCACCATCGTGATCGCTACGGTCCGGGGCGACATCCATGACATCGGCAAGAACCTGGCGGGCTTGATCCTGACCGCCAACGGGTACCAGGTGATCGACCTGGGCATCAGGCAGACGGCCGAGGACATTCTTTTGGCGGTCAGGAGGCATAAGCCGATGGCCATTGGCCTTTCCGGTCTGCTGGTGGAATCGGCCCGGGCTATGTCGGAATATCTGGAGGTCTTCTCCGGGTCCGGATTGACCATTCCGGTGCTGTGCGGCGGAGCGGCATTGAATGAGTCATTCGTAAAGAAAGAGCTTCAGCCCCGCTATCAGGGCAAGGTTTTCTTTGCCGGGGACGCCATGGACGGCCTCAAGATAGTACAATCGCTGGATAAAAAACAGGCCGGCAGCAGCAAAACATCCAAAGCCAAATCCCGAAGGATGCCAAAAGACAGTATAACGGTGGTCAAAAGGATCCCCCTGGCCGAACTGCTGGGTCTGTTGGATAAAAAAACGTTGTTCGAAAAACGCTGGCAGATGGTGTCAAAGATGTCCCGTGGCAAAAAAAAGGAGCTACAGCTTGCCGAAGCCCAAAAAAACTTTGACCTTCTGGTTAATGGCTGCTTGCGGGGAGAAATCTTTGAACCCAAGATGATTTACGGTGTTTTTAAGGCTAAGTGGGACAAGCCGGTTATAAAATTACAGTTTCTAAAAGGGGCAAAACCCCTGGAACTGATTTTCTCGGCCAAATTTGCAGACAGAATGATGGGAAATAACAATGGTCGGGATTTTACAGTGGGATTGCAGGTGGTTACCCTGGGAAATAAGCTCAAAAGGGAATTTGCCCGGCTGAAAAAACAAAATAAGATCCGGGAACAGTTTTTGTTGTACGGCCTGTCGGCCGAACTGACCGAGGCCCTGGCCAAATGGGCCCAGGAAAGGACCCAGAGGGCCATGGGGCTTGCCGGCACCAAAAGGCTGAGCCCGGGATATCCGGTCTGGCCGGAACTTTCGGAGCAAAAGAAGGTTTTCTTTCTTTTAAAACCGCAACGGATCGGCATCCGCCTTTCCCCCGCCTGGCAGATGGACCCGGAATTCTCCACCAGCGCCATGGTGATAAAATAGCTTGCATTTGTCTTTTTTCAGGGTTAAAATGATTCAAATATTCGAAAGGACTCGTATGAGCACAAAGGTATCCTCCGAGCAGGCCATCACCGCCCTCAACAAGGCCATCAAGGGCGAGAAGACGGGGCTGGAAAGCTATTTGAAATTCGCCCGCAGCACCAGGTCGCAGTCTGGCAAGGATATGTTCATTAGGCTGGCCCAGGACGAATTCGGGCACATGGAGCTTCTGGAGAAGGAGCGCAACCGCCTTCAGCAGGGCAAGAGATGGGTGGGCCTCGATATCGCCCCCTCCGACATCGAGGAGGTGGTCCCCAAGCTTTCCTCCCAGCAGACCAGGATCAAGGCCGAACAGGGCACCTCGGATGACCTCACCGCCCTGAATATCGCATTGGATCTGGAGCGCAAGGCGGCCGATTTTTACATGCGCCAGGGCAACAAGGAGACCGATGTCACCGCCAAGCAGATATTTTTCCGGCTGGTCGAGATGGAGGAATCCCATTACAACCTGATCCAGGCCGAGATCGACAGCATCAATGACATAGGTTTCTGGTTCGGGGTCAGGGAATTTTCTTTGGAATCAAATTAAACCAAAAGGAGCACCATCATGGACCGGACCATCGAAATGCTCAAGCTGGCCATCCTGGCCGAACAGGACGGGTATCATCACTATCTGACCGCTTCGGCCATCACCACGGACAAAAAAGCCCAAGAGGTTTTCAAAGCTTTGGCCCAGGACGAGGAACTGCACCGCAAGACCCTGCTGGACGGGATCGCCTCCTACGGCCGGGACAAAAAATGGAATCTGGCCGCGATAGACGGCAAGTCGAAGGTATCCGCCGCCGGCCCCAGCCCCATCTTTTCGGCGGACTTCGTCAAGCGCATCAAGGACAAGCATTACGAGATGTCCGCCCTCTCCATCGGAATACTGCTGGAGCAGAATTCGATAGATTTTTATTCCAAGATGAAAAGCAAGGCCAAAAATGCCAAGCTTAAAACCCTGTTGTCCGTCCTGGTAGCCTGGGAGAAAAAACACCTGGAGGCGCTGGTCAAGCAACAGAAGTTATTCATGAGCGCCTACTGGGAAGAGGCCCGTTTCCAGCCGTTTTAAGAAAGAATATCAAAAGCCCGGATCGTAGATCCGGGCTTTTCTGTTGGGCGGTGATCTCAAAATTTTATGATCCTGGAAAAAGAATCTGCCTCCAGGCTGGCCCCGCCCACCAGGGCTCCGTCGATATCGTCCTGGGCCATAAGTTCCGTGACATTGTCCGGTTTGACGCTGCCGCCGTATTGTATCCTTATCTTTTCGGCAGTCTCGCTTCCCCACAGCCCGGCCAGCAGGTCGCGGATATAACGGTGGGCCTCCTGGGCCTGTTCCTTGCTGGCGGTCATTCCGGTCCCGATGGCCCAAACCGGCTCATAGGCAACTATCAACCGTTCGGGATCGGAGAGGTTTACTTCCTGCAGGCCATGCAGCACCTGGCGTTTCAGCACGTCGAAGGTCTGTTCCTTCTGGCGCTCCTGCAGGGTCTCGCCGATGCAGAATATGGGTATCAGCCCTGAAGACAAAGCTTTTTTGATCTTCTTGTTGATCAGGGCATCATCCTCGACAAAATACTGCCGTCGCTCGGAATGCCCTATGATCACAAATTTGCACCCGGCATCGATAAGAAACGCCGTGGATATCTCGCCGCTAAAGGCGCCTTTATCCTCGAAATGGCAGTTCTGGGCGCCCAATTCGACATTAGATCCTTTTATTGCTTCAGCCACGACCCCCAAGGCCGTAAAAGGCGGACACAGCACTATTTGAACTTTTTCAACCTTTTGAACCTTTTGAACAATGCCTTCCGCCAAAGCTTTGGCCTCGGACATATTTTTGTGCATCTTCCAGTTTCCGGCAATTATGGGTTTGCGCATTCTATCTCCTTTTATGATCAAATCCCTTGATGTTATTTATCCGTCAACGCCGCCACGCCGGGCAGTACTTTCCCCTCCAAAAACTCCAACGACGCCCCGCCCCCGGTGGAGATATGCGATATCTTTTCGGCCACCCCGGAAAGATGCACCGCCGAGGCGGAATCCCCCCCGCCGATGATGGACTTGGCCCCCGATGCCGCCACGGCTTTGGCCACTTCGAAGGTCCCCTTGGCGTATTCCGGGGTCTCGAAGATGCCCATCGGTCCGTTCCAGACTATGGTCCTAGCCCCGGAGATGGCCTTATTGTACTCGATGATCGTCCGGGGACCGATGTCCACACCGGCCAGGCCCCGGGGGATTTCTGCGACCTCTTTGGGATTGACGAAGGTGAAGGTCGGCTTTCCTTTCTTATCCGGTTGGCCTTCTTTTTTCTCGGCTGCAATGTGGTCTATCGGCAGTAGAAATCTGATCTTTTGGGATTTTTGCAGGATATCCTTGGCCATATTCAGTTTGTCCTTCTCGACCAGGGAGGAGCCGACCTCCTTGCCCTGGGCCAGCAAGAATGTGTAGGCCATGGCCCCGCCGATCAGAACGGCATCGGCTTTGTTTAAAAGATTCTCTATCACCGCAATTTTATCGGACACCTTGGCCCCGCCCAGGATGGCCACAAAGGGATGCTCCGGGCTTTCCAGGACGGCCGACAGATAATCTATCTCCTTCTCCATCAGGAACCCGGCGGCGTTCTGTTTGAAATATTTTGTCACTCCCTCGGTGGAGGCGTGGGCCCGGTGGGCAGTGCCGAAAGCGTCGTTGACATATATTTCCCCCAGCTCCGCCAGCTGTTTGGCAAAAGCCGGATCGTTCTTCTCCTCTTCGGCATGGAAACGCAGGTTCTCCAACAAGAGAACTTCGCCCGCTTTCAATTCCTGTGATATTTTCAGCGGCTCCAAACCGATGCAATCGGAAGCGAATTTGATCGGCTTTTTAAGCAATTCCGACAGCTTTTCAGCCACCGGTTTTAGGGTGAACTGCACATTTACCTGACCATCGGGCCTTCCCAGATGGGACATCAATATTACCTTGGCCCCATGTTCGATCAGATAATTGATGGTAGGCAGAGCCCCCACCACCCGGGAGTCGTCCTTGATGGCCCCGGTCTTCTTGTCCTGGGGAACGTTGAAATCCACCCGGACCAGCACCCGTTTGCCTTTCAGATCGAGATCGCGGATATTGAGTTTTTTCATGGAAATCCTCCTCTGCGGCAATTTGAGATTCAATATTTGATATTTTCAATTTTCACAGGAACGGGTTCTCTTTCCGCTCTTGCCCAATGGTGGTCCTCGGCCCATGGCCCGGCCGGATCACGGTCTCATCGGGCAGGTTCAAAAGCCTTTCTTTGATTGAGCGGATGATGGCCTTTTCATCTCCGCCCGGCAGATCGGTCCGTCCCACCGAGCCGGCAAACAATGTATCGCCGGAGAAAAGCGTGCCATCGACATGAAGACAAATGCATCCCGGTGTATGGCCGGGGGTATGGATCACCCGTATCGATAGCTTTCCCAGCTGTATAATTTGGCCGTCCTCCAACTGCCGGTCGGCCGGAGGAGAGACGACCTCTTTCCCGAACATGAACGAGCCGTTCATGGTGCCCGATCCAATCATGTCGGCATCACTGGAGTGAATGAGCAGTTCGGCCCCGGTGGCCTTTTTGATCGGTTGGTTGCCGGCTATGTGGTCGATATGGCCGTGAGTGTTCAGGATATATCGGGGTTTCAGGTCATGCTGGCTGATAAGCCCCAGGATGGTCCTTGCTTCGCCCGGGTTGAAAGCCCCGGGGTCTATTATCATCGCTTCCCCGGTTTCAGAGCAGGCCAGCAGATAGCAATTGGTGTCCACCAGACCCTTGGCCACCACGGTCTGATATATCAGGGGTTTGTTTGGATCGATCAATTTATCACTTCCCCTGGGCCTGAACCTTGAGCTGAAAATCCTTCCAATTAGCCACCAGGCTGCCCTTCATATAAAGATTGATGACCGTGTATTTGTCGTTTAGGTCGGCATAATACAAGTGGGACATCTTCTGGATGAAAGTGACCGCCTCCTGGAACATTGCCGGCAGATCGTCCTGGGGGTAGGTGAACTTTCCCGCACCCAAGTAGCTGGCCTTGTCCTTCTCCTGAAGTTCCAGGTAGCAGTTCAGCACCAAGCTGTCCGGCCAGGCCAGCGCCGTTATGGAACTGCTGATCAGTTTTCCGCTGATACCCTGGGCCCGGCTGTTGTAGGCGGTCATTTTTAATGCGATCAGGTCGGCCACCGTGAATACCGCCTGCTTGTCGTATGACTCGGGAAGATATTTATAAAGGCCCTGGGGCGATGTTTCCTCGGCAGCCGCCTGGTCCTTTTTCTTGTCGCTCTTTTTTTCGGCCGGCAGGGAGAAGGCCAGCAGCAAGGTAATGAGCAGCGCCAATGATAGATGTCTTTTCATCTTTTTCTCCTTAGTGTATGTTCAATCCAGAATGGAGTCGGGAAGTTTGTCGTCCCGCTTTATCCGCTCCGCCATGCTTTCGCTTATCTTTTTACGCAGTTCCAATATCGGGACGTATTTCTTGAAATTGATGCGATCGGGGCCCACCATCTCCTCGTCCATCAGCATCTTTTTCAGGGATTCGTACAAGGCCCGGATCTCGCCGTGTTTCTTTCCCTGGAGCCGCTTCAGCTGGCGGGCCAGAGCCTCCTTCTGCATTTGGTCGGAGGCCTGGTTTATCCTTTTCTTCAGATCCTGCTCATCCAGCACGTATTTCATGGCCAGCGGCTGGGCCACGGCTTTCTTGACAGCTGCCAGAACAGGATCAACCATTCCTCTGTCTTCCTCCGTCCTTGGATCTGATGGCTGAGGTTCATCGCAGGTGGCATTCACCTCGTAAGCCCTTTCGTGGGCTATCTTCATGGAATCTTTCATCAACTGGACTATCAGGGGATCGATGGATTGGATCTCCATCAGCTGTTCGGCTCTGAGGTCGTGCAGCCAGAATTGGACCGTCTGGATGGCCGAGTTGCGCACCGCCTCAAGGTAGATCTGGACGCTAAGGGGGTTCATATTAAGATATTGAAGGACCGATTCGTCGGTCGGCGTTTCCTTGCGATCCCGTCCGGTATATACTCCGGAGGTGATCTCGAACCCCTGCCCCAGGCAGATATAATCCTTGGTGTCGTTGAAAAACAGCCGGCCCATAAAATATTTGGTCTCGTCGGCCGGCCGGTATTTGACCAGCACATGAGTGCCCTCCAGCAGGCCGGATTGCCGGTCCTTAATTTTCAGGACCTGGCGCAGGTCGAAATAACGATCGTTGCCATCGGTGCCCTTGAGCTTAGGAAGCAGCTTGGCCAGCTCCTGTTTTTGCTCCCTGCTCAGCTGGCTGAGGTTCTCCGAAGGGCGGTACCTCATGGCCCGGCGGTTGACCTCGTCGTATTCCGTCTTCAGCCGCTCCATCTCCTCGGAATGCTGGGCGATGGAGATACTGTCATGCAGCAGCGCCTCTAGCTGGTCCACCGTCTGCTCCAGATCTTTCTTCTCGTTTTCGATGGCCAGGATGGTCTCCTCGGCCATCTTCATGGCTTCCTCGCGGGCCTGGCTGACCTGCTGTTGGTTCTTCTCCTCGCTGACTCCGCTGTTCTTCACCTCCAAAATCTTGGCGGTGAGCAGACCGATCTTGTTCCTCTCGGACTCGTAAAGGTCCTTAAGCCTGGCTATGGCGACAGTATGGTCGCGCCTTTCCTTTTCCAGTTTCATCAACCGCTGGGCGTACACTTTGTTGGCCACGGTGATGGCCCGCTCCTTGTCGCCGCTGAAGGCGGTGGGGGCGTAATAGACCAGGGTGTCGGTCTTATACTGGCCGGCCAGTTCGATCCTGTCGCCGACCAGATTGGCCACCACCTCGGAGATGTCTACCATCAGAGCCTCCTTGGCGCTCATGGTCATCTGTGGGCTGCCCCCGAACATCTTCATAACGGTTTTTTCCTTGTCGCGCAGATCCTCTATGGTCAGGATTATGCTCGGTTCCATCACTTTGCCGTCCGGCATTATTACCATTATCTTTCCCTGGGGGGTCTGTTTCTTCCCTGCGGTCATATCAGCTGTTTTTTGGTTAAAGGTTCAGATATAATATGTCAATTTAACATAAAACGCTGTCAAATTTCAACCACTATATAACCAGTAAAGCCATCAGCGGTATTTTCTTGCTTTGCCGGCCGGCCGCCCATTAGCCTGGCAGGTAAATGATAGGACCTGGGTCTCGCCGATGGCCGGGACAGTTCCAGTAAAAAGGCCCTTTCGGGCAAGTCGAGGATCAGCCAGCTCATGGTCGCTTGCTGTGTCCCCGTGCCGGTCAGCGATACCAGCTGCGCCATCCAGTAAAGCCTGAAATCATGATGCCTCAGGAAAAGCGTCGGTGGTTTTAATATCCACCGCTTTTGGTTAAGGTTGACAAACTGATGTTTGGTTGTTATCATTGTCCAAACCTAACAGACTTGAAAATAAAGGAACCCCATGCCCAAAAAAATCATTCTTGCATTGCCCCTGATGTTGTTGGCCGCCGGATATTGTCTGGCCCAAACTAACTGCCCCTTCGGCCTGACCGACGATCCCGCCCCGGGCCAGTGCGGGCGCTATGTTGACGGCAATGGGGACAGCATCTGCGATCTGTCCCAGGACCTCACTCAATCTGGCGGAGCCTCGGCCGGGGAACCGGGGGATGATACCCAAAATGAAAACCCCGGGCCGGCTGGAGAATCGACCGATAATAATCAAACCGAACAGGGATCGGAATTGGATGCTATTCCGCAGCCGGATCCCCAGAATATTCCCGCGGCCGCTCCGGAGGAACAACCGGAAACAATAGCCATCGAACGGCCCGAAGGGGAACCCCTGAAACTAAACCGCCCCAACTATCACCCCTGGCTTCTGCTGTTTATGGTCTCAGTATTAGCTAGTGCCGGGGAAATATGGCAGCGGCAGGACCCCAAAAAGATCATTCTTATCCAAACCGCCTGGAATTGGTTGCTGCTGATCAGTTTTTTTGCCGGTTCGCTGACCGGACTATATTTTATCCTGCCGCCGGGATCCCGGCCCGTCATCACTTTCAATTTGTCCCACTGGCATAGCGTCACCGGTCTGATATTCATTTACATCGGGCTATACCATGCCATCCGCCGGGCCGTCTGCCTTATAAGGGGACCCAGGTCCTGCACCAAGCAGACACCCTGCTGCTGATCTAGGGCAGCGGCGGAACCACCCTCTTTCCCCTGGCCTTGCCGGGGGAGTTATCAAACACCTCTATCACATGGTAAACCGCCACGATTGATTTCCTGGGGGCCGCCCCATGGAAATAATCATGGATGCCGTTTACGTATTCCACCATCTGTCTCTGGTATCCGGTAAGCTCCGGATCATTGGGATCGATCAGCTGGGCTAGGGCCCGGACCTCGAAAGAGGGAATATCCAGAAAGACGATGGATACCGCCGGATCGGTCATCTGATTCAAAAAGGTATGGGTGGCAAAATCCGGCTTGGCATACAGTTCCAAAGAGACCTGCTTGGTGTCATCCAGCAGGTCCTTTCTCTGGCCATAGAGGTTCATCAGCCAGTTCAGTTTATAGTTCATTGAGGAATCCGCCGTAGATTGAAGCTCATCCAGCAGCCCGCCAATGGCCTCCGGTTTGGGAAGAAAGCCCATCCCCTTTACCGCATTGTTGATGGTGGTCCGGCTGTCCCCGCGGCCGGCTCCGTGGCTGGCCACCATTCCGCTGTGCGGCCCGGCAAAACCCGGCATCTCCCGTTTTTTGATGCCCTCCAGGGATTTAATCCTCTCCTTAAGGTTCCATTCCATGAAGTCCGGGGAAAGATGCTGGATGGTAAAATCCTGCCACCGGCCTTCCACTTTTGCCCGGAGGACCCCCTGCCCGGCTTTTTTCAGATCGATATCATCCTGCCGACAGTATTTGCCATCCCTCCAGAATTCAGCGCCCGGGGACGGTTTGTTTTTCCCGGCGGCAAAAAGGTTGGCCGATAAAAAACAGACAGCGGCGGATAAAACAATCGACTTGAACATACGCCTCTCCTTATAATTGGGTTTATATCTAATGCTAAATAAGACTGCGGCCGGGATCTCCGGTTATGGCTGTCGCCTCTCCAGCATGATGGAGTTGGCCTGGGGCACCAGGTAGCATTTGAAATCCGCCCCATGTTTGAGCTTCAGATAGTCCAAAGCGCTTTGGCAGTCGGGCACGAACTTGAATTTCAGTTCCTGGGTCTTGGATTTCTCGATGCTGCTTATCAGCAGAACCTCGCATTTATCCATCACCAGAGCTGTGGCAAAGGCCCGATGGGCCTCGGCGGTGATATTTTCTTCGGGGGTAGATAATATTTCTTTTATCGAATACCTCTCCATCCAGTGGCCGAACCCATCCTGTCCAACCCCCTCCCGGCATTCACCGACCAGCACTATGGTCCCGCCAGGCTTGACAGCGCATTCCAGGTTATTGAGCAACCTCTGCATCTGGTAGAGGTTGATGTCCAGCGGATATCCCCCGGCCGAGGCGATGATGCAGTCTGCCAATCCCCCATACTCAGCCGACCATACCTGGCGGCACAATTCTACCCCCGACTCCCAGGCCCTCTGCCAGTGCCCGGCGAATAGGCCGGCGATATTACCTTCCGGGGTGGGGACTACGTTAATCAGGAAGTCAATTCTTGCCAGCGAAGCGGCTTCGGCCATTTCAAGGTGGATGGGATTATCTCTGATGATCCCCGGCCCGTTTTTGCGCCGGGCGACCATGGCGTGGTTGGCGGCAATGGAGCTTCGCGAGGCGCAGCCCGGCATGACCGCCTTCCGGCCGCCGGAATAGCCCGCCAGGTAATGCGGAGTGATCTTGCCGGTGGCAATAATGAAATCGCTCTCCAGCAACCGCTGGTTCACTTCCACTTCACGGCCGTTTGTCAGCCGGCTTAGGGCGATGCAGTTTTGGTCGCAGTTATGGGCATACAGGTTCAGCCGATCGAAGGCCTTTGGCCCATACATGGCCTCTCGTTCCTCGCAGCTGGGCGCCCGGTGATTCCCGGTGGCGATAAGAAGATCGGCCTGATTGGGGCCGATCCCGGCTTTTTGAAACTCATCCAACAGGCGATCCAGGATCAAGGAATAATGGGGAACCACCCTGGTATGGTCGCTGGCGATTATCAGGGGTCTATGGGGTTTGATTTTTTTCAAAAGTTCACAAAGTGGGGGTGATCCGATGGGTTTTAGCATTGCCTTGTCCAGAGCGGCGGGAACGCCGCTGATAGCCTCTCTACCTGAAACCGAAAGGATTTCGAGCAGGTTCTTTTCTGGCATATCAATTTTAAGGCAGGTGTCTCCGTAGGCCAATTCAATATGTTTTGATAGCAGTGCCATAAGCACTTAATAATCAATAAATTAAAAATATAACCAGGCTGGAATGATTTGTAACTATAACCCTTATTTGGGCACCTAGTCAAGGATAAAGTTCCGCCGGCTTTCTTTATCTTTTGGAGGATGAAATTAAAAGACTCTTTACATTCTGGCAAAATTTTAGTATAATGATTGTCTTGAAAAAATGCGCCATTAGCTCAGTTGGTAGAGCAGCTGACTCTTAATCAGCGGGTCAAAGGTTCGAGTCCTTTATGGCGCACCAGATAATTAAAAGGCAACCAATAGGTTGCCTTTTTTGTTTTATACTGACTTGGGCCTTCTTTTATGGTTTGTGCCATATTTGTGCCATAGCTTTCTGAATATGCCCATTTCAAATGCACTAAAAGGTATTTATTGTTCCCCCAGGAACCCGAGCAGTCAAACGATTAAATAATTACACCCCTTGAAACCACCCCACCACGTTCGGGGGTGAATAACCATTCGGATTTTGCCTTGAGATTCGATCAGAGGTTGCAATGCCCGTAAGAACCGCCATTCATAACATTGTGGTGCATACTCTCCACGATCATGATAATTCTCCCATCTGTAATGATGTGCGGCTTCATGCACATAAGTTGTTGCGTTGGATATGGCAGTTACTTGTCTCCATGCTGCATTATTAACGGGTGGGACACGTAATTTAATGTGTACAAGCCGGGGACGGCTCCCAATAAACGCTACCCCATTAGCTGGAAGATCAGGCCGGACAACCACTTCGTCAATGTTGGAATATACAAATTTATCATAACCAGCAAGTTTAAGGAAATAGAGTACATCTTCGGGAATGTAGATTTTATTCGTGATACTCATTATGGTGTACCTCCTTTAATTTAGATAAGAGGGTTACTGTTGTAGGAATTGTTATTGTTTTGTTGCAGGTGAATAACTGAACGGAAGGCTATTTTTCTGATAATTCCTTGAGCAAATACCAGACCCATGACTATGTATGCAATGATTCCCGCCTTAATTGCTGCCCGCAAGATCTCCTTGGCAGAATATTTTCTAGCCATCACTGCGACGAAGACCAGTGCAAATAAATGATAAATTAACATTTTATCCTCCTTAGAATATTGTTGTTGTGAGTAAAATAGCCCAGCTTAAAAAGCTGGACTATAATTGCTATCTCAGAACCATTGCATGACTGACCTTGTATTGTCCTCTGGTTTCCCTTATTGTTTGTGGCTTTGGTTTCTCTGGTTTAAGGTAATTTAACTTTCCGACAGCTTCCTGGAGGTGTTCATTTGAAAGATGCGAATACCTCATCGTCATTTTTAAATCTTTATGGCCAAGAAGCTGCTGAACCACTTTTATGCTGGCACCGCTCATCACAAGATAAGATGCAAAGGTATGGCGCAGGTCGTGAAATCTGAAATCCCTAACGTTTGCCCTTTTCAATGCATCCGTGAAGTTCCTTCGCAGATTAGTCCTGCATTCGGCAAACACCACTTCGCTCTTTTTCTTTGCGGATAATTCCTGTAACTGAGAAAACAAACTGTCGTTGATTGGGATGATTCTCCGCTCATTGGTCTTGGTTTTCTCGACGACAAGGATCCTGTTCTTCAAATCCACATTGCTCCAATTGAGATTGAGGATTTCAGATCTCCTCATCCCGGTGTACATCGCGACCAGTATGATAAGTTTGGATCCTGCTGGCAACTCTTGTAGTAATCTTTTGATTTCCTCCTCGGACAAGAAACGCAATCTCCCTGGGGGCTCCTTTAACAGCTTAATGCCTTTCATCGGGTTTGACAATAAATATCCCCATTGTATTGCCTTGTTCAACATATGACGCAAGCAGGCAAGGTCGCGGTTAACACTAGCTGGTTTTAAATTCTTGCTACGCTCCTCCTTATAAGATTCAATATCCTGGGGTTTGATATCTGTAAGGTATTTGCCCTTGAAGAATAAATTCAACGCTTTAATATTAGTGATGTTTAAAGTATACGATTTCTCTGATTTATTTATTTTTGCATACTTCAAATATTCCTCAGAATATTTTTCAAAAAGAATTTTATTTGTTTCTTGAATTCCCAAATGTTCCTTTCTTGCAATCTTGACTTCAATGTCTTTCAGAGTTAATTCAGCAACCTTTTTTGAATATCCGATTCGTTTTCTGAATCGTTTGCCTTGGAAAATATAGTCTATGTACCATACTTTCCTTCTTTGATATATTCGCATTGTATCTCCTTTTCAACTGCCTAACAGCAGACCTTTATAGTTTTACGTCAAGAGCACGTTGGCTCCTTCCGCTAACTTTTCTTTTTTTAAGCCAATCCTCTATCAACTCCTCGTCGAACCTTACTAATCGCCCAAGCTTAAAATGGGGGATAATGCCTTCATGTATCCAGCTATAGATAGTCATGGGTTTCACACACAGCTTTTCAGCAAGTGTATTTATGTCTATAAGGCGGCTCATTTTATGCCATATCCCTAAACTCTTTTAAGGTTAATACCTGTACCTTGGAATAAATTGATTCTTCGAGATCTCTAGAAAAGGCCTCCTGAAATATTTGTTTCTTGGCCATTGCTCTGGTTTCATCCTCGACGATGGATTTGCCTTCTTTGCTGATCGCCACGACGATAATCTGCACTTTTTCATAACCAGCATTGATGTTTCTCACGATATTTCTTATTTCACCATCGCTGGTTGTCGTGAATGAAACCTCTACAGCAATTAGCTTTTTGTCTTCGTCAGAAACTGCTAGGTCGCAATCAAAGCCCTTGTTTTTACCCTCGATTTCCACCTGGTATTGAGATTCATAAAACGGTTTTATCAGCTTATTGACGATCAATGAATGAAGAAATCCTGATTTCCCCTCGATAATCCTTACCGGTTTATAACCATTCCCAATAAGGTAATCCTTGCCTGCTGATGCAATCCCGAGACATGACGATTTTGAACCCCGACCTTTCTTGAGTTTTATTTTGTACTCAACAACATAATCCTGATCTATAAGCAATTTCTTGATTCTGTCAGCTTCTGCAATGCTTTCCCCAAATTTAAGATCAGCTAATCTTTCAGTAAATTGCAGAAATGGTTTTTCTGAAATATTTATCAAGAATTCGTGGATTTTCTTGTTATCATTCATAGCCACTTCTCGCTTAATCTCTGTCATTGGTTTTGGCTTTTCCTTTTCTCCCAATATCTGATTGATTATTCTTATCCTTTCCTCCTCGGGAATAGGTTGGCAATCATATTTTTCATGAACCGGCTCAAAGATATTTTCAGTAATTGGACCGTTACTTATTCTGAACTCTGGGACAGTTATCTTAAACACAGGTGTTCCCGGCCTGGAATCAAGTTTGACCAATGCTTCACCGATATTAAGATTATCAGCCATTTGAATCTCATCTTCAGATAACATCATTGAATCACGAAGAAACTTTAACTCCGTCGAATCTATTTTGAAAAGGATTTTGGATCCGACCATGGTCCTTGCACCATGTGATAAAGCGCTATAGCTTTGGTTGGCCAGTATCTGCCATATTCCTGTTGACCTAGTCATTCGTATATATTCCTCCAAGGGGCTTATGCCAGTAAATGTCTGTATCTTTTCACTGCTGTAATAATGCTGGGCTTCGTCAAAACATAAAACCCACGAAGCATCCTCATCCCGGCCTTGGGCAATTTGATAATGGAATACCTTGGCAACGAATGATTCCACAATAAGCTTCGAGGTAAAATCATCTGTCCGGGAAAGGTCGATCCCGATGAATCTTTTCTTCCGGTATATATCAAAAGGAATTCCTTGACGATAACTAAAACCTTTTTGTTGATTCATTAAACACATTTCCAATCGAAACTCTCCCCTGGAATAATAATCTGCCTTAACGTGTTCGTCATAACGACGGGGACGCAATTCAACAAGACGGGGATATATATCAAATAAACAGGGATTTACTCCCTCTGGTAAATATTGTTTAGCTTTATACGCACCAGCTATTAGGGCATTGCCTGCTTCGAAACGGATACCAAGGCTCGGTAAAAGGACGTTGCAAATAATCCTGTACCACTCCTGGTGATTGATACTTTGATGAGGTGGACAGAATGGGTTGTCACAGAGGTTCTTCTCCGGGCTGAGAAATAAGATTTGACTTTTATCAAGCACCTGAAGCAAGTACGGGTAAAGACACTTTTCACTGCCCTTTTTATCAAAGAACACTACTGTAGCGTCTGTATTTTTAAGGAAACCGTCGACCAGCACCCGGCAGGCATTTGTTTTTCCAGTTCCAGGCAGTCCCAAAACCAAGGCATTCTTCGGAGCATCGCTTGGTCGTAGCCCGAAAAGAAGTTCACTATTGCTTACAAATCCCAGCGGAATTTGACCTTGGATGTTATCAGCGATTAAACGCTGTTGCCTTATCTCCTGAATCTGCTGATAACGGGCCATTACCTCTCCAGCCCTGATTGCTGATTCATTAGGGCCTTGAAAATACCGTCGTGGTGATCGGTTATTATCTGAGAAGAAGCCCATTGCTACGCCTTCCTGTAAAAAGCCTGTATACCCAGCTCTTGTTGGCGCGGATGTCACTCAGCATATTCTCGAGTAAGACCCTGGTATTGTCAGAAAAACTGGGATTTGTCTGTTCATTTCGCAATAATTGACGAAGCACTATCTCCGCGCAATTATCCCGGTGAAAAAAGTAGTTCTTCCCGTCTATCGGAATAATCGTATGCAGGTTCGGCAGTATCGGGGCTGAACAAAGCGAGCAAACTAGGAAGTGGTTTTCACAACAAGCCGTGCCATTGGGAAAAACCCGAATCTTTGTGTCCTTTGTAGGAACGCATCCGCAGGCCAAGGGAGTGGCAACATCACGCACTATGGTCTTTGTATTTCCCTCCTCCGGATTGAGTACTGTCTGCGTTTCCTCCCCGCCCAATGTAACCTTTTCCCCATTGGGCTGTATGATTTCACTAACCCTGACATGAGTTTCGTTGAAGTTGGGCTCCGGTGTTTGCCCTCTCCTGTTGCCCCAGTCAGGTCCCTGATAATCAAAGTATCTCATGACCTTTCTCCTCATTTAGTCCAGAAATGTCTGGCATTTTCCGGATGGTTGATATCTTTTAGCCCATATCGTTTGATTAATTCTTTTGCTCTGGCTATTTCATCATCGGTATTTTTCCTTTTAAAAACCATTTTATGGTCATCCTGAAAATCATTCAGCAGGCTGACATAAAAGTCATGACGGGAAAGCATTTTTACGATTTCTTGTCCACAGCAATCGACATGGTCAGGCAAAAGAAGCCAACGGATTATCTTTTTCCCGGGAAGTTTATCCAGACATTCCAAGGTTTCTTTGGTGAAGTAATTATGATTCAAGCAACCTGCAAGGGAGTGTGCACAGCTATCATTTCCAAATTTAATATCCACCAAAAAGACATCGGCGATTCCATCTAATAGTTTCCAGGCATTTTGAGTTGCATGGCTGTTACTACTACATACTATCGGGTGATTCATAGTGCCTGGAGCCTGATTTAAAACATTAAGGATTGACAGCAAATGTGGTGTTGGATCACCAGCAGCGTTAAATTCAATTGTTTGGCAATTTCTATAAGCAATCTCTTTCCAAATGTCCGATCCCAGCAGCTTTCCTTCTTTTGTGCCGTTATTGATATTAAGGTAATCTGACGCATGGCAAAATGAACAATTCCAGGAGCAACCCCAAAGAGCAATGCCGGCAGCTGGATTTATAACCGGCTCCTCTCCGATCAATGATCCCCAGTAATCGTAATATGTCTCAACACCCACTCCGCATTTACCTTTTTCTTGGTATCTGTTGACTTTGCAGAGATGTCCACACACTTCGCATTTTTCGTAAAGCCTTTTGCATATTTCGATTTTAAGATCGAGGAGAGATATTCCCTGGTCTTTAAATGATTTTGAATCATGAACCTGCCAGAGCTTATCCAAGGTCATTTTTTTAGATTCATCTATTGTTATCCCGACGAGAAGCCTTCTGGTTTGTTGGAATAAGGGACTAAATGATGACGGGTGACGGATGCTCTCACAATGGTAATCCTGGCCAAGTTGCCGCATAAGCGGTTCCACTACTTCTCGTGTCGGCGGATATATTTTTACTTTCCCGCCATCCTCTATGAATACTCTATGATTCATAACCAACCTCTTAATTATTGATTTGAGGCAGATACTCTTATATAACTACCTCGATATTATTGATTTGTATATTTAAGCTCGACCTGATTCATTACGACTACGATATATCAGAGAGCGCCAATATTCCAATCGTTGCATTTGCTGATAATTTAATCCCTGATTATATTGGCGCATTGCAGTATCTTTCACTGGTAGACCTTGACCCAACATTAACAGGACGATTATATATTTGAATATAATCATGTCCTCGCGGCGGATTAAACAATATTTATTCAGGTAATACAACCTGGCACAGATTTCAGCATTGCTCACCGGGATGCATTGCGGATAGAAAGAATGCACGATTAAAAGATACTCCCGTTGGGATTCGATCTCACGGCACAACCAGGGTGGCAATACCCCTGACCCTCTCGATTCATTTGTTGCCTGTTCATACTTGTTCATGTTTTACCTCCTCGTAGAATATTGATCTTTTCCTTGGGAATACTGAACGTAAACTCTATGACTTCCCCTGTTTTCTCGGGAAGAAGCTTAATCCCCTGGGACTGATAGCCGAGTTGCTGAGCTTTAATCTCGATAAACTTGGCAATTTCAACATCACTCGGACGGACCTTATGGGCGGTTTCTTTTATTATCGTCGGCTTTTTAACCTGCATATGGTTTGGCATCGCCGCTGATGATATCAAACCCGTCGAATACTGTCTTGGCTTTAGAAAATCATTATAAGCAGAGCAACTAAGCTGAAGCATCTTTGTGGCTTCTCGACCAACGGCTTCTATTAAGCTGACCGCGATGTTGAATAAAACCGTATCTTCAAGCCGTATTTCATAATTCTTTGACATGGTTAAATCCCCCTTTCCAGATATTGTTTTATCTCGAATGACATGCTGATATCGTGGCCCAGAATGAGTACCTCAGAAGCCCTGCTGTCTGCAAACACTTTTTCCCACGCTTCGGTTTGGCTTTTGGCAGAAATAATATTCTTTTTGTCAGAATTTGAAAATAACGTGATTACCCTGACGCTGTCCAATTCAGGTGCCGGTGTTTGTCTATTGATATTGTCCGAAAGGTCACTGAACAGAAAAAGATATTTGTCATACCCTTCTCTTCTTGACTTGTAAATAGCTTGCGCTCGATGCAAAGCGCCAAGTACATCTGAATTATTGGAGCAAGGCCCGGCTAATATATCTGAGATACTTTTCTTGACATCATCCCGCGATTTATAGTCGTCAAGCAGGTTATAAATATCTGCTTCATCTTGCCTGGGCAGAATGTAAAGAAGTTGTTTGTCGCTATAAGATTTGCCATTGATGAATAAACAGTAGAAATGATCCTCTGGACCAAGAAAATCAATCAACTCGTTTACCTTTGTAAGAGTATTATCCTGCTCTTGTTTAAATGAATATGACTGATCAATTACTGCGACTATTAATTTGGGTTTATTTACCGGAAGAGTGCAACCAGAAAGAAATATACTCAATATAAAAATTACAATCATTGAAATAATCCTGTAATCAGGTTGCCTTTTTCTTACGGATTCCTTGATCAAATCAACAGCTCCGTTGAGGATAGCTACCGGAATGCCTATTATGGCCTGCACTCCTTCGACCAATTTGGATAAAAGAACCAAGAAAAATAAAAGCAGGGATATCGGAACAAAAACAATTCCTGTCAAGATTTGGGCGGTTTGCTTTAAGAACTGGTTAAACCCTAAATGAGCGCAAATTCCGGCGCACAAGATTCCCCAGACAAGAAACATCATCGACAACATTCCGGTTTTGCTTGTCAGATTATTAGGTAAAACATAATTATGATTTGCAATCGCCCGATTTACCTCTGAAAACCATTGTGAAGAATAATAGCGCATTAAAGCCATAATAATGAGCATACCCAACGCCGCAACAACGACTGATATGAAAGTCATTTGTTCAATTAAATGAGGATATCTGTTTGCAATATAAGAAAAGGCAAAATGGAAGAGCAACGTGAGCATAAGAACTAAAACCAGAGCGATACAAGAATACAGATAATTAGAAATGAAATAATCCACTGGTTGAATGCCTGTTTTGAAAAGCTGAAGCGTCTTCTCGGAAACAATTATTTTAAGGGATACTTCTGTAAGCAATGCATCCATTAGGGACCATGTAATTGATCCCAGGGTGAAAAGCGCAGAGAGAATATATCTTATTAGCCCTGGAGGTTCAGGTTTTAAAATATATTGCTTGAGATTTTCACGAAAGCCTTCGATAAGAGAGCCAAAATATTGAATAATGCTTAATATTGGAGCAAACAACATCGAGGGAAGATTTCTGCCGGCCGCAACGATTGCCGCCAGCGTGAGAAGGATTAGGATTGTGGTCATGGGAATCTCCTTTCTTAGATTTGAATAAATTGTATTTCAAATAATATCATTTTGCACTAAGGGGGTACTTACCATCTACTTATAATTTACTTATAAACAAAAAACCCCGCTAAAAGCGGGGTTTTCGTAAATATATTTATATATAATAGTGTTGTACTAAATTGATGACAAAAATAACAGCACCCAAGGGAAAAATTCATGGCATTATGGTTGATGGATACATACCTAATGATAATACCCTCGAGAATTTAATATACAAATTAAACGATTCTGAATCTATTACCAATTACGAAAAAAATAAATTACTCCGAAAAATACCTTTCATAAATAATAATTCTAGATTCTACCTATTTTATAAGCTAGTTTATTATGCTACAACAAGAACATATTGCCCTTTTGTTAATGAACAGGTTCCCTTTAATACCATGCTGGGTCTCAAAAAACAAAATATCCCATGCCTACAATCTTATTATGTCATCGGTAACAATCGACCGAGCCTGATAAATTGGACCAGATCCCATTTAAAGGGAAAAAAAGCAAAAGAAATCCAATCTATTTTAAAATTAGAATATACTGACATTGAAAGACAGGCATTAGATAAGCAATATATTCAAAATGAAATTATCTCCGGATGCGGGAAATTAAATGAATGCTGTAATTATTGGATAAAATATCTTGATTTTAAAATTAAGAGAAATAGCTTGTTTATAAACTCGAATACGTTTTCTAATATCTGTAAAATAAAACTTGAACATTCTATTGCACAATGGTTACATTATTTTGATTCACGTTGATGTTTTTATTTTTAAATTATAATAGTACTTATCAAATATTACGCAATATTTTATATCTTCTTTAATCATATAGCCAATACCTGGGTTGGGTATTATGTATTTGTTATACACCTTTTTGCCCATTTTGTAACTAATTTCACTCATCCATTGATGGACATTATTATTATCTACTGCTTTTGTTGGTGCACAATATACTAATTCCTCATATTTGCATCCAATAGGGTATTTTATTAATAACAGCGTTAGAACATGAACCAACGTTGGAGTAAATTTTATTTGTGTCCTATCAATCCATACTTGATATCTTGATTGATCAACCCATATATTATATATATTTTTGTTTTTTAAATTATTATCACCCATATATCGTTTAGGTGTATTATTTTCATGGGTGATAATGTAATATTCATTGTTTAAGCATATCTTTGCTGATATATTTCCGGTAATTTTATCTGCATTTCCAGAAGGGGATAAATACTTATGCAAACGATTTTGGGATGACTTAATATCTATAATACCCTTACTAATTGAAGATAACAAACAATGGTTTATGTCTATTTTCAAGAGCGCATTATTATATATTTCGTCATTAAGGCCTTT
Organism: Candidatus Edwardsbacteria bacterium RifOxyA12_full_54_48; assembly: GCA_001777915.1. Taxonomy (NCBI): domain Bacteria; phylum Candidatus Edwardsiibacteriota; species Candidatus Edwardsbacteria bacterium RifOxyA12_full_54_48. The sequence continues at coordinate 9,478 of MFFN01000005.1, read as the reverse complement.
TAAATATGTCTTTATTTTAAAAACCAATTCTTTCTCTTTTCCACTTGTCATGGCAGATTTGTTTTTGGCAATGTCATGAACAATAGTTTCAAGAGTATTGACCGATTCAAATTTTATATCGATATTATATTTAATAATTATTTTTTTTATAATGTTAATAATATCTATATAAACTAATCTTGTAGAATTATCATAAGTATTAAGTTGCTTTACTATTTCTTCTTTTAGACTTTCTGTTAAATTGAGCGATCTATACGTTTCCTTAGTAAAATCCTTAAATATTATTTCTATCACTCTTGTCAAATATTTCTTCTCTGACCATTCAGGATTTAAGTATTTTTTTACTACGGTGTAAAGAAGGGTGATACAAAATACTTTGGAAATTATTATCATCGGATATGGCAACAGAGTATTGTTTTTAATAAAACATTTAAGACACACATTAAATTCATCTTTAAATAAAGCGGTTATATCATTTTCTACAACCTTAATAAAATTATATATATCTATTAAATTATTGTTCTTATTTGAGTATAAATCAATTTTATTATCGATATTAATTAAACAATATAAAAACCAATATATACAATTCTTGTTTCTTTTTAATTCTTCGTTTAATCTGTTTATATTAAATACATTGTCGTAAGAATTAATATTGTTACTTATTTTCCATAACGCATAACATTTTAAAAGATGGAGTTGGGCCTTTTTAAAGTTCTTTTCATTCCAATAATACTTCAATAATAATTCATGGGCTAATCTCTCGGATAAAATAGCAGTATATATGTATTCATCGCATAAACCCCCTTTTTTGATTTGATTTGCAACATATCTTTTTCGTCTAGCAATATAATAACAGCAACAACATGCTTCCTTAATGGAATTATTATCTAGATAGATACCATATAATATTTCAAGTGGCGTTATGATAGTTATATCAGCATACACCCAACGCAATAGCGCTTCTTTTTTCTTTTTATCGTTTTTATCATATATGTCAAGTAGTCTTTGATATGCGTCCTCGTTTTTATTATATATTTCAAGTGCTTTGTGGGCCAATGTCAGGGATTCGTTTATATCACAATTCACATTTGCAAGCTTGCTGTAAATTCTAGATAATGATTCATATTTATATTCATCATGTCTAATTCTTTTTAAATCATTTTTATTTTCATATAATTCAATGCCCCTGAATATTAAATCTAAATCTGCCAGATAATTTAATACTTCATTAAATGAATGGTTCTTAATAATTGTATAAGCTGCAAGGGTTGATTTATTTGCTTTATTTACATTTAGTATATTTTTATTCTCTTCAAACAATGCTTTTGCAATGTATAGCACTCCCAATAAAAACATTATTGTATATGTATTATGCTTTTTACTTAATAACAAACATATCCTTATTGCTTCACTATATTTTCCATTGCTATATAGCTCGGGAATTACTGAAAGTTCTTTATAATATTCATTCTTGATCAACATATTAAAATACCTTTTGCTTGTCTTTTCCCCAAACCTTAACATTGTGTTTTATATATCCTGGTTCTTTTGTGTCTAGTTTTTCTTTTCTACTATGTGCCTTACCTAATTCAATGGGTGGCCATTCATTAATAACCCATAACTCCGGATATACCGATTTATTCATTCTTTCCGTTATCATATATTTCCAACTAATCTGTTCATCAAAACGGAAGCCACTGATTTTACCTTCTGCATCTATATATAATATTCCTTTTACTTTGATCCACAGAACAACACCCTTGTTTTTTAAATTAAGTACGACTGGAACCTCAAATAATCCTTCTTTTGTTTTTATTTCATCAATATTTCCGTCAGCTAACGGTCCGTATATAAACCCTTTAATATATTTATTGATAGCTTCCTTTTTTATGCATACTGCTTCTAGCAAATAAACCGACCGATCTAATTCTTCATTCAATAAATCATTAAGGAAATAATCTTCCATACTAATATTTAGATATTTGGTAATATTTTCTAGTGATATAATCGCCTGACCTATATGTGAAGCACGTTTTCCGAAATCATCAATCTTTAAAAATGGTTCGCCATCTAATTCAAATTTAGCCCCCTCATTTAGTAATTTTAAAAACGCTAACATATCATGATTGCTTCCCAAAGACATTGTACTGTCAAATAAACAACATTCCAACTCGTGAATAAATATATCTCCCTTCTTTCTCCGGTCAGAGATTCTAAGGCTTAATCCTATCGGATGCGTGAATGCTCTTTCGTCCCTTAATCGTCGATATATAAACTTTTCCGAAGCCTTAATCCCGTTATATTCCACGGTTAGATTAGCTTCTTTTTCACTACCCCCACTTATGTAGACCTCACCATCAACCAAATCTAAGATTTTATATATTTCAGGGTCAATATCAACTCCAGGTAATTCATGGGGCTGTTTCCCTTGTTCAAATATAAGCGATCTAACTTCTGAAAATAATTCAGGTTGTATATTCAATACAGAATTTATCCAGGGCAAATCGATAATAGCATAACTACTATCTCTAGATTGATGCATAGTTACTGTTGCGCCAGGTATTGCTTGATTTATTTGTTTTTCGTTTTTATAAAGCATTAATCCATGTATCACACCAGGTTTTGTATGGTATGTGAGAAGCTCATCAAAAATATTAAAATCACTTTCCATTTCATCGAGATTAATGGAATAGGTGCTATTGCCAGACCCAATAAAATCTATTAACTTATCAATAAATTCTTTATTAAGAAATCGATAATGAACCATACGGTTTATAATGTTAACGCCAATAAGACATGTTGCATTGCTTTGACGCAATAGATTTTCTGCATCTATTTTATTAAGCGTTATTCTCTTTTTACTGCTGCCCTCAATAGATCGGACTTGAACCATTAAAGTATGACCGGTGATTTCATTTGCTCTATTAACAAATGGGTTGAATACTTGGCAAAAATAATCAATCCCATAATCTTCCTCTGCTTTATTTGTCGTCAATCTGCGATTTGTAGCCCAATCTTCAAATATTTTTTCACCTTTTATACCAATAAGCTGACTTGGTGAACGCCTTTTCCCCCTGCTCATACTAACCTCATGTTAAATAATGCATAATGGGCTGCGTCAGCAGCCCATTAATATATCGTTACTTTAGTTGATTCGGGGTTCCTTCTGAGTTGGTTGTTGCCCAACTGGTCACTTCTGCAACCATTAAACCATCGTCAGAATCAATAAATTGCTTAAAATAATCCCTCAACCCTTCCGAAGTTATATTGATTCTATTAAAACACCATAATGATTTCAGGATTCTTACTGCATTGAATTTATTCAACTCATCGTAGAGCTTCTGATAGTCCCGGTCCTTTCTGAGATCATATTCTAAGAAATAGAGCGCCATTTCATTCTCCCTTAAACAATATATTAGATCTTTAAGGATTTAATTATTTTATCAAGCGTTTCTTTTGATAATTTATGATTACAATATTTATTCTTGATAAAATAATATTGTTCAAATAATAAATCATTCTTTTTTATTCCAATATATTTATGGCCTTCCTTTTGTATAATGACATTTGACCCGCTTCCGATATAACTGCCTGATATTATTAGTACAGCTAATTTATCATATTTATATACAATATCTTCAATTCTTGATATTGTGCCCCTGTAATCGCGCGTTCTAAATAAATCATTACTTTCAATAATGATTATTCCAGGTTTATCAATAGGTAATTGTTCTTGTTCTTTAAACACCTTTGCCTCTAATCTGCGAAAATGATTGACTTCATCGTCTGGACCAGAAAATTGACCTGGTTGTGTTCTATACCTCTTTGCCCAGTTTATTAATTTGGGATCATCCTCACTTGGAGCAATAGCAAAATCTAAAATATAAGGGATATGAAGACATTTAAATAAATTATTTGATTTAGAAGAAACAGCAATATCTTTTACTTTACATATAACATCTGCCAAATGTTTATCTGCAAGATATTTATATATACCTCCACAATAACTCATTCCAGGGGCACTGCAAAATACAGCAAACGTTACAGATCTCATAATTTCAAATGCCTTCTCTTCATGAACACTTCTTTTCTGAATAGATACTTCAATTACAAATGTTTCGCCATTCTCCTTGTTAATAACCTTAATATCAGGAACTTTTTTCCCAATCATTTCATCGATTGATATTTCAAAACCCATTCTAGATAATTTATCAGCATACTTTAAAACAGACAAACCCTCATAATATTTATCTGGGTCTTTTAATCTTTTAAGTATACTTCTCTTTTTATCATAATTTAGAGATACATCTATTGCTTTTGCCAACCATATTATCCATCTCCGTGTCCATGCAACCACATTTATCAAGTTAAATGTCATCGGATGATTTTTACTAAACACCATTTCCAAGAAATTTATGCCTAACGTGTTTTGCAATACTTTAAAAGCATCCTGGGATTCTTTTATCTCTTTTTTAGATAACCCCTCTATGTTTTCACAGGAATTAATCATTTTTGCCCAGAGGTCATCTCCCGGCAATCTATCTAATGACGAATTGTATTTTGCATCAATCATTGTAAATACACCTCTAAAAAAATATAAAACGTGATTTATTCCATCGCATTCTTTTCATTAATTGATAAGCTTTTTCATATACATGATCCCAAGTATATTTATTGGGAAGATTTGACTCAACAACGTCTAAACAAATATGCCCGAGGCCAGCACGTAGCCAATCTGTTGCCCTGTGCTGCCCGATTACATTATATTTACCATTAAGCCAACTGCGCAAACCTTCTTCACGGTGATATATGTCAAGTTCGCGATGATTGGCTCCGAATGACCCAACCCCTTTATCCATAAATGTATGGACTACGCCGTATTGGCCATCTGGAAGAAGAACGCCTTTTGAAGATAGAAACAAATCAAATTCTTCATGGTACTTTTTTATAGGCATATAATCTCAGGATTAATGTTTAATATCACTATATTTCCCATTCATCGGGGAAATATTTTTCATAAAATTCTTTTGCCGTCATACGGGCATAATCAATAAACATCTTTTTTTGTATTTGCAAAGCACAATCAATATATTTTCCTATAAATTGTTTAAGAAAGTCATATTGGTAATTAAACAATAAGTATTTATTGTCAATATTTTGTATGCCTTCTTTGGCAATTTCTGATGGTAACTCTAACAATATATTTCTCGCTGCTGGAGCTCCCTGATACGATCCAGACTTTGCTTGATCGATAAGGCTTAATACATACTCACGCCATAATAACCTTGGAACGACAGAAGAATGACGTATTAAAGAAGGAACTATTGCATTAACTTCAGGATATTGATCCCTCTTAATAGTAAGAATAATATCTTCAAAAAAAGCTAATAAAACACCCTCGTAAACACTCGCAATAAGGTCGGGTGAAAATTCCCGTAATATTGCAGCCTTTATTATCGCTGATCCATAAAGAGTGGCTGCTCTTAATACCTGCTCCAACAAGAGGGTTGCTTCATTTTTAGGAAAATCATCGCTTTGTAGTAAACGAGCGAATAGATTAATATCCTGCAGATTGTCTACAATTTTATTTGATAATTCTTCCAATATATATGCACGATCATTTTGACTCAATAATGATAGTTTCCTGGTTGATATCTCCGATGTATCTAGAGATGATTGTATTGAATCAAGAAAACGCTTTGCTGTTAATGACATCGCGGGTCTTACTGGAATTTCATCACGTGGATCGTTTCCATTAGATATATTTCTCTGTGAGCGCTGCGCAAATATTTGCGCATACAATAAACCAGTTTCGACTAAACCGTAAACACGGTCTCTACGTGCAATTAACTCCTGTGGTTGAAATTTATTACCCTTGGGGTGTCGCGGATTATAAGCTCCTATTTCCTGATGACAATCAAGACATACTGGGATTCCATTATCTGCATCATTTAAACCACCTTGCGCTTCATCAATTATATGTGCAGCTTCAATATTTGTACCGCATTGTTTAAGGCAAAGGCAACACAATCTGCCACACCGAACAAACATAGCTGTTTTAGTCTGTATATTAAACGGCATGACCATTCCTTACTTAATCAATTAGAGAAGAGTGATTTATTTATTCTCGTTACTATTTATCTTTTCAATTGCGATTGGAAGTGCGGGGAAGACTGTTTCTTCGGGGAGTTTCTCTGGGATCTTGCCATGTAGCAGCACATGCCGGACAGTACCTTGGATGATGCCTGTGTTCTTATGTATGCTGTCGTAGATTTTAGTACGTTTCTTCCAGGTATTTACATGCGTTTTCACTTCTTTCCTTAATACTTCATAGGCTTCACGACTTTTGTTGATTGAGTCTTGGATCCTGTTCCTGAAATCCTCGGATTGCATGAAATCAAGGAGTGCTTTGCCTTTTGTAGCAAATTCTGATTTGGTTATATTTAAGGTAAATACCTGTACCAGCGTCTCTCTTAAGAATGACGCTATATCAAGGACGCCATAGGGATGGACTATGAAGATATCTTTTTCAATCCAAAATCCCTGCTTATTTTCTTTCGAAGCCCAGGTAACGATTACGCCATAATTAACTATGACCTTTGCCTTATCTCTTATTATCTGATCAATATACTGATTCTTGAAATCCCTTGTTTTCTTACATTCATAGATAATTTTGCCAACTGTTTTTGTTTCAACTTTAACTGTTTGGATTACATCGCCCTTCTTTCCCGTTGATTTAATATCATCATTGGGAAATTTCTTTTTCAGTTGATCTGAAAATAATTTTTCAAAATCAAATCCTTCAAGCTGAGGTGTTGTACCTTTTTTAATCATTTCCTCTAATTGTTTTACCCGTTCGTTAGCTTCATCTCTATCCTTACGTATCTTATCCATCAGAGAAGTTACTTTATCTGTTCTGGCCTTTTGTTTTGCTATGCCTTTTGCAATAGCCTCACTTCTTACACGCTTGAGCTCTATCTGTTTGTCACGTTCAAACCTCTTTCTTAATGTATCCTGCTCTCTCTGGAATTGTTGCTTAAGTTTAAACTCAGATGCAGCTTGTTTGGTTTTAAGATCATCAAGAAGTTTTTTAAGCTTTGCTGTCTTTGCCTTTTCCTGTTCCGAACCTATTTTGATACCTTGTGCTTTTATTTTGCCTAGGGCACTTTTCTTATCTCTTTCGAACCGTTTGCGAAGTGTTGTTTGTTGTTTTGCATATTTGTTTTCAAGTTTCTTCTTTAGTAATGATTCCTTTTCTTTTAATCTATTTTCTGTTTTCTTGATCCTATTACGTTCCAACTGCATTTTCTGTTTGAATTGGGTACGAAGCACCTTCTCTTGAGCACGATACTTTTTCTGTTCTTCTGCGAGTTTCTTGCTTTGTTCCTTTGCCTTGCCTAATTCAATTTCCAACTGCTTCTTATGTTTTTGCTGCTCTTCATAAACACCTACGACCTCAAGCCATTTATCATATGGAAGCATAGTCCCACATAATGGGCAGGGTTTGTATTTTTCTTCTGACATAACAGTACCTAATATATATAATTTATATATTTAGTTATTTTACTCAATGATCGTTAAAATATGCGCTGTACTTGATGCTGTCCTGAATGTGGTCAATTCAATGTTATTAAAATTGTTTGAATTGGAAGATATTGTCTATCCAAGGACGGATAAATTCATATATATTCAAAATAAGCATAGAGCCTGTCGTTGTCTGACTAATAGTGATGCTCGGGACAGCTTCAACTATTGCAGCTATAATTATCCAAATAATTTGAATAATACGTCTTATTGGGTGCGCTGATTTACTACGCCTAAGTTTGATTAATTTATATTTCATTTTATTTAAACGCAGATAGGTACGTGCAATAATAACAAGTAAAACTAATAAAAGACCAAAAAAGATGAATCCTAGCGAATTCAAAGTAGATCCATTATGAATAAGCGATCTATATGTATATGCGTTCAAACAAAGCAATATCGACATAAATGTAACTTTATAAAACGTTTTATTTGTGCCTTCTACCCAGTTGTCAGCTACTTCATAATCACGATGAAATATTCTACTTTTACGGAGCACCCAATAATAACGTCTACATAAATCAATCAAGGCAAATACTATTGTAAATGCAAACCAAAGAGCAAAGAATTGAACCGTGATATATTCTATAAAGAATATTAAGGGGAAATTGCGAAAGAACCAATGTTGCTCAAACAACCTACTAAAAAGAGGATAAATAGGATTGTTTCCGTGTCCAAGACCCAACTCGTTGAATATATAACATAGCTGGAAAACAAGGCTGAGGCAAGATAAAAACAGAACTAATTTATGAGGGTTTATTTTCTCAAATTTCTTTCTCGGAAAGGTTTTTGAAAGATGAAATGAATTTGATGGACCGTATATTTCATCAAGCCTCTGGTAAAGCTCTCTTACAATAGTACTAGCGAGAGCAAAATACAATGGAACAATTATAATATAATTAAATATGTTGAATGGATCTTTAATTCCTAAAAATCCATAAATTAAAGGAATAAACAAGACTAGGAACACCAAGTATTTTATACCTGTAGATGCTTTCCATAAATACAAGAGGCTAAAAGGAATATAAAGGAACAAACGTTCATTTTCTGATTTTTGCTTCACATTAATAACATTGGACATAACTTGCTCTCATATTTAGAATTTATACCATCATCTAGTGATTTAGTAACAGTCCTATTCAAAAATTAAATAATAATTGAGATAGGACGAGGATTATGATTCACATTATATTTCCCAATTTGTTTAAAAATATTAATCTTTTAATTTCACAGTAATATAATAATGCCCGGCAGGCTTTGGTTGAGATAATTTTCTTTCAGAATACCATTTGTGAATTATTTCCTTATATCTTCCTATACCGGCAACAACATGGAGTCGATAGTGCATTTTATTTGCCCGACATTTATCTATAAACAGTTTTTCATTTTTAGAAAGTAACGCACGGAAATTATTAGGCTGGTTCATTGTTCCTTTTATTTCAACATACCTCCTATTATTTCCTTTGTTAGCAACTAAATCGTAAGGTTTTCTTTTTTGAATAACAACTCTCCATCCTCGTTTTCTATACCATTTGTACACAACATTAACCGCTGTGTCTCTGATTTCTGCCTGACCAATTATAATCATTTTCATTCCTTTAAACCTTGTTTGCAAAAATATTATGAACGCTACTGCTCATAAGTTCTGCTGCTTTCCGCAGATCTGCATTCTCGTTTATGTAATTGCTTTAACTGCCTGGTCCTTGGTGTCATAAATGTTTATATCAAAATTGACCTTGCGGGAGGATGTACGCACGTTCATCCTGGACATCGGGTCCCTGCCGTACCGGGCGAAGCAAATGATCGTTCCTTCCAGAAGCTTTTTGACCTGTTCCCCGTAATAATCCTGGACCTTGTGATTGATCTTTAAGCCGTCTATACAGGCAACCAG
>MFFN01000004.1:0-227614 GCA_001777915.1 Candidatus Edwardsbacteria bacterium RifOxyA12_full_54_48 | reverse complement strand
TTGAATCATTCGGCGGCGGATGCGCCGTCGCGGGACTGTCATTAAAACTGCCGGCGCAGAACCCCCAGAAGTTCAGTGTTTTCCACCGTGGGCGCTATGGTATCCTAATGCGATGAACAACAGCCCAGCACGATCAAGATGGTGTCTGCCTGCGGCGGGCTACCGCTAGCCGGTGGAGCCAAACTGGTGCCGGTGGAGGGAATCGAACCCCCATGGTATTGCTACCGGTGGATTTTGAGTCCACTGCGTCTACCAGTTTCACCACACCGGCCCAAGAGATGCCTAAGGATAGCAAAAGAAGCCGGTTTTGTCAATCAGTAATTGCGTTAAAGCCCGGGTCGCATATCGGCAAAATATCCTTTTGCGGCCACCGGGCAGTAAAATGAAAGTTGCCTTTGATATTTCGGTGTGCTATCATATCCAAATATGAACAGCGTTTACATCCATATTCCCTTCTGCCTGGCCAAATGCGGGTACTGCGGGTTCAACTCCCGACCGCTGGCTTCAGATGTCGAGGCTGAGAGATACTGTCAGGCCATCTTAAAGGAAATCGGAAATCGGAAATCGGGGATCGATATTCTGAAAACCATTTACTTCGGCGGGGGAACGCCCAGCCTGCTTTCAGTCAGACAGCTCAAGGATATTCTGGGGACGGTCAGGGAAAATATCGGCCCGATCGGCGATGACTGCGAGACGACCATCGAGGCCAATCCCGGGACGGTGGACATCTACAAACTATCCGACCTGCGCGAGGCCGGCTTCGATCGCTTAAGCCTGGGAGTGCAGTCCTTCGACCCCGATCTTTTAAAACTGATGGGCCGCCGCCATACCGCCGAGCAGGCCTTGGCGGCCTTCCGCGATGCCCGGCAGACGGGCTTTGGGAACATCAGCCTGGACCTGATCTTCGCTTTGCCGGGCCAGTCTTTGGAAAATTGGGAAACTGACCTGGCTAGGGCCTTAGACCTAGGGCCGGAGCATATCTCTTTGTATTCGCTGACCTACGAGCCGGACACCGAGTTCACCCGCCAGAAAGAGCAGGGCCGGTTCACTCCGGCATCCGAGGAGCTGGAGGAGGAGATGTACCTGGCGGCCATCGAGACCATGGGCTCTGCCGGGTATCAGCATTACGAGGTGTCAAACTTCGCCAGAAAAAATTTCCGGTCACGGCATAACCTCAATTACTGGATGGGCGGGGATTATCTGGGTTTCGGGGCCGGGGCCCATTCCCATCTGGACGGAAAACGCTGGGCCAACCAAAAGGATCCCGCCCAGTACATCGCTGCGCTGAAAAATGGAAACAGCCCGGTGGAGATGGAGGAGACCCTTACCCGCGATCAGCGGATCTTTGAAGCCATATTTCTGGGGTTAAGGATGGTCGATGGGATCGCCGTCGGGGAGTTTGAAAAGAAGTGGGGGATGGCGCCGGCCAAATATTTGCCCAAGGTGTGGCGGAAGCTGGAGGAGAATTATTACCTGGAGAAGGAGGGCGGCCGGGTGCGACTGAATATCGAAGGGCTGCTGCTGTCGGATACGATATTGGCGGACTTCGCTCCGTAGGGGTTTTTGCCACTAAGACACCAAGACACAAAGACTTTTTCTTGCTTGGCCCGTATCTCCCCTAAGAAGGGGAGAACTAGAGGGATGTCCTGAGCCCGTTGGCTGAGCCTGTCGAAGGGAACACAAAGTACATTCCCTTGGTTGAATAGTCATTGCGAGGAGACTATTCTGTTTATATACGAAGCAATCTCTTTGTCATTCCTGCGAAGCTTGTCCTCGCGAAGGCGGGGAGCAGGAATCCAGGTACTTTGAACTGCTAAGACGCTTAGAACGCAAAGATTATTTTTTGCTTGCCCCGTATTCCCCCTGGAAAGGGTTTTTGTCACCACTTCGTCAGTAATATAGTGGCAAAACTCAGTGCAAGCTCTGAGAAAACAAACTTGCCTGGCAGATTGAACGGGTGACGATAGGTGTCCTGCCCCAAATACTAAAGCCCCGCCGATTGGCGGGGCTTCTTGTAAACACAGCGATGCTATGAATAACATCGCTGGCGCATTCAACAAGGCCGAAATGTCGGCCTTTGATGATAACCAGCGATAGCCTTCCACCTGCGCTAAAGCTGCGGCGGATAAATCAGGCTATCGCTGTATGGTATATAATTTCTATCCTCTCCGGCCCGGCCGGCCGCTGCCCGGCTTGTGGCTGCTGTGGGTGGTCTTGGGGGCGGTCGGCGGACCCTGCCTGGGCCGCTGGCCGGATTGCGATGCCCGCGGCGGACGCTGCCCGGAGCGCCCCTGCTGGGGCTTCCGTCCGGTGCGGCGGCGGTGCTCGCTGATGGCCTCATGCACCGGCATCCGGGAATGGTAGGGGTGATCCTCCACCACCGGAATGCTTTTGTCCAAAAGCTTTTCTATCTCCCGCACATCCTGGCGCTCCTCGGCGTCGCAGAAGGTGATGGCCGACCCCACCGCCCCGGCCCGGCCGGTCCGCCCGATGCGGTGGATGTAGGAGTCGGCCTGCTGGGGCACGTCAAAATTCACCACGTGGGAGATGTTCTCGATGTCTATCCCCCGGGAGACGATATCCGAGGCCACCAGCACCCGGATGGAGCCGTCCTTGAACCCGGCCAGCACCCGTTCCCGGGCCCCCTGGGACTTGTCCCCGTGGATGGCCGAGGCCGGAATGCCGTCGGAGGTCAGCTTGCGGGCCACCCGGTCGGCCCGGACCTTGGTGCGGGTGAACACCAGCGCCCGGGTGAAAAGTTCATCCGACAGCAGGTGCTTCAGCAGATCGGGCTTGTCGTTCCGCTCCACAAAATACAGCGACTGTTCCACCGTCTCGGCGGCGGTGGTGTCGGGCGTTACTGATACTGATACCGGATTATCTAAAATGCTGCCGGCCAGATGGCGGATCTCCGGGGGCATAGTGGCCGAGAAGAACAGGGTCTGCCTCCGGATGGGCACCTTGGCCACGATCTTGCGGATATCATTTATGAAGCCCATGTCCAGCATCCGGTCGGCCTCGTCCAGCACCAGAATCTCCACCTTGTGCAGCAGGATCAGCCGCTGGTTCATCATGTCCAAAAGCCTGCCGGGGGTGGCCACCAATATGTCCACCCCGCCTTTCATGGCCTTCTGCTGATGTCCCTGAAAGACCCCGCCGTAGATCACCGCATAGCGCAGGCCGCTGTGGCGGCCGTAGGCGGCGAAGCTCTGGCCGATCTGGGCCGCCAGCTCCCGGGTGGGGGTGACGATCAGGGCCTTGATGTCCCGGAACTGCTGTCCCACCACCTCCGGGCGGGAGAGCTTCTGCAGGATGGGCAGGGCGAAGGCGGCGGTCTTGCCGGTGCCGGTCTGGGCGCAGCCCAGAAGATCCTTGCCGGACAGGGCCAGCGGGATGGTCTGCTGCTGGATGGGGGTGGGATCGGAGTAGCCCTCCTCGTGTATGGCCTTCAACAGAAACGGCGCCAGTCCCAGCTGGTCGAACTTAAGCTGGGGGCCGGTGGGCGCGGCCGGTTTTTTATGAACCTGGGGCGGCCGGCTAACCACTGCCGCGGGACGGTGGATCTCTGTCCGGGGCTGAAATTGGGTTTTGGGTTGCTCCGGTTTGCGATAGGTCGCCGTCCGGGGAGTTTCGGCCCGGGGCTGATGATGCGGCTTGGGCTGCTCCGGCTTGCGATAGGTCGCCGTCCGGGGAGGCTGTTGATGGGGCCGCTGGTTTTGCCCGCCGGAATGGCGGGCGGGGTTCCGCTCCGGGACCTGATGCCGGGCGACCGGTTTATGATCGGTCTTCTCTGGCGCGACAGTTTCTTTTTTCTTTCCTTTGAACAGGGATAATAATTTTCTTAAGGGCATAGATTCTTTCTTTAATTTGATGGGTTGAGAACTCAGAGCAGCTAACTACTGAAACTTGAAAATTCTGAAAAACACGGAATGAGGCATGGTAAATCTGGTGCTTTTGTTTGGGTAATTCAGTGTTTCCGTGGTAAAATTGTTTTTACGGAGGCCTTTGTTCGGTTAATGGTTTTGATGGGTTTTTCCAGTTTTACTCCGGGGCATTTGGTGCATTGCAGGCAGCGGATGCAGTCGGACGAGGCCGGGTCCCGGGTGATGTCAATGTCCACCGGGCACAGCTTTTTGCAGTCGGCCTTATCCGAGGTCTCGTATTGGTCCACTTTTATCTGCAGCAGGGAGACCCGGCTGAACATTCCGAAGATGCCCCCCAGCGGGCAGATGAAACGGCAGAACGGCCTTTTGATGTAAATGGCGGCGCCGACGGTCAGGGCCAGAAGGAGGATCTTCAGCCAGAACAGCCAGCCCAGCATCGACAGTTCGGTGGCGAACCTGCCCAGTAATTTGACCTTGATGAAGGCCGTGACCACTATCGGGATCCCGGCCTCGAGGGTCCCCACCGGGCAGAGCTTGGAGAACCAGGGCTCATGGGTCAACGCCGGGATGATGACGGCCGCCCCGAACAGCGACACATAGCGCCCCCAGCCCAGCCAGGAGGGCGGGTCGAATTTCTGCTTCCGGATCCTGGCCAGAATGTCCTGGAACAGCCCGAAGGGGCACAGGTACCCGCAGGCCCAGCGGCCCACCAAGGTCCCGACCAGGAAAAGGATGCCCAGCAGGAAGAAAGGGAACACCCCGAGGATCACGAAGTGCTGCAGGGTTCCGATGGGGCAGGCGAACACCGACAGGGGACAGGCATAGCAGGTCAGGGTCGGGCAGGGGATATACTTCAGGACCGGCGCCAGAAAATACGAAAAGGTGAGGACGGTGGCCGCTATCTGGACATAGAGCCGTTTGGTTCTGGTGGTAAGTTTGCTGAACATAGTGTAATGATAAGGGATAGCGGCCGTTTTGTCAATCAGCAAATATGTCAAGATGAGCAAAATTGCCTGTCTCGTCGCGTTGCATAATTTCAGGTCGGCTTCTCTCCGTGAATATCTCGAAGGAAATTACCAGCAGTATATGAATATATCTGTTCTTTCTTGTGACCAAGAAAGAACCAAAGAAGCGCCGGGGGATTTGGAACGGGCGTAAATTTTTAAAATAGGCATATCAGTACTTAATAGTTATTTATGGCCAACATTTTATTCTTGCACCTTTTCCGTCAAATCCCCCGGACCCCGTCTATCCGCCTTTGGCGGATCAGGGTAACCCTCCTAATCTGCTTTCAGGTTCCCCGCCATCAGTGGAGCGGCATTACTGCAGCTCCGAAAAAGCATTCAGTGTGTTATTGGCCTATGACAGGTTCTGGTTCAGTGAATGCCGGAGCAAACGCCTTACCTACCGCGCAACTGGGCGGTAAAGACTTCTTTGGTTACTTTCTTGGTCACAAGAAAGTAACCGAGTTCAATTTTTAGTCCTTTGTTTTAGGCATAATCCATGACTTGAGAGCTATGCTCCCCGGCCATATCTATTATGAAAAGCGAATTCCCCCAGCGGTTTCCGGGGAGGACGCTCCTTCTCACCCTTGGCCTGTTCGGAACTTAATCTGGGGCTTATCTTCTCCGAATGTTTTCCCACATTGATCAGGGTGATCACGGTCAGGTCGGCTGGTATCCCCAAGATAGCCCGGACCTTTTCCGGGTCGAACCCGGCGATGGGGTGGGCCACCAGCCCCAGCTCGGTGGCCCGCAGGATCAGATGGGCCGCGGCCATGCCGGTGTCGAAAAGATAATACTCCCGCCCGTCCTTGATCACACAGTCGTCCTCCTTTTTGGCGGCCACGGCGATGATCATCGAGGCATCGTAGGCCCATTCATTCCCCTTGGATAAAGCCCCGTGCATTTTTTTCAACGCTTCCTTCTCATAAACGAAAACGAAACGCCAGGGTTGTTTGTTGAAACAGGAGGCGGCCAAAGAAGCCGCCTTGGCCAGCTCCTTTATCATCTCCTGGTTTATTTCCACCGGCGCCAGCGAGCGGTATGCCCGCCGGGCCTGGATGGCGGTAGATACATCCATGTGCGACTCCTTTCACCAACATTACCTAATTAAATATACTCCATGCAGGGGCCTTTTTCAAGACGACCAGAGATTTTTTGTTGACAGTACCGTGGGATTGTTTTAAAATCACCATGATCTGTTTCGGGACAGATACAGGCACCAGCCACTGTTAAGTCTGTCAAACACAATAGGAGAACAAAATGCCCATCTGGCAACTGCTGTTGACACTGCTGCCCATCGTCGTCATACTGGTGATGCTGATAGCCTTCAAACGTCCGGCCGACCAGAGCGGCCTGGCCGGCTGGCTGGCCATCTCGCTGGCGGCCTTCTTCTTCTTTCACACCTCGGCCGAGGTCATCCTGCGCTCCACCGGGGCCGGCATAGTGCGCTCCCTGTCGGTCTCGCTGATAGTGGCCACCTCGCTGCTGCAGATGGCCCTGATGGAGAAGACCGGGGCCTTAAAAAGGATCATCATCTTCATCAAGACCCTGGCCGGGGGGCACCGGGCGGTGCAGATCATGATGATCAACATCGGATTCGGCACGCTGATGGTGGCGGTGGGGGCCACCCCGGTCTCCATATTGCCGCCCATCTTGCTGGCCATGGGCTATTCATCATACGTGGCCATCGCCCTGCCCTCCATCGGCTACGACTCGCTGTGCACCTACGCCCTGCTGGGGGCGCCCATCGTGGTGTTCGTGGACATCGCCAACAGTTTTCTGGGCAAGGGCAACGAGATCGGGCTGAGGCAGGCCGGGCAGGTGTTCTTCATGTTCCTGCCGCTGGTCTCCACCATGATCGGCTTCTGCATGCTCTGGATCGTGGGCAAGTGGCAGGCGGTGCGGCAGGGCTGGCTGCCCTGCCTGCTGACCGGCGGAGTGATCGGGCTGGTGGCTTACTTCACCAACCGCTTCGAGAATCTGGTGGTGCTGACCGGGGTGCTGTGCGGGCTGGCGGTGATCGCCGCCATGGCCCTGTACCTCAAGGCCTCCGGCAACAAGATCATCGATCGCAGCCTGCTCAATTCCGAGGAGCTGGATTTCGAGAAGACCTATCCCCTGTGGAGGGCCTTCATGCCCTGGCTGATCCTGATCGGGCTGATCCTGGCCCTGAACATCCCCAAGGACAGTTTCAATTTCCTGTACCGCACCCTCCGGCTGCCGATCAACGGGCTGGCTGCCGACGGCAAGCCCCTGGACACCCGGGCCCTGTGGCAGGCCTACACCTGGATACTGGCCAGCACAGTTCTGGCCCTGCCGTTCCTGAAACCCAACAAGGTCCAGATGAAGGACACCATGAGGATATGGCTCAAGCGGGCGCCCCGGCCGGTGTTCGCCGCCGCCATCTTCTTCGCCATCGGCGAGATCATGAATATGTCGGGCTATGACATGGCCCTGAAGCAGTTTGCCGTGCCCAGCATGATCAGGGTGCTGGCCGACTACTCCACCCAGATATTCGGCGGGGCCTACGGCGCGGTGGTGTCCTTCATCGGCCTGTTCGGCGGGTTTCTGACCGGCAGCGAGGCCTCGGCCATCGCCATGTTCGCCAAGTACACCATGACCACCGCCCAGAACCTGGGCCTGTCGCTAAATGGGCTGATCATTGTCACCGCCGGGCTGGCCTTCGGCGGCGGGCTGGCCAGCGTGGTTTCGCCGGCCAAGCTGCAGAACGCGGCGGCCTCGATAGACAGGATAGGGGAGGAGACCAAGGTCATCAAGATCGCCTTCGTCTTTTCGCTGATCCTGACCGCGGTCACTTCTTTGTTCGTGGTGGTGCTGTTGAGGTTCTACGGGTAGAATCGCAGGCCCCAGGATTTGATGATATCCGGTCAAGCAAAAGCCCTCCCGAAAACGGGAGGGCTTTTGCTTGAGTCCCTTAACGTAATTCTTCGATTGCCTCTTTGAACCACCTTCTGGCCCGGGCATCCTTGCGGCGTAGGTCAGCCGTATCCTTTACATAGAACAATGTTTGGAGTTTGGCCGCCTCCCGGGACGGAATTTCATAGTGCAGATACCGCCCCCGGAAATCATAATGGAAAGGGTAGTGCTTCATTCGCAAGGCTTCCACCAGCATGTTCAGGTTCATGAAATGATTATACTGGGCCTCGATGTAATTCTTTCGGTTAAGCTCCTTGGCCACATAATTGGAGAACAGTTCAAACATGTTGATCAGCCTGGCTTTTCGCTCTTTCATGCCGGCCAGGAACTTATTCCGGTCCAGCCGGGGCGGCTGGCAGACCCCGGCCTTGTCGAAGTGAACCAGGGCTTTCCCGTGGATCTCCGTCTCCAAAAGCTTGTCCTGGCTGCTTTGGGGCATCACCCCCACGTCCACTATTAAGAATTCTCCGGCCCGGGCCAGCTTGTAAAAAGTGTGGATCATGTCCGGCCAGTTGGGGTGGCTGGCAGACAGCCGGGCTGTGATGGGAGAGAGTTTTTTCAGGATTGCTTCCACCTCTTGGGCCGCCTTGTCTGCCTGTCCGTCTTTGACAGCCACCATCAGATCGATATCCGACCAGCGGTCCACCCGGCCAAAAGCTGCGGCGCCGCCCTCCCACATGGCTATAAGGTATTTTTTAGGCTCCAGGGCCTGCCTCAGCGCCTGAAGGATAGCCCCCCGGCTTAGTTCGTTCTTCGAATTCATTGTGCCTCGTGAGATATGTTATTGCTGACAGCCGGCAAGGCGTCCTCCGACAGCAGGTACTTCAGGTTGCTTACCGACACCACATCGCTGATGCATTCCACAAACCGGATATTCTCGTGGCTGGGGCTGGCCAGGGCATTCCGGATCATGATGGCGGCGAAACCTTCGTCCTGGGCCCCCCGGTAGGTCGAGAGCACGCAGTACTCGGCCCGGAATCCGGCCAGAAAGATGGTATCCACCCTCAGATCCTTGAGGACCTGGCAGAGCTTGGTCTGATGGAACGAATTGCCATGCTCCTTTTGGAGATGGATATCGGTGGGCAATATCTTCAAGCCCTCCGGTATCTCATATCCCGGATCCCCGGGCGCCAGGCCGTCCTTGGGGGAAAGATGCTGGACGCAGACCACCGGCAGGTTCCGCTCCCGGAACAGCTCTATGGCGCTGTTTATGTAGGCCTTGGCCTGTTCCAGCGACCGGACGGTATGGGGATCGCCGGATAAGAACGTCTTTTGAAAATCTATGATTAAAAGGGCGGGGTTCATCTCGAGATCCTTTCTGTTAAAAATACAGCAGGTATTTGGCCTTGACGGCGCTGATGGTGTACTGGGGCTGCATGAAGCCGTTGAGGTCCTGGGCCTGATAATCGTTGAGAGCGATATAGATCCAGCTTTTGGGGGCGAAGTTCCAAGAGAACAGGGCTCCCATACGGTTGGACAGGTGCTGGGACGAGGTCAGTTGGGTCTTAGGGGCTAGGAACACCATCTCATTGAAGGCCGAAAGGGTCATGGTGGGTGTGATCCGGAAATCCATTCTGGGCCGGATGACCGACCAGCTGGCCAGGATGCTTTTGGTGGTGTCCCATTCCATCCACAGGTTGGTGAGCAGGGTCATGCTCAGCGGCGAGATGAAGGAATAGCTGGCCACCATGTAGTTGGAGCCGTTGTAGGCCAGGTAGCCCCGGTTGTAGTTGTATTCGTATGCGTAGCGGCAGCCGGCGTTGAAATTATTGCCGAACAGCATGCTCCAGGCGCTCAGATCGAGGCTGCGGAACAGGTAGCTGGTGTCGGCCTCGTATCCCCGCCCGGCGTTCAGCTCCAGGCTTCCGCCCCGGTTGCGGCGGAAGGTGGGGTTTATGATCAGCGATCCGATCTTCGACCATTGGCTGCTGCCCGGCTGTTTTTCCAATGTTCCGCCCAGGTTGATGATCAGGTTGCGCAGGGCGCCCTGCTTGTAGGTCCAGTATGGTCCACTGCCTATTGCCAGCTTACTGCGGCCGGCCCAGGGCACAAATCCGATGTCCGAAACATCGAAGGAATCGTTCACCACCTCGGCGGTGGCCATGGTCAGCAGCGGCCCGGTGAAGCCCCGGAATCCCGCGGTGCCGGCCCAGCCGGTCTTGCCGCTGCGGTCCGAGAATGCCCCCTGCATGATCAGCTGGTTGGGGCCGCTTCTCAGCACAGTCTCCAGGGCCGAGGAGTAGTTGTAGTTTCCGCCGTCGACCATGGTTCCGCTGGCCAGAATGCCGATCTCGGAGTTGGCCAGTATCCGCCGCCTGGCCCTTAGGGCGCCGAAACGACGCTGGGGCTCGGCGATGCCCAACTGTTGGTCGGAGTACTGATCGGTCATGGCCGCCAGCACCCCCAGGTTCCAAGCTGAGGTCTTATGGGTCAGCTTGGCTCCGCCCATTATCTGGACCGCCTCTCCGCCGATGGAACGGCCCACCGCCCGGGAGTAAAATATGTTCAGAGGCGAGAACCCGCCCCCGTCGCCGAAGCTGGAAAGCCGGAACACATCCTGCCCGTCTACAAAAAACGGCCGCTGTTCCTGGAGGTAGCGGGGGTACCGGGAAAGGTTCAGGGAGAACTGGTCGGACTCGATCTGGGCAAAGTCGGGGTAGGCGGTGGCGTTCAGGGTGGTCTGCGGGGTGATGTCCCATTTCATGGTCAGGCTGCCGCTGGGCTGGGCCTGGTCCTTGAGGCCGGCGAACTTGTCGTTGCGCATGAATCCCTCGGGGTAAAGCTCGAAGTAATAGCCCGATGAACGGGGTTCGATGCCGGCCAGCTTCCCCCAGCGGGAGATCAGGTCGTTGTCGCGCTGCGGCACCGGGACCCAGGAGTCATCCTCGAAGTTCTCGGCTATGTGCCGCCGCAGCTGCAGCCCCCATTCCGAAAGCCCTTTTTTATAGCGGATGGTCTTGAACGGTATCTTGAACTCCATATCCATCCGGTCGGGGTGGACCTTCACCGCCTGGTACCAGACGCCCTCCCATGCTAGGTCCATGCTGCGTCCGTCGTCGGTGTACATCCCATCCCAGAAAATGCCGCTGGCATACTGCCAGAAGAAATAACCGCCGGTCCGGCTGCCCATGGGATCTATCCCGATGAGCACATAATCCTCATCCTTGGTATAGCTTTTGGTGGGGGGATTCTTCTGCGAATAACAGCGGAAGGCGACATACAGGTTCTCGTCGTCCTGCATCAGATAGGCTACAGTCCGCTCGCTAGGCTGGGCATTCTCATAGGGCCGGTTCTGGACAAAGTCGCTGACCGAATCGGCCTGCTGCCATATCTCTTCGATGACCCCGTCTATTTCGGGGACCGCCGTTGTCCGCTTTATCGAGATGGATTTTTCCAGCACCGTCTCCTGGGATAACAGGGCGGAAGGAGCGGTCAGCAGCAATGAAATGACGAATAATGACCTCAAGTCTAAAACCTTTTTCATGGGGGTTCTCCTGAAAATAAGTTTTTTGTTAGGGCTGATATTTATGGTTATCTGCAAGACCGATAATTAGCGAACCAGGGCCGTTAAGTTTGAACGAGCCGTGATCAGGGCCTCAGGATTATTTCTTTCGCTATAGGATATTTTATGCCGGCTTGGATTTTCAGCCTTGGCCATGCGGCAAAATTCTTTGATCAAAAAACTGCTGACATTTTTCAGGGCTTTTAGCGCCAGGCGCTCGGCGCCCGCCACTTGATTTAATTCGCAGCCGTTGCAAATAGTCCTGCGGTCTAGAGCGATGCTTAGAAATGCATTATCGGTGATTTCATTGATCAAGAAAGGTGCGGCAGTTTCAACGGTTTTGGATACAATTATCCGATCGGTGGCAGACATTGCATTGCCGGCAAGCACCAACCCCAGGAGGGTGGCGGTTGTTAGCAGGATCTTTTTCATGGTAACCTCGCTTTTTAAAGGTTAATTGAATTTATATGCGGGCAAACGTTTGTTTAGTGTGGTTTTAAAAAATATAGCCTTCTCGGGCTTGGGCGTAAATAAGCGGCGATAATATATGTATCTAATGGTATATACGTGAAAGGCGCTGGTTTTGTTTCACCTATTTGGGCCCGTATTTCATTTTATCCTTCTGGGTGGCATAAATAACCCCATGAAAATACTGGTTGACCAGCAGATCAACATATCTTTGATAAAAAAGATCGTCAAATTCAATGTGCTTTGTTTCCTGGCAATCTTCCTCGTTACATGCCTCGGCGGTCTTTTTGTTTTTTTCCAACTCGTGCCTAAATTGAAAATGGTTCTTGATCATCCCTCCCAAAAACCCGTTGTAGATGTTGGCATGGACCGGATCCTTCAGGTCGACACCCATTTGAAGGAACAGATCGAGCATCAGCTCACTGTACATCTTGCGCCACTTTTCCTTTAGGCCCTTTAGTTCGGGGATATCCAATACTGCGCAATTAAAGAAGATCAGGGCTTCGGTGGTGTTCTCCCGGAAGAAGTGCACTACATTGGTCACCAGGTTGCGTACCCGCTCCTCGGGGGGGGTGCTGTTGTCCCCGGCCGAGGCCTGGGCCTGGTAATACTTGCCGAAGGCATCCTCCAGGATATCCTTTAATATTCCGGATTTGCCGCCGAAGTAATAGTTGATCATGGCAATGTTGACACCGGCCTCCTTGGCGATCTCGCGAACCCCAATGGCCGAATATCCTTTGTTCACGAACAAAGCGGCGGCAGCTTCGAAGATGCGCCTCTTGGGATCGGTATTTCCATTATTTTTTTTGGTCATTATTTTCTCCCTGTATTAATCAAACGTTTGTATTATATCATCGAATTGTCATTTTGTCAAGCCCTTTTTTATAAAAAGCGAAAAAATATTTTAATAATATTTGTATATTAGGGTAAATAAATGATATATAAAATTAAAAACCGCCATAAAAAGGCGGTTTTTAAAGATCCTCAAGCTTAGTTAGATAAAAATTTGATAATTTCTTTTATATCCGGCAGTTCTTTTATAGGGTAAACCTTCACCCAGACCACCTGGCCGAATTCATCAACAATAACATTAGCCCTTTCGGAAAAGCCCTCCTTCTTCCGGAACAGGCCGTAGGCCTGGGCCACCTTTCCGTGCGGCCAAAAATCAGCCAGCATCCGGAGGGATCTTATCTTTAGCTCCCTGGCCCAGGCGTGTTTGGAGGGAATGGCATCCACGCTCATCCCAACCGGCATGGTGTTGAGCAGGTCGAAGGTCTTGAGATTCTTCTCCAGGGACTGCATCTGCCTGGCGCAGACCTTGGTCCAGGCCAGGGGGTGGAATGACAGCAGCACCTTGCGCCCCCTGAAAGCGCTCAACCTGAATTCGATATTGTGCTGGTCCCGAAGAATAAAATCGTGCGCCTTTTGGCCGGTCTTGGTAACGGACATGATATATCCTTCCTTAATATGAGATGCTGGATCCCGGATCGGACCGGAATGACACCGGACAGGTTCTATTGCAGACCGATGCAGGAATAGCAGATGGCCATGGCATTAATGTACAGGGGTTTCAGTTCTTTTCTAAAAACGCCTGCCGTTATGGCGGCGATGGAGACTATCAGGATAATTATCCCGGCGGTTTTTTTCATGGCTATTTCCCGGAAAGGTAGTCGTCCAGCTTTTTGGTCTTATAGGCCTGGGTGGAGACATAGGCCAGGATCTTTAAATACACCGGGGCCTCGATATATCCAGGCAGAATGCCGATCACCTTTCCATCGCTGTCCATGAACATGGTGGAGGGAAAGCCGCTGACCTTCATGCCCATGGTAAAGTCCGACTGAGCCATGACCTTTCCCAGGTATGTGATCTGGTCCGAGCTCTCGCCGTTTATTTTGGCGATGACGAAATTTTGCTTCAGGGCCGCCGTAACCGAAGAATCGGAATAGGTTTTATCGTCCATCACCTTGCACCACTTGCACCAGTCGGTATAGAAGTCAACCACCACGTATTTCTTGTCGGCGGCGGCCTTTTCCATCGCCTGGTCGAAGGCCAGCCACTCGGCCTTGGCCGGAACCACCTTGGCCTCGTTGTTTTCGGCCTTCTTATTGCCCGCGCAGGAAATTCCGGCGGTCAGCGATAAAGACAGGATCATCAGGGGGAGGTATCTCTTCATTGGTCACTCCTATGGTTGTAGATTTGTAAACTATTTTTTGAGGCCGGCCATCATCAGTCCGCCGATAACCGCCCACACCAGGGTGCTTATCCAGGGGTTGGCGGCCATGGGACAGGCCCCGGTGCGGCAGCCGATGAATCTATAGTACAGAAAACCCATGGCTCCTCCGCCGACGGCACCTATGGCTATTTTTAAGATATGGTTCATCAGGAAATCACCCGGCTCTCAATATTCATCTTGACCCCGTTCTGGATGGTGGCCGATACCGAGCAGTATTTTTCCTTGGACAGCTGGATGGCCTCCTCCAGAGCCTCCGGCGGGACCTTGCCCCGGGCCTCGAAGACAAAGTTCATATCGGTGAATCTTTTGGGATGCTCCCCGGCCCTGGTTCCGTCCATCAGCACCCGGAAGCCGGCCAGGTCCACCCGTTTCTTCTTGAGTATGGAGACCACGTCCATGGCCATGCATCCGGCCTGGGAGATCAACAGCAGCTGCATGGGGGAGAACCCGGAGGGGATGCCGTCCTTTTTCGATTCCAACACCAGGCCGTGGCCGGCGTCGTCGCTGGCGGTGAACTGCAGGTCCCTGACCCAATCCAATGTCAATGGCATATATCTCTTTTATCTTAAATAATGTGTGTGTGATTAATAATTTTCAGCCATTGCTTCGTAATAGCTCTGGGGATGGGCGCAGGCCGGGCAGGATTGGGGAGCCTCATTGCCCTGGTAGACGTAACCGCAGTTGCGGCAGCGCCACTTGATGGGCTGGTCCTTTTTGAACACCTGTTTTTTCTCGAGGTTGGCCAGCAGTTTAAGATAACGGGCCTCATGCTCCCGCTCCACCTCGGCGATGAACAGGTATATCTTGGCGATCTCGGAAAATCCCTCCTCGTCGGCGATGGCGGCGAACTCCGGATACAGCTTGGTGTGCTCCTCGTTCTCGCCCTCGGCGGAGGCCTTCAGGTTCTCAGGCGTGGTGCCGATCTTGCCGGCCGGATACATGGCGGTGACCTCAACTCCGCCGCCCTCCAGGAATTTGAAGAATCTCTTGGCATGCTCCTTTTCGTTCTCGGCCGTTTCGGTAAAGAACCATGATATCTGCTCATAGCCCTCCTTCTTGGCCACCGAGGCAAAATAGGTGTAGCGGTTGCGGGCCTGGGATTCCCCGGCGAAGGATTTGAGCAGGTTCTTTTCGGTGCGGGTTCCTTTTAAGCTTTTCATTTTCCCTCCTGAAATTATTTTAATAAGGAAACCAGGAATACTGCAAACAGCCGATCCTGGATCCGTGTCTTCCTAATGATTGTTACCCCTGAGCCAACCATAAACCGTGCAGGTTGCAGAATTCCTTGGCCGTCACTTCCTTGGCCTGGCATAAAAATTCCGCCTCCGGAGCATCCCCGGGCTTCAGATATTTGCGAAGGACCCGGCCGTCGGCATACAGGGCGATCCACTCTATATAATGCTTCTCCTCCATGGGATGCGCCACCGAGCCGACCTTGACCTTGTATCCATCTGCTGTCTTCTCGATCACCGGCAGGTGCTTCTCCCTGGCGTCGTCGACCGTGTTTTCGGCATAGAGCTTCATGGGCTTGCCGCAGCAGACCAGCTCTCCCTTGCCTCCGTGCAGCACCTCCACGATATTGCCGCAAATCTCGCATTTGTAGATCTGATTTCTCTCGGCCATGATGATTCTCCTTGTTTTATCGTTGGGACACGGCATGCCATGTCCTTACTGTAATTCCAGGTACTGCTGGGCGGCGATGGCCGCGGTGGCGCCGTCGCCCACCGCGCCGGAGATCTGCCGGACCAGCTTTTTACGGATGTCGCCGCAGGCAAATATGCCCGGGGCCGAAGCGGCCATATTTTCATCGGTGATGATGTATCCCTGCTGGTCGGTCTTGACGGCATCCTTTACCAGATCGCTGTTGGGCTTATAGCCCACGTAGATGAATGCTCCGGTGACCGGGATCACCTCTTCCGCCAGCGTTTGTTTGTCCATGACTTTGATGCCCGTCACCCCGGTGCTGCCCGCGATGGCCAGGATTTCCTTGTTCCAGGCAAACTCTATCTTATCGTTGGCGAAGGCGATCTTCTGGATGGAATCGGCCGCCCGTAAGGCATTGCGGCGGTGGATAACAGTCACTTTTGAGGCCAGCCCGGCCAGGTAGATGGCCTCCTGCACAGCCGAATCACCGCCGCCCAGCACCGCTACCGGCTGGTTTTTAAAGAAGGCCCCGTCGCATACCGCGCAGTAGGAGACCCCT
Source organism: Candidatus Edwardsbacteria bacterium RifOxyA12_full_54_48 (assembly GCA_001777915.1). Taxonomy (NCBI): domain Bacteria; phylum Candidatus Edwardsiibacteriota; species Candidatus Edwardsbacteria bacterium RifOxyA12_full_54_48. The sequence goes on along the minus strand of MFFN01000004.1, from coordinate 211,383 downwards.
TTGCCCAGCAATTCCTTTTCACCCGGCACTCCCAAGGTTTTTGGAAAGGCGCCGGTGGCGATGATCAGGGCCCGGGATTTGACGGTGCTGCCGTCGGACAAGGCTATCAGCTGAAACTTATCATGCGCCGAAACGCTGTCGGCCTGGGCCGAAAGAATCTCGGCCCCGAATTTTTTGGCCTGCTGTTCCATCCTCTGGGCCAGCTCATAACCCGAGATGCCTTCGGGGAACCCGGGATAGTTGTCTATCCGCTCGGTGTTGGCCACCAAGCCGCCGGGCATCATCTTTTCGATTATGGCCGCCTTCAGGCCGCCCCGGCCGGCGTAAAGTCCGGCGGTCAGCCCGGCCGGGCCGGCGCCCAAGATGGCGATGTCGTAATTTTTAATGTTTTCCATATTTTGCGATCAATTTATCGAATTAGCCGGGACAGGGGCCTCTTGAAAAACCCGGCAGCTTTGCAGACAGTGTCCGCAATTGGTGCATCTATCCTGATCGATGTAAGGAGCCTTAAAGCCGTCCTGCTTGATGGCACCGACCGGGCAAACTCTTAGTGACGGACAGCGGTGATTTTGGGGACAGTATTCGGATTTAACAATTATCATTTTATATGTATGGGACGGGGATTTTCACAGATCCTGCGTTAGATTTTTAAATCCCCGTGTTTTCCTTTCCATTAAATTATTCGGCCGCCTTCAATATGTGATTGATAAAGACCGGCTCGGGCTGGGCTCCCTCGAACTGGATGGTCTCGTTGATGATCACCTTGGGGACGCCCATCACCCCGTATTTCTGGACCAGCTGTGGGAACTCCGCCGATTCCACCATGTGGGCGGTGATCATGTCGCTCTCGATGGCCGCCTGATGGGCCATCCGGACCGCGGCCGGACAGTAGGGGCAGGTGGGGGTGATGAACACTTGGATCCTGACCGGCTTGGCTATCTTCTTTAGTTTTTCCCGGGAGTCGAGGGTCAGTCCGGTGGTGCCCCGGGATACGTCTATGATGTCCTCTATCAATGATGTGAACTCAAAGCCGGAGGGGACCCCGAAGAACCGCACTCCGTAATCCCTGCCGCCTATCAGAGCGATGCCGGGGATCTTGTCGATGCCGTACTGGTCGGCCAGGGATTTATCCTCCAAAAGGTCGTATCTTTCCAGCGACAGCTTGTCCGAAAGGGCGGCGATCTCGGTCAAGATCTCCTCGGTGGGCTGACAGTACAGGCATTCCAGCTTTTGGGTGAAGAACAATATCTTTACCGGGTCAACCAGTTTTTCGGAGAATTCATGGCGCAGATGGTTCTGATCATCTTCCTTCAACATTCCCATGTTATAACCCTCCTTTCATTTATCGCCTTCTCAGCGGCAGTTCCCGGAGACGCTGCACTGAGATGCTGTTCCGGTGATTATTCCCCGGACCACCTGGGCCCCGAAAGCCAACAGGGCCAGCAGTGAAAATATTATTATCAGATAGCGGGCAGGTTTGCGCATCATTCAGAGGCTAAAGCCCGCAGGAGCCGGAGGAACATCCGCAGTTTCCGGAAGGGCAGGAACCGCCCATATCTCCACTGGAAAATGAATCCGAGCCGCCGACCGAGGCGGCGAAGGTGGAGAGCATCTTCTCGGTCTTTACCCCGCACTGGGGGCATTTGGGGGCCGGGGCGGAGAATGATGCCACCAGCTCTTCGGTCTTCACTCCGCACTGGGGGCACTGATATTCGTAGATCGGCATTTTAGATGTTATTCCTTTGTTTTTTTATTGGTGTTGATCCCCAGGACCCTGTAAAGCAGACAGAAGCCGGTGACGGCGGTTATCAAAGCGATGGCAGCCAGCACCAGCAGGACCCATTTTATCGGACCGGCCATCAACAGACCTGCAGCCAGCAGGGCGATGCCCAATACGGCTCGGATGATCCGGTCAAGAACGCTTTCGTTGGTTTTCATGGGGATCCTCCTTATTTATTTATCGCGGCATCCAGCCTGGCGGCGATGGCCGGTTTGGGCATGGCGCCCACCAGGGTGTCAACTATCTGGCCGTTCTTGAAGATCAGCATGGTGGGAATGCTGCGGATGCCGAACTGGGAAGATTTTTGGGGATTGGCATCGACATCCAGCTTGGTCATCTTTATCTTCCCCTGGTAATCGTTGGACAATTCCTCGATGATGGGCCCCACCATCCGGCAGGGGCCGCACCAGGCCGCCCAGAAGTCCACCAGAACCGGGATGTCGGATTTCAAGACCTCTTGGTCGAAATTTCCGTCGGTCAAATGCGCTACGGACATTTTAGCTCCTTTGTGTTATCAAAATAATTTGGTTTCTGTTAATTTAGATGCCGCAATCCGCCAAAGGATTCAAAGTTTATTTTTGGCTTTTGCTCCGGGCCAGTTGGATGGTGGCGAACAGGCGTTTTTCGGCGTCTTTGGGCAGGGGCTCCTGCTCCAGAGAGCGGTACAGGGTTACGGTCCTTTTCAGGGTGTCAAAATACATCCGGCAGTCGGGGCACTCGGCCAGATGACCCTCCAGTTTGCGGCACAGCTGTTTCCTGAGGTCCTTATCCAGATACTCGGAGAAGGCCGCCGTCATCCGGTGGCAGTGGTGCTGGGCCTTTTTAGAAATTATTTTCGGCATGTCAACTATCCTTTAAATAACCCGACAGGTTTTTTCTCAAAAATTCCCGGGAGCGGTGAAGCTTGGATTTCATGGCCGGCAAGGTGAGCCCCAGTATTTTGGCCACCTGGCCGCCATCCAGCCCCTCGATGTCCCTTAAAACCACCACCGCCCGGTCCTTAGCAGGCAGCTTCTGCAGCTGCTGATCCAGCACCGCCCGGAATTCTCTGCTCAGCAGCGATTCCAGGGGCGAGGCGGCCTTGTCCGGCAGCTCCTCGACCACGTTAAGCGGCAGGTGGCCGGCATCGCGGCCCCGGCGTTTGCTGCGGCGCAGTTTCATCAGGCTGAAGTTGGTGGCCAGGCGGAACAGGTAGGTGGAAAGCTTGGATCCACCCCTGAAATGATGGAGCTTCTGATACAGGGCGATGAAAGTCTCCTGCAGTACGTCCTCGGCCTCACTTGGGCTGCCCAGCAGCCGCAGGGCCACCGAATATACCCTCGATTGGTGGAGCTTCACCAGCTGATTGAAAGAACCTGAATCTCCGTCCCGAGCCTGCTGTAACAAAATATGTTCGTCGATGGGCTGCTTCATGTATTTAGATGTCGAGTATGGTTAAAGGATTCAAAATAAATAAAAAATGTCCTTGACAGGATAAAATAGTGGAGTTATCATAACCACAGCGGTTGGTGATATAGTAAATACTGTTTTTGGGCCACCGCAAACGGTCCCAAAGCTTTTTAATAGTAATTGATAGATAGGTAAATGTCAATAGCGGGAGAAAAGAAACCCGCTGGCGCGGCAAATGCAATTGAGGAGTCAGAATATGTTCACCGGAAAAGAGGAGCATAAGATTAGTTTTAAGAAAGCGCAGGCTCTGGTCAAGGCCTATCAAAAAAACCAGGCCAAGAAAAAAGTGAAAGCGCTTTATTTCAGCAGGGATGCCATTGGCAAAATATTAAAACAGAAGGGCTGCCTCGGCCTGCGCATATATTATGCTAAAAAACCCACCGGGGCCAATACCCTGGTCATGACCGGGGTGGATAAAAAGGGGAATGATATTGCCAAAGGGCTTTTGGCCGAGTTTGGATTTCCCTGTCCGCCATATTGTCCGCCGGATAAAAGCATAATATAACGCAGAAGGTTTGTAATCGTCATGCATATCGCTGATTACGTTTTGGGTGCCGGATATTATCTATCGCTGCTGTTTCCGATCGCAGGCGGGGCGTTCTTTTTAAAAAAAATGCCCAAAGCAACAAAAATATTTTTTTTGCTGACAGTTATCGCCTTTATAGCGGAAACAATTGCTTTGTCGATGGCCCTGAGGAAAACAAATAACTATTTGGTGTATCAAATCTATTTTTTTATTGAAACGGTAATAATTGCAATAATTTTCTGCTGGTGGAACGAGAGATCTCTTATTAGGGCGATAATAGCGGCGGGGTGCGCTCTGATGGCGATAGTTTGGATTTATTTCAATGTTATCGCCCCCTCCAAGGATGGTTTTGCTAAAATGCCCCTGTTGATAGAGAGCATTGTTTTTATGCTGGCGGCAACCCATTTTATGATATATATGTCAATATGGGGAAAGACTTCTATATTCGATGATCATCGCTTTTGGATCTGCCTGGGCCTGCTTCTCAACTTCACCGGAAACATACTTATATATTCCAACCTTAATTTTGTTTTTACCCAGGCCGCGCCATTGTGGAGGATCAACTGGGTCATCAGCTTTTTGGTCAATGGGATTTACGCCATAGGCTTCATAAGCCTCAAATGGACCGATAGGTCGGCACCGCGGTTGACCGTAAGTGGGAAAGAAGCGGTCTGGGAGGTGGCAGATTGAATAATTATTTGATTTTATTATGAACAATGGAAACTTATATTGGCTGATTTTAGCCGGAAGCGGAACGATGCTGCTCTTGTTGGGCGCCTTTGTCGGCGCGGTCTTCTTGGGCCACCGCAAGATAAGCCATCTTTCGACCGAACATCAAAAACAGCTGGAAAAAAGCGAGGCCCGGTTCCAGCGGCTGATTGAGAACAGCCCGGTGCCGATCGCCGTGGCTAACCTCCAGGGATTTTTATATTCCAATCAGGCCTTTGCCCGTTTGCTGGGGATAGAAAAGCCGGATCAATTAATTGGCCAGACCATAGGTGAGTTCATGCATCCAGATTACCGGCAGATAGAACAGAATCGGATCGAAAGGGTGGTAAATAATCGCATCAATGCCGGCCTGCTGGAGCAAAAAGTGGTCCGACGGGACGGGGTGGAGCTGGATGTCAAAACCATTAGCTCACCAATCGTCTTCGCCGGCCAGCCGGCCGCCCAGATCACTTTCCAGGATATCACCACCAGCAAGCATATCCAGCACCTTCTGGAGAAAAACCAGCAGAACCTGGAAGCCGAAATAAGGGAACGAACCAAAGAACTGCTGACGACCAATCAGAATTTGAAGCACGAGATCAGCCAAAGGGTGATGATCGAGGAAATACTCAGCACCAGCGAGAAGCATTTTCGTTCGCTGATCGAGAACAGCCTGGATCTTATCGCCATAGTGAACAGAGAGGGCCGGCTGACCTATGTAAATCCCATGGTAAAAATAATGCTGGGTTACGACGGAAAGGATGTCCTCGGAGCAGAGGTATATGATTATATCTTTCCCGATGATGCGGTAGAGGTGAAAAAGGTCTTCGGAGAGTTGCTGTCCAGGGTGGGGGAGGTTCGCTGCATGGATTTCAAGATAAGGCATAAAGACGGAAGTTATCGAACCATCGAGGCCCTATCCCGCAATATGCTGGATCTGCCGGCGGTGAACGGAATAATGGCTACCATCAAGGATGTGACGGAGAAAAGGAAAGCCCAGCAGCAGATAGAATATTTGAGCTTTTACGACCGGCTCACCGGACTGCATAACCGGGCATTTTTCGAGGAGGAGATTTTAAGGATAGATACCAACCGCCATCTGCCGATAACCATGTTTGTGGCCGATGTCAATGGCCTCAAGCTGGTCAATGATGCCTTTGGGCACGTCGAGGGCGACGAGCTGCTCAACCGGATGGCCCAGATCCTTAAGCTGTGCTGCCGGCGCGAGGATATCATCGCCCGGTGGGGCGGCGACGAGTTCGCCCTGCTGTTGTTGAACACTCCGGGCTACAAGGCCGACGAACTTTGCCAGAGGATAAACCAACTGTGCCGGGAAAAGGTCAAGGGCCCGGTTGCTTTGAGCCTGGCCATGGGTCATGCCACCAAGAAAAAGATGGAGCAGAACATCAAGGACATCCTGAAGGAAGCCGAAGAAAACATGTACCGCAGCAAGATGATGACCAGCAAAAAGGTCCGGACCGACATCATGTCTCATCTGCTGGGATTGTATTACCAAAAAGGACAGCGGACCAAGGAGCAGTTGGGGGTATTGCAGGGCCTGGCCCGGGAGATGGCATCGGCCCGGGGGCTGACCCCGCCCGAAACCTTAAAATTGCAGCAGGTGCTGGAATACTGCGACCTCGGCAATATAGCAATAGAGCAAAAACTGTTCAATAAGAAGGATCGACTGACCGCCGAGGAATGGAAGATGATGCACCGGCATCCGGAGATAGGCTATCACATCGTCCAGAACACGCCGGAGACCGCCGACCTGGCCGAGCCCATCCTGGCCCACCATGAGTGGTGGGACGGCAGCGGATATCCCCGAAACCTGAAGGGCGAGGACATCCCCCTATATGCCCGAATGGTTTCCATACTTAACGCCTATGACGCCCTGACCCAGAAGAGGCCCTATCGAAGGGCAGTCGGGCCGGAACAGGCCATCAAGGAGATCAAAAGGTGCGCCGGCACCCAGTTCGATCCCTTCCTGGCGGAGGTGATGGAGGAAATAACGATCCGGCTGTAAGGTCAATGCCGCTGGCTTATGTTTGTTTTATCATTTGAAGCGAGGTGAAAAAATGAGAAGCTTGGGGGCAAAGCCCCTCAGAATGCCATGGCGGTTGGTCGTGGTGTTTTTTATTTTAGCTGCGGCCTTTTGCCGGCCGCCGGCCGGCGCCGAGACCGTCCGGGTGGGGATCTACCAGAACCCTCCCAAGGTCTTCTGGAACGGGAGGGGAAAACCCCAGGGGATATTTGTTGACATAATGAACCAGATCGCCAGGAATGAGGGGTGGACGATCGAGTATGCACCGGGCACCTGGAGCCAGAACCTGGAAAGGCTGGAGAAGGGCGAACTTGACCTGGTGTTGGATGTCACATATTCACAAGACAGGGCCGAAAAATTCTCTTTCAATAAAATTTCGGTGATAGAATCCTGGCTGCAGGCCTTTGCCGGCAAGGGTGTCAAGCTGGAGAGCGCCAAGGATCTTGACGGAAAAAGGATAGCGGTGCTTAAAGGGGCGATCCAGGAGGAATACCTGCCCCAGGAGATCAAGGGGCTGTTGAATATCGATTTTACGCTGCTGCCCTGCCCCGATTATTCCGGCACCGTGGAGGCCCTGCGAAAGGGCCAGGCCGACGTCATTATCGCCAGCCGGTTCTTTTATTTTTCCGATCTGCGGGGCAAGGATATTCTGCCCACCTCGGTAATGTTCCGGCCGGAGCTGGTTTATTTTGCCTTTCCCAAGGGCCGGGACGATCCGATCGTCAACCGCATCGACCGCAACCTTTCCGGCATGAAGAACGACCCCGGTTCGGTATACTACAGGTCTCTTGACAAATGGCTGGGAGAACGGCCCCGTGTTATTATTCCCCGCTATGTGAAATGGGTTTTGGGGGCCTTGATCGGAGGGCTGGCATTAATGGCCATCTTCGGCCTTGTGCTGAGAAGCCAGGTAAAGGCCAGGACCGCGGAAATTTTGCAGTACAGCCAGGAACTCAAGGAATCGTCTGTCCTGCTGGGGGCGGTGTTTGACGTCATCCCCGATATACTGGGAATCCAGGATGCAGCGCATGGGGTGGAAAAATACAACCGGGCCGGCTATGAATTTTTGAAATGCTCTCATATCGACATCAAGGGAAAGAGGTGTTTTCAGCTTATCAACCGCGAAAAGCCCTGCGATAATTGCGCCACGGCCATAGCCATAGATACAAAAAAACCCGCCCGGGTGGAGAAATATTTTGAGAACCTGGGGGTATGGATCGACGCCCGTTCCTACCCGGTGCTGGACGAAGGGGGCCAGGTGACCAAGGTGGTGGAGCATTTGAGGGATATCACCGACCAAAAACAGGCCGAACGGGCCCTGCTGGAAAAACACCAAGCTTTGCTGATGCTCAACCAGAGATTGACAGTAGCCGATGAGGAGCTTCAGGCCTCTGACGAGGAGCTCAAGCAGCAACTGGCGGAATTGCAGGCCAGCCGGGATGCCTTGCTGGCCTCGGAACAAAGATACCGCAATATATTTGAGAACACCGGCACGGCCATGGCCATCATCGAAAGCGACCTGACCATATCCCTGGCCAATCAAGAGTTCGAGAAGCTCTCCGGCTTTGACCGCAGTCAGATCGAAGGACGGAAGAAGTGGACCGAGTTCGTCTGAAAGCCCGACCTGGAGCGGATGCAGGAATACCACCGGCTGCTCCAAGACGCTAAACAGGGCGCACCCCCCCAGTACGAATTCCGCTTCATCGACCGGATCGGCAAGATAAAGGACATATACCTGACCAGCGACATGGTTCCCGGAACAGAGAAGAGCGTGGTCTCGCTGCTGGATATAACCAAGAGAAAATCGGTAGAACTTCAGATCCGGGCCGCTCTCCGGGAAAAGGAGGTGCTGCTGCGGGAGATATACCACCGGGTGAAGAACAATCTGCAGGTGGTCTCCAGCCTGTTAAGCCTCCAGTCGGGCTATGTCCACGATCCCCGGGACAGGGAGATCTTTTTAGAGAGCCAGAACCGGATACGCTCCATGTCCCTGGTGCACGAGAACCTGTATAAATCCTCCAATCTGGCCAGGATAGACTTCGGCCATTATGCCCGGAACCTGGTAAGCGATTTGATCAGGTCATACGGCATCATCAGCGACCAGATAGTGCTGGTCCTGGATATAAACGACATAGAATTGGGGGTGGATGTGGCCATCCCCTGCGGGCTGATGATAAACGAGATGGTGTCCAACAGTCTTAAGCATGCTTTTAAGGAGCCTCCGCCCGGGGGCAAGAAATGGGAGATAACCGTCCGGCTAAAATTGGAGGACGATATCCTTTACCGCCTGGAGGTGGCCGACAACGGGGCCGGGTTTGCCGATAAATCAGCCCCGCTGTCAGACCCGGCCACCCTGGGGCTGCAGTTGATCACTATTTTGGCCGAGCAGCTTGGCGACAAGGTTGCCGTGCATCAGAAGAAAGGCACCAGGTATGTGGTTGAATTCAGGAAGGTTGCATAGATAAGACAGCCACTGGACAGGGCCTGGAGCAACAGGCCCTGTCTTTATTTATCATTTGCAAAACAGGCCGATAAATGGTATCATTACCGTTTAAATAAACCTCCAAATATCAAGATAAAAGCGATAGGCTCAAGATGGACCAAAAGCTGTCTAAAAAGTGCGCCGATACCCTGAGGATGCTGGCGGTGGATGCGGTGGAAAAAGCCAACTCCGGGCATCCCGGGCTGCCCATGGGGGCGGCCGATTTCAGCTTTGCCCTGTGGCACAATTTCCTGTCCTTCAATCCCGGGGATCCCCAGTGGCCCAACCGGGACCGCTTCATCCTTTCGGCCGGGCACGGCTCCATGCTTTTGTACGGGTTGCTGCATCTTTTCGGGTACGACCTGCCGCTGGAAGAGCTGAAAAGGTTCCGCCAGCTGGACAGCCGGACCCCGGGACATCCCGAACACGGGCATACACCAGGGGTGGAGATAAGCACCGGGCCGCTGGGCCAGGGCTTTGCCAGCGGGGTGGGCATGGCCATCGCCGCCAAAATGGCCGCCCGGAGGTTCAACGATGAAGAGTTCAATATCATAGACCATAAGGTATATGCCCTGGTGTCCGATGGCGATCTGATGGAGGGCATCTCCACCGAGGCGGCCTCCATCGCCGGACACCTTAAGCTGGGCAATCTGATCTGCCTCTATGACGACAACGGCATCACCATCGACGGCAAGACGGATCTATCATTTTCCGAAGACATCAAGGCCAAGTTCAAGGCCCTGGGCTGGGGCGTCCAGACGATTGACGGGCATGATCAGGCCCAGGCGGTCAAGGCTCTAAAATCGGCCGTCAGAGATGCCAAAAGGCCGTCCCTTATCATTGCCAAGACCCATATAGCCTACGGCAGTCCCAACAAGCACGACAGCTCGTCGGCCCACGGCTCGCCGCTGGGAGCCCAGGAAGCGCTGGCCACCAGAAAAAACCTGGGCTGGCCGGAGGAGACATTTTACGTACCGGCCGATGTCCGACAGGCCTGCGATGCCAGGGTGAAGAAACTGAAAAGAACATACACCAAGTGGCAGAAGGGATTCAAAGCCTGGAAAAACCGCAATCCACAAAAGACCGAACTGTGGGACGGCATGTGGTCAAAGCGCCTGCCGGATGATATCGAGGAACAATTGCTGGGGTCTTTATCCGCCGAGGCCGCCGCCACCAGGAGCCATTCCGGCCGGATAATCCAGAAAGCGGCCGAGCTGGTGCCGGCCTTGGTCGGCGGGTCGGCCGACCTGGGGCCATCCACCAACACCGAGATCAAGGGCTCTCCGGCGATAAGCCCGGAAAACTTCGCCGGACGGAATTTCCATTTCGGGATCAGGGAGCACGCCATGGCGGGGGTGATGAACGGACTGGCGCTCTACGGCTGTTTTATCCCGATGGGCTCGACCTTTCTGGTTTTCTCCGATTACTGCCGGCCATCGATACGACTGGCAGCGTTGATGAAGCAGCAGGCCATCTATGTCTTCACCCACGATTCCATCTTGGTGGGCGAGGACGGGCCCACCCATCAGCCGATAGAACAGGTTTCGGCCTTAAGACTGATCCCCAACCTGAAAGTGATCCGCCCGGCCGACGGCCCGGAGACGGCCCTGGCCTGGGCCGCGGCCCTTAAAAATACCGGCGGTCCCACCGCCCTGATCCTGACCCGGCAGAAACTGCCGGTCCTGCCCCGCCTGAGCATCGATGCCGAACAATTCCGCCGGGGCGGTTATGTGCTTGAGACATTGGGGCACACACCGGAGATCTGCATTATGGCCTCGGGATCCGAGGTCTGGCTGGCCCTGTCGGCCGCCCAGTCCCTGCAAAAAGATGGTCTGTCCGCCGCGGTGGTGTCCCTGCCCTGCCTGGAAGATTTTTTAAGACAGCCGGAGGATTACCGGGATTCGGTGGTTCCCCCTCGGGCGGTAAAGGTGGCCATCGAGGCCGGCAGGGGGGCGTTATGGCGGGGCCTGCTGGGCCGGGACGGCCTGTTCATCGGCCTGGAGGATTTCGGAGCCTCGGCACCGGAATCGGACCTGGCGGAGAAATTCGGGCTTACTTCGGATCGGGCGGCAAAAAGGATAGCCGATCACCTCAACCAGCTGGGAAAATAAGGAAGGGGCAAGCTGTTTTTTACAGCCGGAATTATTGACAAAGCCAGGTTTAATGATTATATTTATTCGGTCCCAAAATTATCAGGGAAAGATAGCCGGGCCGATTTTCCTCCAAAGCATTGTAAGGAGCCGGTTTAGTGGAGTTAAAGAAAAACAGCGGTCTGTACAGAAAATTGAAGGCCAGGCTTAAGGAGCTGATCACTCAGGGCAGCTATTACAAACAGTTGTCCGATGAGAATTTTGACAAGTATGTCCGGGCCATGGCCGATTTCGACAACTATCGCAAGAGGGTGGCCAAGGAATATCTGGAGAAGGAGGCCGAAGCCAACCGCAACATAATTGCCAAGCTTCTGCCGGTGCTGGACAATTTCGACCGGGCCATAGAGGCATCACGGAGCGGGGCCGAGAACGACGAAGCCTTGAGATCGTTCCACCAGGGGGTCCAGATGATAGACCAGCAGATCCACAAGATCCTGGAGAACGAGGGGCTGAAGCCGTTCAGCAGCAAAGGGGAGGAATTCGACCCGGCCCGGCATGATGCCGTTCTGTCCATCGAGACCGCCGAGCATGAACCCAACCAGGTGCTGGACGAGGTGGAGAAGGGCTTCGTCTTTCGGGGCAAGGTCCTAAGGCATGCCCGGGTGACGGTATCCAAGCGTCCGGGCGGGGAGCCGGAGGAGCCGAATGAAGAATATCCGGAGGAGGCGGACCAGAATCAAGAGACCACGGAATAGAATCTTTAGAATCAATTGAAAATCAGGAGAGAATAAATGGGCAAAGTAATCGGGATCGATCTGGGGACCACAAATTCCTGCATAGCGGTGATGGAGGGCGGGAACCCCACGGTAATTCCCAACCAGGAAGGCCTGAGGACCACACCCTCGGTGGTGGGGTTCCTTAAATCGGGCGAGGAGGTGGTGGGCCAGGCGGCCAAACGCCAGGCCATCACCAACCCCGAGAATACGGTATATTCGGTCAAGCGCTTCATGGGCCGGCGCCACGGCGAGGTCGGTTCGGAGATGAAGCTGGTGCCCTACAAGGTCATCGAAGGGCCCCACGGAGACGCCCGGGTCAAGGTCAACGAAAGCGTTTTTTCGCCGCCGGAGATAGCCGCCAAGATATTGCGCTACCTCAAGGAGGCGGCCGAGGCCTATCTGGGCGAGAAGGTCACCCAGGCGGTGATCACCGTTCCGGCCTACTTCAACGACGCCCAGCGCCAGGCCACCAAGGATGCCGGGCAGGTGGCCGGGCTGGAAGTGCTGCGGATCATCAACGAACCCACCGCCGCCGCGCTGTCCTACGGGCTGGACAAGGGCAAATCGCACAAGATCGCGGTCTACGATCTGGGCGGCGGGACCTTTGATATCTCCATCCTGGAGCTGGGCGAGGGGGTCTTCGAGGTGCGCTCCACCAACGGCGACACCCACCTGGGGGGCGACGACTTCGACCAGAAGATCATCGACTGGATGGCCGAGGAATTCCAGAAAACCAACGGCATCGACCTGCGCAAGGACAAGATGGCCCTGCAGCGCCTGAAGGAGGCGGCCGAGAAGGCCAAGTGCGAGCTGTCCTCCACCATGCAGACCAACATCAACCTGCCGTTCATCACCGCCGACGCCTCCGGGGCCAAGCACCTGGATCTGACCCTGACCCGGGCCAAGATGGAACAGCTGGTGGATGACCTGGTGCAGAGGACCATCGGCCCCTGCCGCCGAGCCCTGGACGACGCCGGCCTGAAGCTTACCGAGATCGACGAAGTGGTGATGGTGGGCGGCATGACCCGGATGCCCAAGGTCCAGGAGATGGTAAAGCAGTTCTTCGGCCGGGAGCCCCACCGCGGCGTCAATCCCGACGAGGTGGTGGCCATCGGCGCCGCCATCCAGGCCGGGGTGCTGGTGGGCGAGGTCAAGGATGTCCTGTTACTGGACGTGACCCCGCTGTCGCTGGGCATCGAGACCCTGGGCGGGGTGATGACCCGTCTGATCGAGCGCAACACCACCATCCCCACCCGCAAGAGCCAGGTTTTCTCCACCGCGGCCGACAACCAGCCGGCGGTCTCCATCCACGTGATGCAGGGCGAGCGGGAGATGGCGGTGGACAACCGGACGCTGGCCAGGTTCGACTTGGTGGGCATCCCGCCGGCCCCCCGCGGCATACCGCAGATAGAGGTCACCTTCGACATAGACGCCAACGGCATCCTGCACGTTTCGGCCAAGGACCTGGGGACCGGAAAGGCCCAGAGCATCAAGATCACCGCTTCCTCCGGCCTGAGCAAAGATGAGATCGACAAGATGGCCAAGGACGCCGAGGCCCACGCCGACGAGGACCGCAAGAAGCGCAGCGATATCGAGGTCAGGAACAATGCCGACGCCATGGTCTACCAGACCGAGAAGACCCTCAAGGAGTACGGCTCGCAGGTCTCTTCCGAGGACCGCAAGGCCATTGACGACGCCATGGGCAAGCTGAGGATAGCCCTGGGCAAGGACAATACCGAGGCCATCAAGGATGCCTCCGACGAGCTGGCGGCGGCCGCCCGGAAGATAGGCGAGGCGGTTTACGCCAAGGCCGGACAGCAGACCCAAGCCGGTCCGGAGACGGGCGGAGGTCAACAGCCCGGACAAGGCGAGGCGCCCAAACCGGAAGGACCGGAGGAAGCCGATTATAAGGTCGTTGACGAAGATAAGAAATAAATTTTCGTGAACGGCAAAAGGGGAGAAGGTAAATACTTCTCCCCTATTTGTGCTTTTATATGGGGGTAATGGAACACGGATCCGCACGGATATTTCGGATTTCTTTGGGTCATTGCGTGATGACAGCGTTGGATTTGCTAACGAAGCAATCCAAATTGTCATTCCTGTGAAGACAGGAATCAATGCCCTTTGACCACCAAGGCACGAAGACCCCAAGGATTTCTGTCATCGCCAGAAGACCATGAAGCCTGGCAAACGAAGCGATCCAGAAGTTGACCTCACCCCAACCCTCTCCAAATAAATTTGGAGAGGGAGAAAGTTGTTTTGGAGGATTGATGAGAAAAATCATCGCTTTTATTTTGGTAATATTTTCCGGATTCGTATTCTTCCAATGCGGGCCAAGGCAAGCAACTCAAACAACCCAGCAAAAACAAACACCGGAAAAAACAGCAAAATATTTACTGGATACTGTAATTACCAAACAGATTCCACTGACTGTTGATGGCGACTGGGCGACAATCAATTACCATCTGAAAGTGATAGATTGGAAGAAACCTGTTGAATGGACTTATGAATTTATTAAAGGTAAAGATACTTTGTTTGCAGTTATTTCAAATGAAGTCGAGATAGATACTTTTTTTAATGATAAAAGTTATATAGCAGGATTTGTTGATGATACTTTAGATTATTTGCGTGCTAAGAAATTTTGGTATTTAACACGCATTGCAGAATATCTTTGTGACACAATTGAAGTATCTAACAAAAGAACAAGAGTAGATTGGAAACGTTTGCGCAATGGTGTTATGAAAACGGAAACAATTGATTTAAAAGAGATAACAATTGATTATGATTCACTTTGGTCATTTTATAGCAACAAACCGATAATAGGCTATTCTTTTTTTGCAGGAAAGCCCATACAAGCAGATCCTGGTTTGTGGACATATTATCCGAAAATAAATCAATTCGTTTGCATTTATGCACCATAAAATTTTACTAAGCATAACTAAACTATGACCCCCACCAAACGCGACTATTACGAAATACTGGGCGTTCCCAAGAGCGCTGATGAGAGCCAGGTCAAGCAGGCCTACCGGGCCTTGGCCAAGAAGCACCATCCCGATATGAACCGGGAGGACCCCAAGGCGGCCGAGGAGAAGTTCAAGGAGCTGTCCGAGGCCTACGAGGTGCTGATGGACAAGAAGAAGCGGGCCAACTACGACCAGTTCGGCCATGCCGGGGTGGATCCCAGCTTCGGGGCCGGCGGCTTCGACTTCCGCCGCGACTTCACCCACAGCGATGACATCCAGGATATATTCGGCTCAATGTTCGGCGGTGGTGGGGGTGGATCCATCTTCGACATGCTGTTCGGCGGCGGGATGGGCGGGTCCACCCGCACCCGGGGCGGCCGGCAGGTGCGACGGGGCGGCGACCTGAATGTCCGTCTGTCCCTGACCCTGGAGGAGATCGCCACCGGGGTGGAGAAGACCATTCAGCTGAAGAGATTCGAGAGCTGTTCCGAGTGCCACGGCGAGGGGGCCAAGTCCGGGGCCGACATCAAGGAGTGCCCGGCCTGCAAAGGGGCGGGCGAGGTGCGGCAGGTGTCGCGCTCCATGTTCGGGCAGTTCATCAACGTGGGAGCCTGTCCGCAGTGCGGCGGCGAGGGCAAGATCATCAGCAATCCCTGCCCCTCCTGCAAGGGCGAGGGCCGGGTCAAGAAGGAAGCCACCATCAGGGTCAAGGTTCCGGCCGGGGTGTCCAACGGCAATTACATCCCCCTGCGCAGCCAGGGCAACATCGGGCCCAAGCTGGGCCCGGCCGGAGACATCCTGGTCTACATCGAAGAAAAGGAGCATCCGCTGTTCCACCGCCACGGCGACGACCTGGTACTGGCCCTGCCCATCTCCTACGCCCAGGCCGCCCTGGGGGCCAAGGTGACGGTGCCGATGCTGTCCGGCAGGGCCGAGCTGTCCATTCCCTCGGGCACCAGATCCGGCAAGATATTCCGGATGCGGGGCAAGGGCCTGCCGCGATTGAATTCCAGCGGCAGCGGCGACCAGCTGATCCGAGTGGAGATATACATTCCCAATAAGCTTTCCTCCGAGGAGAAGAAACTGCTGAAGCAGCTGGGCGAGGTTCAGAACGGCAGGGTGCCCAGCCCGCACAAGGTGGATCTGAGTCAGTTTGAGGAATAAAAATTTTGCTTTCTGTTCTTTCTTGTCGCCAAGAAAGAACCAAAGAAGCGCCGGGGGCTTTGGAACTAACATCATCAAATTGCTTTTTGGATTATATAATTTAGCAATATCAATATATGCGCTTATTGTCCCTGGTGTCAAGCCGTCAAAGCCCCCGGACCCCCAAGGGACCTAAACTTAAAAGTTATATAACAAAGTGGATGAACTTCATCAAAAATAGATTGCCTCGTTAGAAATCCGTAATTATCGTCTAGCAATGACATTGGATAAACAAATCATGTTCGGTAAAATATATGTTTGAATTTTTTTATGTTCCGCCGTCCTCCATCGATGCCCGGCAGATAGTGATCACCGGGGAGGAGGCCCGGCATATCTCCAAAGCCCTGCGCCACAAGAAGGGCGAACAGATCACGGTGGTCGACGGGCAGGGCGGGGAATACGAGTGCACCATCGCGGCCATCTCCGACGGAGCCGTTACGGCCAACATCTTCAACCGGAGGCGCAAGAGCAACGAGACCATCAAGCAGGTAAGCCTGGCCCAGGCGGTGCCCAAAGGGCAGCGGATGGACTTTGTCATCGAGAAGGGCACCGAGATCGGCCTGCATGCCATCATCCCGCTGATCACCGAGAATTCGGTGGTCAAGCCGGCCGACGACAAGCCGGGCTTCAGCCTGCCGCAGTTGGACGACGATTCCGGGGGCGGCAAGGCCGCCCGCTGGCAGAGGATCGCCATCGCCGCCATGAAGCAGTCCCTGCGCTCGGTGCTGCCGGCCATCGGCGAGCCGGCGGATCTCAAGAAACTGTCCGAGACCTTCGTCAACTACGATCTGCTGTTGATGGCCGACGAGGAGGAGAAAAAAGTGAACCTGGCCGACGTCTTCGCCGGACTGCCGGAGAACAGGGATATCCGCAAAGTACTGTGCCTGGTGGGGCCGGAGGGCGGGTTCTCTGCCAATGAAAAGAGGATCATTGCCGAAGCCAGGGGCCATATCATAACTTTGGGCTCAAGACGCCTGCGGGCGGAGACCGCCGGGCTGGTGCTGTCCACCGTGGTGCTGGACCGGCTGGGGGAGCTGGGGTAGCGACCTCACCCCTGCCCTCTCCTAATAAATTAGGAGAGGGAGATCGAGTTTTGTCACACTGAGGAAACGATCATGAGCGGCAGGTTGAAGTGTGGCATAAAATAATCCGTTCAATGTGATCTTCGTTGGATAACAAAGAAAATTTCTAAGACAGGAAAGATATGAACTGGATAGACATCATCATCCTGATCCTGCTGGCCCTGGCGGTGGGGATCGGCTTCAAGAAGGGCCTGGTGCAGGAGATCGTGGGCATCCTCGCCTTGGTCGTCGCGTTCTTCTTGGCCTTAAAACTGCACCCGGCCGCGGCCGGCGGCCTGCAGAAGATGTTCAAGGGGATACCGCCGCACCTGGCGCCGACCATCGGATTCGTGGTGATGTTCCTGGCAGCCTTCTTGGCCATCACCATCGCGGGCTGGCTGCTGTCCAAGATCATAAAAGCCACTCCGCTGGATTTTGCCGACAAGATAGGCGGCATGGCTATCGGGCTGGTCAAGGGGGCGCTGATAATATCGGTGATCCTGTTGCTGCTGGCCCTGGCGCCGCTGCCCAGGGAATTCAACCACAAGCTGGACCGTTCGGGGATGATCCGCTCCATCCGCAAGGTGGCGCCGTGGGTGTATGAAAAGACCAAGGGGCTGTGGCCCAAGGCCCAGGAGTTCTACCAGGAATGGCAGAAGACCCCGGAGCCGAAGAAGGTGGAGCAGGTGATTTAAAAATCAAAAATAAAAGGGCAAATATAAAAAATGGATAAAAGGCAACAAAGGGAGGAGTTCAGGAAAAGGATTAAGAGATTTGTGCTTGATGTTATTGCATTCGTGGACGATCTTCCCAAAACACAATCATGTAAAATCATAGGAAATCAATTGTTGCGAAGCGGGACCAGCATAGGGGCAAATCATTTCGAAGCGATTGCCGCAAGTTCGAAAAAGGATTTTATAAATTTCTTCGGCTACTCGCTGAAGTCCGCCAACGAGACCAGCTTTTGGCTGGATATACTTATCGATTCGAATAAATGCGATAAAGCTGCCGGGGAAAGACTTTTGAAAGAGGCTAAGGAAATCGCCAATATTCTGGCCGCCAGCATAATCACCATGAAAGGCAAACAGTAGTTTTTATATTTTATATTTGGTATTTTATTTTTTATGAACGCCCATAGTTTAAAAATATTAGAATTCAACTTTGTTCTGGAGGCCCTGGCCCGCAAGACCGGAACGCCCTATGGCCGGGCCGAGGCTTTGGTCATAACCCCGTCCACCTCCCCAGCGGTGATCGCCGAACAGCAGGCCGTCACCGCCGAGGCCAGGAAGATGCTGGAGGCCGGGATCGGGCTGGATTTCGGGAATGTTCAGGACATCCGCCCGGCCCTGGGCGCCCTGGCGGCCGAGGGGGCCATCATCGAGCCGTTGGAGCTGCTGCAGCTGGGGCGCCATCTGGAGGTGGCCCGCCGGATCAAGTCCACCCTGAGCCTGCGCAAGGAGGATTACCCGCTTTTAGACGCTCTGGCCTCAGGCTTCCGGGCCTACAAGGTGCTGGAGGATCGGATCACCAGATCCATCGAGCCGGACGGGCGGGTGGCCGACCGGGCCAGCGACACCCTGTACCACCTGCGGCGCGACCAGGAGGCCCTGCGGGTCAGGATCTATGACAAGCTGGAAAGTATCATGAACGCCTCCTCCGGCTCCATCCAGGAATCGGTGGTCACCATTCGGGAGGGGCGCTATGTGATCCCGGTCAAATCCGATGCCAAATCGCAGGTCAAGGGCATCGTCCACGACACCTCATCATCCGGTGCCACGGTGTTCGTCGAACCGTTGGTGTCCGTTGAACTGAACAACAAGATGCGGCAGGTGATCCTGGCCGAAAAGCGCGAGGTGGAGAGGATCCTGCAGGAATTCTCCAAAGAAATATTGGACGAGATCGAACCCATCCAGCAGAACCTGGAACTGATATCGCAGTTCGACCTGATAATCGCCAAGGCCCGCCTGGCTTCAGAATGGCAGTGCTCCCAGGCCCTGCGTTCGCAGGGAAACTACCTGAAGGTGGCTGCCGCCCGGCACCCGGCCCTGGAAAGTCCGGTGCCGCTGGACATGGAGCTGGGCGACGGCAAGCTGACCATGGTGATCACCGGGCCCAACACCGGCGGCAAGACGGTGGTGCTGAAAACGGTCGGCCTGCTGGTGCTGATGAACCAGTCCGGCCTGCAGGTCCCGGCCGCAGAGGGCAGCGCTTTGCCGGTATTCGACGAGGTGTTCGCCGACATCGGCGACGAGCAGTCCATCTCCCAGTCGCTGTCCACCTTCTCCTCGCACATGCGGCAGATAGGCAATATCGTCCGGGAGGCCGGAGAGCGATCGCTGGTATTGCTGGACGAGATCGGGGCCGGCACCGAGCCCTCCGAGGGATCGTCGCTGGCCATCGCCATCCTGTCGGACCTGACCGACAAGGGCTGCCTGACCCTCTCCACCACCCATTACGGGGCGCTGAAGAGCTTCGTCCAGAGCCGGGAGGGGATGATCAACGCCGCCATGGAATTCGACCGCCAGGCATTGAAGCCCACCTACCGCCTGATGATGGGCCTGCCCGGCGCCAGCTACGGGCTGGAGATAGCCTCGCGGTTGGGCCTGCCGGAGAGCATCGTGGCCGAGGCCCGGACCAGGCTGGACTCCAAGTCCATCAAACTGGAGGAGCTGATCTCCGACATCGAGGATACCAAGCGTCGGATGGAACAGCGGGAGCGGGAGGCGGCCGACGAACTGGACGCCGCCAGGAAAATGTCACAGGAATACCAGTCCAAGATACAGGGGCTGAAGGACGAGCTCAAGGAGCTTAAACAGCAGGCCAAGCAGGAGGCCAGGGATATTCTGGCCCAGGCCCGCAGCGCCTCGGAGATGGCGGTGGCCGGCATCAAAAAAGAACAGGCATCCAAGGACAGCATCAAGCAGGCCCGCAATATTCTAAGCGACACCGAGGCCCGGCTGGATCTGGGATCCTCCGCCGAGGCCGGGGACAAGGACGACCACCTGGCCATAAAGGAGCCTTTGGAGATGGGCCAGACGGTATACGTGCCCTCTGTTCAAAAAGAGGGCGAAGTGGTGGCCCTGCCCGATTCCGGGGGCAAGGTCAAGGTTCAGGTGGGCGGCATCCGGATGACCCTGAAGAGCGGCCAGCTGAGGTCCCTGCAACGGGGCAGGGAGGAAAGTTCGGGATCGGTAAAAATGTCGCTGGAAGAGGAGAGGCATTTCAATTCCGAGCTGCACCTGCTGGGAATGCGGGCCGAGGAATCGCTGGAACTGGTGGACCGCTATCTTGACGAGGCGGTGCTGCTGGGGATAAATTCGGTCAGGATCGTGCACGGCAAGGGCGCCGGGGTGCTGCGCCAGGTGGTCAAGGAGGCGCTGACCAAGGATCCCCGGGTGAGATCCTTCCGGCTGGGGGAGTGGAACGAGGGCCAGGACGGGGTGACGGTGGTGGAACTTAGATGAAAAACAGATGTTGTGAAGCGGAGAATCTAGGCGGAAATAAAAAGTTGTTTTAGATCCGTGTTTATCCGTGTCCAAAAATATTAAATCATCCGCATTTATCACGATAGTTAAATACCAAGATAGAAAACCTAATCGAAGGCAGCTATGCCGGTACAGATCAAAGAGGTCGCAACCAAGGCGGACCTGAAAAAATTCATAGAATTTCCCTTCTCCATCTACCAAGGCAACCGGAACTGGATCCCCCCCCTGCTGATGGACGAGTATCACACCCTCCGCCAGGAGAAGAATCCCGCCTTCGAATATTGCGACGCCAAATTCTGGCTGGCCTACAAGGACGGACAACTGGCCGGGCGGATCGCCGGGATAGTCAACCACCGCTACATCGAAAAATGGGGCAACAAGTATGCCCGTTTCGGCTGGGTGGATTTTATCGATGACGCTGAGGTGGTCCGGGCTCTTTTCAGCACCGCCGAGCAGTGGGCCAAAGAACAGGGAATGGCCGGCATCCACGGACCGCTGGGCTTCACCGACATGGACCACGAGGGCATGCTGGTGGAGGGTTTCGACGAGCTGGGCACCCTGGCGGCCATCTACAACCACCCCTATTATCCCCGGCAGCTGGAAAAACTGGGATACGTCAAGGACGTGGATTGGGTGGAGTTCGAGGTCAAGGTTCCCAAAGAGATACCCGAGAAGGCCGACCGCATAGCCAAGATCGTGATGCAGAAAGCCGGGGTCAAAGTTTTAAACGCTAAAAAAGCCAAGGATCTGCTGCCCTATGCCCATGAGATGTTCGAGGTATTGAACAGCGCCTTTGCCCCCATCTATGCCTTCGTCCCCCTGAACGAGAAACAGATCGCCATGTACATCAAGCAGTATTTTTCGTTCATCATGCCGGATTATACCAAGATCCTGCTTGACTCAAGCAATAAAGTAGCCGGATTCGTGATCGGCATGCCATCATTGTCAAAAGCCCTGCAAAAGGCCAAGGGACGGCTGTTCCCCTTCGGGTTCATCCATCTGCTCAAAGCGGTCAGCAAAAAGAACAAACAGATCGATCTTTATCTGGGCGCCATAAGGCCAGATCTGCAGGGCAAGGGGGCCGACGCCCTGCTGATGACCGAGATGTGCCGCTCGGCCATGAAGAACGGGGTGATCTCGGCCGAGACCAACATCGAGTTGGAGGAGAACGTCAAGGTGCAGAGCCACTGGAAGTATTTCGAATCCCGGCAGCACAAGCGGAGAAGGTGTTATATCAAGAAATGGTGATTTGAAATGAATTTAAAAAAAGATAGTCATGGTCTATGGTCAATAACTGACAACGAGAATGATAAAGATAACTTGCGTTTTTGTGAGTATTTTTTAAAATATATAAACTTACTTGATATTATATTTGCTTCAGCGAAAGATAAATGTGAGTTTGAATTTCTGTTTAGTATTTTTAATATTAAGGGGCAGATGGATCCCGGCTGGGATACTATGGATACAATCAAAATAATTATTCCTGAAATTGTTGATGTTCATAACAAAATAGAAAATAAATTAATAAAATTTCATTTGAAACTTTGGACATACTGTTCAATTCTTGAAGCGTCGTCAATATATGAGGTAATTGGCAATTTGATTTGTGTTGCCAACGGGGAGCGCTATAGTGTTAATATATTCCCAAATATAATAAATAAAAATAATAATAAATCAAGACCTCAAACCCCTAATGAAAAAATAATTCAAATTAAAAAGTGGGCTTCAGGCACTAAATATTTTGATGCGGTCAAAATATATAAAGATATTTGGGATCAGGATATAAGAAATGCAACATATCATTCAGATTATACAATTCATAAAGATGAGATGAGATTATTCAATTCAAAGAAAAATGGTATATATAAAATATTTCAAGTTGAAGAATTAGCAATGAAAGCCCTTGCCTATTATGAATCTTTCTTTTCTTTATATGAGCATTATTTAAAAAGCTATGAAAAGCCTGTTGTCTTGAAATTGCATCCTGATTGTAGTGATTGGCCAGGTGAGTGGGAGGTAATAATACATGAAGGTAATGGTGCTCGAGGTATACAAAATAAAAGGGCAAAAGAGGATATCCTTAATCATGTTTTGGTTCAAAGAGTAGCGCATATTACAAAGCAACAAGAAAAATATTTAAGAGATAATCCTTATACTGCTATTATTCCCGAGGATATTATATAGTTATGTATATGACAAATATAAATATTAAAGACTTAAAATCCATTCCCGGCGTAGGACCCAGCATCGCCCAGGACCTGCACCAGCTGGGGATCCGCAAAGTCTCCGACCTCAAGGGCCGGGACCCGGAGAGGCTGTACCTGCAGTCCTGCCACCAGGCCGGGAAGCAGCTTGACCGCTGCCTGCTCTACGTTTACCGCTGTGCGGTCCAGTACGCCTCGGCCGGGAAACACGATCCGAAACTTTTAAAATGGTGGAACTGGAAAGATGGGATTGTCGATAATAAAAAAAGAGGATAGCCCGGCCATCATCCGCACCTCCGATCCCGGCTGGCTGGACAGGGCTTTAAAATCCTACCGCGACCGGCTGCCCTTTCATTTCACCGACGATGCCAACCTGGGGATAACCGAAAGCGACCTGGTGTCGGCGGTGTCCCTTATCCGACGGGCCGGGCGGACCGGGAAGGCGAGCTGGAAGGAGATCTCCCAGATATTGACCGGGATGGGCCTGTCCGGAGTGGGGATCTGGCTGATAGCCGCTTCCATTGCCTCTCCCGAGCCCACCAGCAAGCTGTGGATACTGCTGGCCGGCGGGGTGGTGCTGATAACCACCGGGGGCCTCAGCATTCTGAAAGCCCTGGGCCAGAAATGGCAGGTGCACGCCAAGTACGGCAAGCAGGAGATAATGGTCAGTCCGGGGGATGATAATTGAAATTATAACCAACCACAATCCACAAATTTAGCATTATGTCTTATGGGGATGCAAACCAATCACAATCACTATATATTGAGGAGAGACGATGAATTTATTTGCAGGAAACCTGGCCAAGGAAATGACCGAGGCCGAACTGAAGGAGGTCTTTGAGAAGTTCGGCCAGGTGACATCAGTGGCCTTTGTGATGGACCGATACAGCGGCCAGCCCCGCGGCTTTGCCTTTGTGGAGATGCCGGTGAAATCCGAGGCCCTGGCGGCCATAGACAATCTGAACGGCCGGGTGGCCCTCAAGGGCAAGGCCATATTCGTCAAAGAAGCCCGTCCCCAGGAAAAGGGCCACGGGGGTCATCGTCCTTCGAATCGCAATAAAAGAAGGTAACCAGATAATATAAATACCACAGGTTGATATGAAAACCTTAGTAATTTATTACTCCCGCACAGGCATCACTAAAAAGATCGGCCAGGCCATCGCTTCAAAGATCCAGGCAGACACCGAAGAGATCATAGACCTCAAGGACCGCCAAGGGGCATGGGAATACCTCAAGGCCGGGCGCGATGCCATGAAACGGATCCCGGCTGATATCGCCGAAACCAAAAAGGATCCGGCCCAATACGACCTGGTGGTCGTAGGAACCCCGGTGTGGGCCGGCAACATGGCCTGCGCCATCCGGACCTATATCGGCCGGAACAAGGACCGGATCAAAAAGCTGGCCCTGTTCTGCACCCTGGGCGGCTCCGGGGACCAGAACACATTCAATGAGATGGAATCGCTTTCCGGCCAGACGGCGGCGGCCAAATTGACCGTCAAGGCCCGCGAGGCCGGAAAGCCGGAGAGCGATGCCCGGCTGGACGAGTTTGTTAAGCAGATCCAAAAATAAAACATCTAATATCTATTTTGGAGTCTAGTATGAAATTAGCAATATGGGTCCTTTGTGCTATAACTTCACAAGTTTTTACACAACAAGAGCACAGTTTTAAAGAGTTCTATGACATTATGGAAAACTCAAAATTTACATATACAATTTCCGAACTTAAGGAAACTGTGCAAGATACAGCAACACCCCCATTGCCTATTTCAGCTGATACAAAAGCAATAGAGAAGAAAAATGGAATAGAGATTGTATTCTATAAACGAAGTTCTGAATCCAAGAAATTGTTAGAAGCGGTTGAAGCAAATTACAAAAACAAAAATAATGAAAAGGTGCGTGCTTTGTGCATCGAAATGCTGGCCATTGATTCGATGGATTCAAAGATATTGACATATTTGGGGGAAACTTATCAAAAGGAAAATAAATATAATGAAGCGATAGGTTGGTATAATAAAGCATTGAAAGCTAATTATAATAATTGGTTAACCCATATGTCGCTTGGCAAGTGTTATTCAGATATGGCCAATGCTGATAATAGTTACGGGAAAAAGTGTATTGAGGAATATGCTACAGCAATGTTATTGAATCGAAGTTTTAAATTTCTTGAATTAAATTATCAAAAAATATGCAAAAAATACAACAAAGAATACAACATTTGGCGATTTGTACCACAATGCAATATCAGAAAAAACAAGAAAACGGTTTATATAGAAACCGACGAGACTTGGCTGGGCTATGCTGTAGCAAAAGCAGTTAGAGAATATGAGCCAGGATATTCTACTAAAAATAAAGCCGATAAAAAAACTGTCAAAATAGACACAAGTGAAGAAAAGGAATATTTACTTAATTTTATTACAGCAAACGCAGAAATTGATAGCAGCGATTCCCAGCAAAGATATTTTAAGCCAAAAGCAAATGTTACAGATCCTGCGGCAATTACACTTATCGAGGCGGTCAATAAAGGGATGCTTAATGAATATATTATTTATGAAATGTGGTTGCCCAAAAATCCAATAATAATCTACGGCTTACCGCGTGAATCACTTGAAGGACTTGTTAAATATGTGCTTGAAGTGCGCACTTCAGAAGACTGATATATAAAATAACTCAACCGTTCATATTTTCAAACCGTAATGGCGCGCATCCCCGAGGAAATAATCGACGAGGTCCGGCAGTCCAACGACGTGGTGGAGGTGCTGGGGCAGTATCTGTCGCTTAAGAAGACCGGCAGCACCTACAAGGCCCTGTGCCCCTTCCATCAGGAACGGACCCCCTCCTTCGTGGTGACCCCGGTCAAGCAGATCTGGCATTGCTTCGGCTGCGGCAAGGGCGGCAACGTCATTTCCTTTCTGATGGAGCATGACAAGGTCTCCTTCATCGAGGCCTTAAGGACCCTGGCCAAGCGGGCCAACATAACTTTGCCCACCTCCGACGACTATAAGGAAGGGGCCCACGACCTTTTATACCAGGCCAACGAGTTCGCCGCCAAATTCTTCCAGGAGCGACTGGCCTCCGGCATCGGGACCGCCGCCCGGGAATATCTCAAGAACCGCGGCATCAGCGACCAGTCCATAGAATTTTTCCGGCTGGGATACGCCCCCAACGCCTGGGAGGACCTGATCAGGGCGGCAGGCAAAGGGGGCTTAAGCCTGCAGCTGCTGAAGGAGGCCGGACTTATAATCGCCCGCGATGAGAGCAACGGATACTACGACCGGTTCCGGCACCGGATAATATTTCCCATATTCTCCCTGAGCGGCCGGGTGATCGGGTTTGGCGGGCGCAGCCTGGAGCAGAATCCCCAGGCCAAATACCTCAACTCTCCGGAGACGCCCATCTATCACAAGGGGCGGGGCTTCTACGGATTCTGCCAGGCCAAGAGCCCGGTGCAGGACGCCGGAAAGGCCATCCTGGTGGAGGGCAATTTCGACCTGATCATCCCCTACCAGCACGGTTTCAGGAACATTCTGGCCACCTCGGGGACGGCCTTAAGCAGCGACCAGGCCAAGCTGCTATCCCGCTACGCCAAGCAGGCGGTGTTATGCTACGATCCCGATGCCGCCGGCCAGAACGCCACCGACCGGGCCATCCCCCTGCTGCTGGAGGCCGGGATAGACGTCAAGGTGGCGGTGCTGCCTCATGAGATGGATCCGGACCTGGCCATCCGCCGGGAGGGGGAACAGGCCTTTGCCGCCATCATCGAAACGGCCATCACCTTCATCGAGTTCAAGGTGATGCGGGCCCGGCTGATGTCCGACCTGTCCCAGGTGGCCGACAAGAGCGCCCTGGTGAACAATCTTTTGAACCTGCTGGCCCTGGTGTCCGACCCGGTGAGGAAAAATTATTATAGAAAAGAAATTGCAGAATCTACCGGTATAGAAGAAAATTTTGTGATTGAGCTTATTCAAAAGAAAGATGGTCTAAAGCCATCCTTTACGAGCTTAGGACAAGAAGTCAATAGTGAAAATAAATATGAAAAACAAATACTCTCTATCTTATTACGAAGGCCTGAAAAAATCGTAATAATTTTACAAGAATTATCAGAACAAAAATTAACTTCAGAAATATTGACAAACCTTCTTAAAAAACTTGAGGCAATTTACCAAGATAAGGGAAAGATAGATGGTGCCAACATTGTTCTAAAATTTGAAAGCAACGAAGAGCAAACCCTTCTTTTAGATGCTCTGGCGGATAAAGAAACGCAAGATGATTCGCTAGATAGTGCAGAAGTGGATGATAAATCGTTGTTTGATTGTATAGATACAATGCGTCAGTTGAAACTTAAGCCCAGGCGAGAGGCTATAATGAAAGAATTGATAAAAGTAAAAAACACCGGGGATGTTATTTTGGAAAACAAACTATTAAATGAATTTAGGGATTTAACCCCAAAGCGAAAAATACTCAAAACAGACGAAAATAAGCAATAAGTATATATAACCAATTATTAGGAGAGGCCATGGAGGACCGCAACATCAAGAAGAAGATCAAGCAGATAATCAGTTTCGGCAAGGCCCAGGGGTTTATCACCTACCAGAAGCTGAACGAAATGCTGCCCGAGGATATCGTCTCTCCTGAGGAGCTGGAGAATTTCATCATGATGCTGGCCCAGACCGGCGTGGAGGTGGTCAATTCCGAAGAGGAGTGGAACCAGATCAAGGAGGCGCGGGAGAAGGCCAAGGGCAAAGAGGAGGAGGCGGCGGAAGTGCCCGTCGGGCTGCGCTTCGACGATCCGGTGAGGATGTACCTGCATGAGATCGGGCGGGTCCCCCTGCTGGACCGGGAGAAGGAGATCGAGATAGCCAAGAAGATAGAGGAATGCCAGAGGCAGATCCTGAGCCTGTCTTTTTCGGCCCCGGTCAACATGAAGGAGTTCATGCGCCTTTCCAAGCAGTTCGAAAAGCATGAACTGGCCATGGAGGAACTGGTGCAGACCGATATCGACGGCTGGATGCCGCAGTATTCCTCCAGCCGCAAAAGGCAGAAGATCCTGCAATTGCTGAAGAGGATCCACCGGGATTACAAGGATGTTGAGTATCTCTCCGCCCTCAAGAATCAGGAGAAGGCCGGACCAAAGATAAGCCAGCGCCGGGAGAAGATCCTGACCAACCTTCAGGCGTTGAAGCTGAGCAACGAATTGCTTAATTCCATGGTCCACCGCCTGCTGAGCCTGTCCTTCCAGATAAAGACCCACCAGAAGGAGAGGGACCGCGCTTTGGGCCATTGCAAACTGAGTGTCCAGGAGCTGGACAAGATGGCCCGGATCCTGAAATCGGGCAAGAAGCTGAAGAAAGAGGAAAAGGCCAGGCTGAAGGTCCCCAAAGACAAACTGCTCTGCTACTGGCAGGAGGTCCACGCTGCCCAGAAGCAAATGACCGCCCTGGCCAAGGATGCCAGGACCACCCCGGAACAGGTGATGGAGCTGGCCGACAGCGTCAGAAAGATGCAGTTCCAGCGGGACTATGCCAAAAAGGAGATGGTGGAGGCCAATGTCAGGCTGGTGATATCCACCGCCAAACGCTACATCAACCGGGGCCTGGAGTTCCTGGACCTGATCCAGGAGGGCAACTCCGGGCTGATGCGGGCGGTGGAGAAGTTCGACTACCACAAGGGCTACAAGTTCTCCACCTACGCCACCTGGTGGATCCGGCAGGCCATCACCCGGGCCATCGCCGACCAGGCCCGTACCATCCGGGTTCCGGTGCACATGATCGAGGCCATCAACAAGGTCTCCAAGGCCTCCCGCAAGCTGGTCCAGGAGTACGGCCGGGAGCCCACCAGCCACGAGATCGCCGAGCACATGGAGCTGCCGTTCGACAAGGTGCGCTCCATAATCAAAGTGGCCCAGGAGCCGATCTCCCTGGACAAGCCCATCGGGGACGACGAGGACACCGTCTTCGGCGATTTCATCGAGGACGCTTCGGCCAAGTCCCCGGCCCGCACCGCCAACTTTCTGATGCTGCGGGACCAGATCGAGAAGGTGCTGGCCACCCTCTCCAAGCGGGAGGAATCCATCATCCGCCTGAGGTTCGGCCTCAACGACGGCTGTCCAAGGACCCTGGAGGAGGTGGGGGCCATTTTCAACGTCACCCGGGAGAGGGTGCGCCAGATAGAGGTCAAGGCCCTGCGCAAGCTGCGCCATCCCTCCCGCAGCAAGCGTCTGGAGGGCTTCTCCGACGTGATCTAGCCCGAAAATATTTAATACAATCTTAATTGACAGGGGCAGGGTTTTGTGTTATAAATAGGCGGTAGCCAGCGTGGCTGCCGCCTAAAATTTGATCCAATGAATAAAGTAAAATGAAAAAATTACTCACAGCGATAGCTATTTTTGCGATGGCGTTTGGTTCGGTATCGGCGGCCGAGCTTTTCCCTGGGGTCACCGGCCGCCCGCTGATAGACTCATTGCGGAAATATTACAAAAGCACCAGAATACTTGCATATGCAGGATCACCAGACCCTAGAGATACCCTGTTCGGTGAAATATACTTGACCGCCAATGACAGTTTAGAATGTGTTTACAGCGGTTATATCATCTATATGCAACCGGGGCAGGATCCGGATGATGAGGCGCTTGCCAATGATATAAATTGTGAACATACGTGGCCCCAGAGTTTATTAAATACTTCACAGACGCCAAATCCCACAGGTGATATGCATCATCTGTTCCCCACCAGGCAACTGGTCAATGCTGACAGGGGTGCTTCTCCTTTTGCCGAAATATCTGACGCCAGCACCCAGTACTGGTACTACAAGAATATTGAAAGAAGCACATCTATCCCGTCTTCAAATATTGACGGCTATGCTGAAGTAAACCTGAACGTTGGAACGCCCAGTTGCGAACCGCGGGAAATTCAGAAAGGCAATACAGCTCGAGCCATGTTCTACATGCTGACTATGTATCAACTGCCCGATACGACCTTGGCTTGGTGGACAGGGCAGAAATATACATTACGGAATTGGCATCTTACCGACCCATCGGATGCCCTGGAAAAAACGAGGACTTGGCTGATAGCCGCCTACCAGCAGAACAAGCCCAACCCCTTTGTGATAGACAGCTCGCTGGTGGACCGCTGCTACTTCCCGGAATATCTGAACACCAGCGTGTATTTCGCCGCCACTTCGGTGACCAAGGCAGAGGGGGACGCCCCCTTCAACATTGCGGTCTCCATCTCCGCGCCCAGCGCCGGCAGCGCCACCTCGGTGCAAGTTGTACTGACCGGAGGATCCGGCACCGCGGCAGACATCAACAGTTACACCACCCAGACCCTAAGCTTTCCGGCGGGATCTTCGGCCAACCAGAACGTAAGCATCACCATCACAGATGATGCCCTAGAGGAGGGCACCGAGACCCTGATATTCAAGCTGCGGAACGTTTCCGGCGGCAGCAGCGCCGCCATCGGCGCCGACAGCGTCCTCACCCTGACCCTGGGCGACAATGACGATGTCACCGCCCCGGTAATCGCCTCCGGACCCACAGTCAATGGTATCACCTCCTCCTCGGCCACGGTTAATTGGACCACCGACGAGGCCTCCAATTCCTGGGTCTACTACGGCCTGACCACCACTTACTCCGACACGGCAAAGAACGAAAGCGATGTCACCAGCCATTCGGTGGAACTTTCCGGCCTTGCGGCTTCAACCACCTATCATTACAAGGTTTCCTCCACCGATCCCATGAACAACGGACCCACCTATTCCGGGGACAATACCTTTGCCACCACGGCGGCCGGCGGGTTCACCGTGGTGATAAATGAAGTGAACGAACAAAACAGTTCAATCCCCGGATACTTGAATGAATACGTGGAATTATATAACAACACTGCCGGTACGGTCAGTTTAAACGGATGGCAACTGAGGCAGTATGGCAGCGCATATACCACCACCTTTGGAGCAAGCGACCAGATTACAGCCGGCGGGTACTTCGTCGTGGTTCGGTCATCAACCGGCAATTGGTCCAACTATTACAGTATTCCCTATAACCTGGTCGGCTCTTTGATATTGAACGGCGGAGAAACCTTCAGTCTGCGGGATGCCGGCAACGCTTTGGTGGATTCAACGATCACCTTTGGAACTTACTATTGCCAGTACCGCAGCCGTCCGTTTTCCAGCGGGACCCTGCCCGCCAGCTGGTACGGAGACGCCGCCAACGGCACCACTGCCACCTATGGCACTCCCGGCGGGGCCAACCCCAACGATCCTTTGGGCGTGGAGCTGGCCTATTTCACCGCCCTGGGCGAGCCGGGCCAGATCACGCTTAAGTGGGTCACCGCCAGCGAGATCAACAGCTACCAATGGCAGGTCTGGCGGTCTCTGGATTCTTTAAATTATTACCAATTGATGGTTTCCCTGCCGACGGCCGGCAACAGCAACGAGATCCACAACTACGGTTGGACCGACAGGAACGTGTTGACGGGGGTTGATTATTACTATCGTCTGCTGGAAAAGGACATCAACGGCGACTCGGCTGTTTATGGCCCAGTGAGGGCCGCGGCAACTCCGGGTATTTCCGGAAATGATCCGGGCGGATGGGTGAACTGCAGCCCCAACCCCTTTAAAAGCAATATAACTTTTCGATATAATTTGCCTCAGTCCGGTTCTGTAAAACTGGACATCTATAATGTATCCGGACGGTTGGTAAGGGCTTTCTCTGAAAACAATGGACCGGCCGGACAGAATTATTTCAACTGGAACGGCCGGGGAGAGGACGGGAAGGCCTGTCCGGCAGGAGTGTATTTCTTCAGGCTGGCGGCCGGCGGCAGCGAACAGCATGGCAGGGTCATACTTATAAAATGATAAATACAATAACTGGGAGGCCCGGGAGATGAAAAAATATGTGTTGATGGCCATATTGGGCGGTTTGATGCTGACCCCGTATGCCCAAGGGCAATTGCTGGTAGATAATTTCGATTATACCGCCGGCACCAATCTGACCGATAACGGATGGACCGCTCACAGCAGCGCTGGTTCTAACCCCATTACGGTGTCTTCGGGGGGCCTTAGCTATACCGACTACGCCTCCTCTGGCATCGGCAACGCCGCCTCGGTGGACAGCACTGGGGAAGATGTGAGCCGCACCTTTGATGCGGGGATAACCAGCGGATCGGTCTATGCGTCATTTCTGGTCAATGTGGCGTCGGGCGGCGCTCCAACGGGATATTTCCTGCATTTGGGTCCCAATCCGATTGGAACGACCTTTCTGGGACGGGTCAACGTGACTAACGATGCCGGAAGCAATCTCGAATTCGGGTTGCAGAAAACCACCGAGACGGCAGTCTACACAGATAACAATTATTCCTACGGCACCACATACCTGGTTGTCTTGAAGTACACGTTCTATACTGGATCGACCACCAACGACAGCCTGTGCCTTTATGTGATATCATCGGGGGTCCCGTCCTCGGAGCCGGCCACCCCCGCCATCGGCCCCATAGGTGCCGTGGGCGCCGATGCTGCCGAACTGGGTACCATCGCTTTGCGGCAGTATAACGCCGCCCAGAGGATCACGGTGGACGGTATTCGGATCGGCACCTCATGGACGGATATTGTTCCTGCCGTCTCCGGAGGCTCCGACGTCAGCATCGGTGCGGGCGCCGAGCCGGCCTCAATTTCGGCCCTGTTGGACAGCGATGCCGAGAAGGTGCTTAATTTCGATTTCCGGGTCAAGGATGATTCCACCGGGGGCGACGCCTTAAATACTTTGATCGAAAAGATCATCATTGCCAAAGGGACCGGGAACGATATAATCAATTGGTCGGGCGTGATTGACGGGGTAAAGCTGTTCGACGGTTCGGCCGATTCGTCCTCGGGCACGATCTATGCCGACAGCATCGTCTTCTCCGGCATCGACCATTCAGCAGGCAAACTGGGCGAAGTGACAGATAACGGCAGCAAGACATATCAATTGAAGCTTTGGCTTAAGGGCGACCTGGGCGCGCTCAAGGCCACCATCGACAACAACAACCTGGCCCTCAAGGTGGACCGAACCAGCTTCACGGTGGACGCCGCCGGCACCCCCTTCGCCAGCGGCGCTGGCACGGCGGTGGAATCCGGCGCTTCCAACAATGCCATCACTGTGACAGCCACCAGGCTCAACATTTCTTCAGAACCTCCAGCTTCAGTTGACGTCAGTGTCGACTTTGGGTTATCGGTTGAGGCAGCCGACGGCAACGGCAACCGCGATCTGGATGCGACCAATAGCACCACTCTGACCCTGCTGGGCGGGACGGGAAATCTGACCTCGGCAGCCGGACTGACCCAGAGCCTGGCTTCGGGATTAAGGGCCTGGAGCGACCTGCAGTACGACCTGGCCGAGTCCGGCCTGACCATCGAGGCCTCGGCCTCCGGCCTGGCTCCGGACACCACCATCAGCTTTGGAGCCATCGGCGGGGCGCCCAGCGTTCAGGCCAGCAATATCGTCTTCAGCGAAGTCTCCGAGAACCAGCTGATCATCAGCTGGACCAACGGCAATGGCAGCGCCCGGATAGTGCTGATCCAGCAGGGCAGCCCGGTGGACGCCGATCCGGTGGATGGCAACAGTTATTTCCCCAGCTCCACATATCTGATGGGACAGGAGATCGGCACCGGGAACTATACCGTTTACTCCGGTAGCGGGAACTGCGACACAATCCTGGGGTTGGCCCCCAACACCACCTATCATTTTGCAATATATGAGTACAATGGCTCGGGGGGCACGGAGAATTACCTGACCTTAAGCCCGGCGGTCGACAGCCAGCTGACCACCGAGCATTTCGATGCCGGGGATTACCGGTCGCTGAAGACCGGGACCTGGACGGACCTTTCGTCATGGGAGACTTACAACGGGACCGTCTGGGGAGCCGCCAGCCAGCCGCCCTGTTCCACCAATAACATAATCATCCGGAGCAGCGACACCATCACCGTCGATGCCGATGGCTCCTGCAAAAACGCCACTTTTCTGGGGGCCAATTACGGGACCAGGCTGGACATCGACAATTACACCCTGGCGGTCCATGGGATGCTCAACGCCGACGGTGTGACCCTGAACGATTATCTGATCCGCTGCAACTCGGGACGACTCAGATTCGTGGGCGGCGCCCGGATCCTGTTCGGCGACAACTGGGGAGCCTACGGCACCAGGTGGCGGATGGAGGTGGCCCTGGCCCCCGGTGACACCGGGACGTCCTCCAAGAACATCAAGGCCGCCGATATCATCATGTCCTCCGGCGTTTTCAGGGGGGGGGACGTCCGGGCCGACTCGGGCCTGGTTTCCACCGGGACCCTCTCGGTGGCGACAGGAGCCTCGCTGATAGCCCGAAACATATCCCGCACCTCGTCCGGCTCGGCCACCTGCCGCAGAATAGCAGTGGACGGCATATTGGAACTTTACGGATCGAGCATCGCCGGGGACAGCATACTGGTCAACAACGGAGCGGTGTTCAGGAGCAGCTATTATCTGGGGCACGGCGTGGCCGGTGTTCTGCAGTATGCCAACGGGGCCACCCTGGAATATGCCGGGACATCCGCCCAGCATACCCGCCAGGAGCTGCTGACAGTGATGCCCAACATCAGAATCAACAACTCGAACAACGTTACCATGGATACCACTACTACGGTCGAAAGTTCATTGACTTTGAATAACGGCAACCTGAACACCGGGATCGACTCGCTGATCCTGGGCTCCAGCGCCACCCTAAGCGGGGAACAGGCAGGCCGCTACGTGATCGGGAAACTGCTGACCTCAAGGGCGGTGGGCACCGGGAGCTCCAGCTTCGGCGGGGCAGGGGTGTCGCTAAACTCGGGGGCCGATGATCTGGGGACGGTCAACCTGACCCGCATCTCGGGAACGGCCGGCCAGGCGGTGGCCAGCATAACCGGAGCCGACGCCGACACCAGCATCGCCCGCAAATGGAACATCACCTCCGACAACCCACCATCCGGCGGAAGGAGCCTGACGCTGTCCTGGGTTTCCGACGACGATAACGGCCGGGATCTGACCACCGCACAGCTGTGGAAGAGCCTGGACGGCGGGAGCACCTGGACCGTAGCCTTCAGCCCCCAGGATGCTTCCTCCAGCAGGTCCATCACCGAAAACGTGACCTCGTTCTCGGCCTGGACGGTCAGCGACGCCGCCAACCCCCTGCCGGTGCAGCTGGCTTCGTTTGCCGGGGCATTGGAGAACGGGAAGGTGGTGCTTAAATGGATCACATCCTATGAATCCGCCACCGATAGCTGGAGGATAGAGAGATCGACCCTCTCGGCAGGCCCCTATCGTTTAACTGGCGAGATCGAAGCCTACGGCCAGCCCCACCAGTATCAATGGATCGATAACAACGCCGGATATAATGCTCAATATTATTACCGCCTGGCCCAGATCGATGACGACGGAAGTATTGCTTATTATGGGCCGGTGATGGTGGCCAGCGGAACTCCTGCTTCTTTGCTATCAAGGCTTATCTCCTGCGGCCCCAGTCCGTTCAGCTCCTCTGCCAGAATATGCTATCAGGTGGGCCCAGGCAATGCCGAGGTCAATCTGACCGTCTATAATATCGTTGGGCAGGCCGTCCACACCAGGAATTTGGGCCTCAAGGGTTCCGGCTCCTATGAGGCCGGCTGGGACGGGTCCGATGATAATGGCCGAAAACTGTCCACCGGGGTATATTTTGTCAACCTAAAGATCGGCCAGTCCAATTTCATGAAGCGACTGACCCTGCTCAGGTGATTTTTTATTAAAACCAAAAAAGGGACAGGCCTGGGCCTGTCCCTTTTTATCATTGGTTTGCTAAAAATAAATTCTGTATGAGGCGAAATAAAGGTCCGAATAGGTGCCAAATTCGGATCTAATTATCCCGGCACTGCCGGGAATGGTTTCGGGCGCTTTCCCCCAACCCTTGTAAAATCCGCAAGACAAGTAACTGTTCTGGGTAAGGTTATAATCGAACTGCTGGTTTAAAACAATGGGTATCGTCAATATTCAGGATCGGTTGGGTGCCGGAGTTCAACAAGGGAGTCAGCTGGTAATTCAAGCCGACCGTAAGATAGTTTTTAGCCATAAGATGGACAATATTGTCCCGGTAGGCAGGCTTGGTATGATTTTCCACGTAAGCAGAGGGAAGGTGTTCTCCGAAACCGTTGAAATGATACTCCCCGAAGGCATAGATCCTATCGCTTAACCGGTAATCGGCGCCGGCCGATAATCTCAAGGCATCTTCGTAAGCTTTTCATAATCTGTATATCCGGCCTCCAGCCAGACCGTTGACCGATCAAAATAATTATTAATTATTGACACCATTGGTGGTATAATGATATCTTTACAATATATTAATTCCATCATTCGAAGATGAAGCACATACAAGGTTTAAATCAGATAAATCCTTTTATAGTGGACCGAAGATCAAAATACGCAGTCACCTCTTTTCCGGTCGTTTCGGAGGATGATTTCAAGCAAAAGAGCAAGCTTCTGATGAAAGACAAAAGATTCCGGCAGGCTGATCATAATATCGTTGCTTACCGGATCAAGAACGGCGATGGCGGGATCATGGAATATAAGAACGACGGATATAACTCTCCCTCCAAGGAGTCCGGGGCCGGGGTGATGATGCTGGAGATCATGCGGAATAAGAAGGCCGAGAACCTCTGTGTCGTCGTCACCCGCTGGTATGGCGGGGTGCACCTTGGAGCAGACCGGTTCAAGCATGTCCGGGATGCGACAATTGAAATATTAAAATGAGATTTGATGAACGGGCCTGATAAAATAAAAATCATCGACACCCACGCCCACCTGACCAAAAGCGACTTCAAGAACGACCGGGATCAGGTGATCAATAGAGCGCAGGATGCAGACGTTGAATACATCATAAACATCGGCTACGACCTGAAGACCAGTATCGCTTCGGTGGAGCTGGCCGAGAAATATGATTGCTGCTATGCTGCGGTGGGCATCCATCCCCATGACGCCAAAACGTTGGATGAAAAAACATTCAAAGAGTTGGAGTCTTTGGCCAAGAATCCCAAGGTTGTGGCCATCGGAGAGATGGGGCTGGATTTCCACCGGAACCTATCCCCCAAAGAAATCCAGATAGAAGCTTTCAATAAACAGCTGGTTTGGGCGGAGACCCTGAACTTGCCGGTGGTAGTTCATGATCGCGACGCTCATCAAGAGACGATGGATATCCTGAAGGGACACTCTGATCTCAAGGTTGTTCTCCATTGCTTTGCCGGAGATGCCGAGATGGCTATAGAGGCCAAGCAAAGGGAATATCTTCTATCGGTTGGAGGTCCGGTCACCTTCAAGAATTCCAAACACCTTCCCGAAGTGCTTAAAACGGTTGAGCTGGAGAACCTGATGCTGGAGACCGATTGCCCATATTTGGCTCCTGCCCCGCATCGCGGCCAGCGTAACGAACCGGCTTATTTGCCCATCATCGCCCAAAAGATAACGGAATTACTGGCCCCACTCACTTATGATGATATCTGCCGCGTTACCACTCTTAATGCCAAGAAGTTCTTCAATATCGGAAGAATAGACCCGGCCAAGATCGCTTATCAAATAAGGAACTCGCTTTATCTGAATATCACAAACCGCTGCACCAATGCCTGTGTGTTTTGCATCCGGCAGAAGACAGATTTCATCAAGGGGCATAACCTAAGGCTGGAAAGGGAGCCAACTTTTCAGGAGGTGATAGCTGCCATCGGTGACCCGTCAAAATACCGGGAGGTGGTCTTCTGCGGCTACGGCGAGCCGATGTTACGGCTGGATCTGGTTAAACAAGTGGCCGGCTGGCTTAAAAGCAAAAATGCCCAGGTGCGGATAAACACCAACGGGCATGGCAACCTGATCGCCGGACGTGATATAATTCCTGAATTAAAAGGATTGATAGATGAGGTCTCCATCAGCCTTAATGCCGGGGACCAGGAGACCTACGACAGGATATGCCCCAGCCGGTTCTCCGATAAAGCCTTTGTGGCGTTGCTTGATTTTGCCAGGGGTTGCCGGATGGTGGGAATAAAAACCACGGTGACGGTGATGGATATGCCAGGGGTGGATCTTGAACTGGCTGAACAGACAGCCCAGAAGCTGGGGGTCACTATCCGCGTCAGACATTACGATGTGGTGGGATAGTGGGAAGCGTATCATTTAACAAAAGCTTATCTCCCCAGAAAAAATACGGCCAAAATTTTCTGATCTCGCCGGCGGTGGCCGAAAGAATCGTAAATGCCGCCGAGCTGGGATCAAACGAGACGGTGCTGGAGATCGGGCCAGGCAAGGGCGTGTTGACAGCACTAATGACCGACCGGTGCCGCAAAGTTTGGGCGGTGGAGATAGATCCCCGGCTGGTAGAAACCCTGACAACAATGTTCGGACAAAACGAAAAAATCAAGATCGTCAATCATGATATCCTACAATATGATCTTGATGAAATGATAAAAGAATCCGATAGGCCATTCAGGGTAGTGGCCAACCTGCCTTATAATATAACGGTTCCCATCCTGGAAAAACTGATAGACTGCCGCCAGCATATTGCCAGCATAATAGTGATGGTTCAAAAGGAGATGGCCGAGCGCCTATCAGCCAAACCCGGCAGCAAGGATTACGGCTCGCTATCGGTATTCGTTCAATATCATCTGAAGGTAGAAAAATTATTCAACGTATTGCCCGGCTCCTTTTTCCCCAAGCCCAAGATAACATCATCGGTGATAAAATTAACACCGCATAAAAATCCGCCGGTGACACTGGAGGGGGAAGCTGACTTTTTCAATTTTGTGAGATTATGTTTTTCCCAGAGGAGAAAGATGCTGCGCTCGGTGCTTAAACAGCATAATAAATGGGAGGTGATCGGCAATCGAATATCGGACGAGGTCGATCTTACCCGGAGAGCTGAGACGATGAACCTGAGTGAATTCGTCAAGCTATATAACATTTTTAAGGCGGACCAGCGATGATAAAGAGCCTTTTCATTTCAATGCGGCCCAGACAGTGGACGAAAAATCTGATAATATTCGCCGGCCTGATATTTTCCCAGAACTTAGGCCATCCGCTGCTGCTGGCAAAGACCATCATTGCCTTTATATTGTTCTGCGCCATTTCCGGCGCGGTCTATATTATCAATGATCTACTGGACTACAGTTTCGATCAATTGCATCCGGTAAAAAAGCAGAGGCCCATTGCCAGCGGCGCCCTGCCCCGGCCAGCCGCCTTGGCAGCAGCGGTGATACTGGGTTTTGCCGGCAGCGCTCTCTCGTTCCT
Organism: Candidatus Edwardsbacteria bacterium RifOxyA12_full_54_48; assembly: GCA_001777915.1. Lineage (NCBI taxonomy): Bacteria > Candidatus Edwardsiibacteriota > Candidatus Edwardsbacteria bacterium RifOxyA12_full_54_48. The sequence continues at coordinate 172,336 of MFFN01000004.1, read as the reverse complement.
GATAAATCTGCCGTTCGGGGCTGTGGCGCTCTCCTACCTGCTGTTGATGCTGGGCTACAGCCTGTGGCTCAAACGCTTGGTGATAATTGATGTATTTGTGATCGCGGCGGGATTCGTCCTCCGGGCGGCGGCCGGGGCCGAGGCAGTCGACGTGCCTATCTCCGACTGGCTGCTGATCTGCGTGATACTATTGTCGCTGTTCCTGGCCCTGGCCAAAAGAAGGCAGGAGATGAAAACCCTGGAAAATGGCGCTGCCGCTTACCGCCAAGCTCTTTCCGATTACAGCGATAAACTGCTGGATCAGATGATCGCGGTGGTCACTGCGGCGGTGGCCGTCAGCTACAGCCTTTACACCATGTGGCCGGAGACGGTGGAAAAATTCGGTAGCAGTAATTTGAAATACAGCATACCCATTGTGCTGTATGGTATATTCAGATATCTTTATCTTATCTACCGGAAAGATCAGGGGGAGCAGCCGGAGATGGTGCTTTTGAACGACCGCTGGCTGTTATCCAGCGTGGTGGCATATGTTCTGGCGGTATGGATGATAATCTACCTATGAAAAAGGCTCCCTGTTGTCAGGGAGCCTACGATTTCAATGATGTTTAAATTCCGATCTTGGCTTTTCTGGTTCTGGCCTTGGCTGACTTCAGTCTCTTGCGAACGCTGGGTTTCATAAAATACTCGCCTTTGCGAATATCGGCCAGTAAACCTTCCTTGATACACTTGCGCTTAAAGGTTCTTAAAGCTTTATCGAATGAATCATTGCTTTCAACGGTTACCTTCGTATTAAATCACCTCCGATTCTCAATAATGAAAGCAAGTAAGAGTATATGTTGCTTTTAATTTAGACTTAAAATATACAACATTTTAAGCGTTTTGTCAAGTTTTATTTTGCATACCCAACATCAAGCAGGACAAGTGTTTAGAAATAAAATTTCTTTGACTGTCTTTTTAGCATTTGAATTTTAATCTAAAAATCATTAATATACATTATGTATATAGTTATATTTATAATCCTTGTGGTGATTATATCATGCAGCTTGCTTTTTCTGGGATATATTGTCTGGCGGGCAAGGTTCGGCCGGCCGGCCGGGAATTATATTCCCATTCTGACCTATCATAAGGTTGATAAAAAATTCGAACTGGGCGGGACCTGGACCACACCAGAGCAATTCCAAAAACATATGGACTATCTCAAGGCCAAGGGCATAACTCCGGTAACGCTTTCCCGGGCGGTGGAGTTGATGAAGAGCGGCGAGGGCAGAAATAAAAAACATATCTGCCTTACCTTCGATGATGCCTATGAGGGATTGTATAATTATGCCTGGCCCATTCTGCAAAAGCATGGATTTTTAGCCACCATTTTTGTGGTCACTGATTATGTGGGAAGGGAGAACGACTGGGATGTCAACTGGGGAGGCCGTAAATTCAGGCATCTGGGATGGAAGCAGATCATTGAGATGTCGGAAGCCGGCATCGAATTCGGGTCCCACACCCGCACCCATCAGGACCTTCGCCGACTTGACGATGAAGAGCTGAGGGAAGAACTGGCTGGGGCAAAAAATATTTTGGAAAAATATCTGGGGCAAAAAATCGGGACGTTGTCCTATCCCTTCGGCCGTTATGATCAACGGGTGATGGAGGCTGCTGGCGAATACGGCTATGAGGCGGCCTGCAGTCTTTCTCCCCAAATGAAAAACAACCAGATAAATTTTATGGCCCTGCGTCGCAGTGCGATTTATATCACCGATATGATGTGGAATTATCGGAATAAAATATTCCAGGAAGGACGGTTTTTTTGGCTGCAGGACCTGTGGTGTCGGATGGTAAATTTTTGTGCCGGGGGAACAATAGTTGTGCAAAACATAATAAAATTGTTTCGCTCATCCCCAAAGAAGTTTGAATGATAAATTTCCCCAAACCCGTAAGATGCAGTATTTACAATACTTGCGAACTTATTTTAAAATCTAAAGACATTGAACATATTGGTATTAAAGGGTTTGGCAACTATTTAAAAAAAAATCTTATAAAAACAGGATTTTAATATCCACAACACAATATATTGTGTTGTGGATATTATTTTATCTATAATCAGCTATAAACAATCATAGAGCTTGTAAAGCATTGATTTTAAAGGATTTTTCAAGCTTAGTAAGAATTCATTAAAATCTAATCAAAAATAAATAAATTTTTGCAAAAAATATTCTTGACAAAAATACAATATGTTGTATATTTATAAACAAATAACACAAGATTATAAAAAAGGTTTTATTATTTTGGGTGCCGATCAAAAACCGGCTCCTAAAAAAAAGGAGGTGAAAATAATGGCTTGTGCAAAGAAAGCTGCTAAGAAGGTAGTCAAGAAGGCGGTAAAGAAGGTTGCTAAGAAGAAAAAATAATTGCGTGACTAGCATGAGTGCTTCAAAACCATAAATAACATTAAAGGGAGAATCAACATGCCAGTAAAGAAGAAAGCCGTCAAGAAAGCCACCAAGAAGGTCGTCAAGAAGAAGAAAAAATAACTGATTGAAAAATCAGGTGTGCTCAAGCGCCCCGGTTATGCCGGGGCGCTTTGTTGTTTTCGTTACTGCCTCCGGTCCCGGGCGGATGTCCGCTTGACTTTGCAATTTGATATAACTTATAATGTCAATTCATGCCTTTATCTTCAGGTCGTTGTAAATGAAAGAACTGATAAAACTCAAAAAATACGTCGGCCGCCACAAGTGGAAGATCATGGCCGGTCTGCTGGCCCTGATCTTGGTTGACATCCTGCAGTTATTCATTCCACAGGTGCTGAAGCTGACCATCGATGCCCTGGCCGGCGGCACCGCCACGCTGTCATTGATAATGACATATGGCTGGTGGGTAATTGCCATTGCCCTGGGGATGGGTGCGGGGCGCTTCTTCTGGAGATACTTCATCATCGGTTCGGCCCGCCGCATAGAGCGGGAACTGCGCCAGGATTTTTTTTCACACCTGGCGTTCCTGGATTTTTCATTCTTTGACGAACACAAGACCGGCGACCTGATGGCCCACGCCACCAATGATATCAACGCCGTTCGGATGGCCCTGGGCTTCGGAATGGTGATACTGACCGACATCGTGGTGCTGGGCATAGCCTCCCTCTATATGATGTTCCATATCTCCCCCCGGCTGTCGCTGTACGCCCTGATCCCACTTCCTTTCTTAAGCCTGGTGGTGGCCTTTTTCGGGCAGATGATCAGGAAACGTTTTGAGCAGGTACAGGCCTCCTTCTCGGAGCTTACCGAAAGGGTGCGGGAAAATATCTCCGGCATCCGGGTGGTAAAGTTCTTCGTGCAGGAGGAGCCGGAGAAACAGCAGTTTCGGGAATCCAGCCGGGATTATTATGCCAAGAACATGAAGCTGGTCAAAGTATGGGGCGCTTTTTTTCCGATCATAATGTTCATCGCCTCGCTCTCCCAGGGAATAACATTCCTGGCCGGGGGGAACCTGGTGATATTCGGCAGTGTTTCTCTGGGCGAGTTCGTGGCCTTCTCGGCCTATCTGGGAATACTTATCTGGCCGATGATCGCCATCGGACAGGCCATCAACGTGTTCCAACGCGGGGCCGCCTCGCAGGGGAGGCTCAACCGGATCTTTGCCACCAGGACCGAGATCGCCGACCAGCCGGGATGTCAAAGGCTTGAAAGAGCCCAGGGCCGGCTGGAATTTAAGAACGTCAGCTTTTTTCATAACGGGAAGTCCCGGCCGGCCCTGAAGGAGATATCCCTGAAAATAGAGCCGCAACAATTGATAGGCATAACCGGCGCCATTGGTTCGGGAAAATCCACCATAGTTAATTTAATTCTGAGATTGTACCAGCACCAAAGCGGGAAGATATTTTTGGATGGACGGAACATCTCCGATTATTCCATGGAATCATTGCGGGGCCAGGTGGCCTTTGTTCCCCAGGACAGTTTTTTATTCTCCGACACCATCAGGGAGAACATCTCTTTCGGCCGCCCGGAGATGAAGGATTCCCCCGAGTTGGAAAAAGCGGCCCGGATCGCGGCGATTCACGAGGAGATCAGTTCCTTTCCCAGGGGCTACCAAACGGTGGTGGGCGAGCGGGGGGTGACCCTATCCGGAGGGCAGAAACAAAGGGTGGCCCTGGCCCGGGCCCTGCTGATGGACCGGCCGATATTGATATTGGACGACGCCCTGTCGGCAGTGGACGCCGATACCGAACGACGGATATTGAATCAGCTATCAGCGGAGTTCTCAAAACGCACGGCCATCGTCATCTCACATCGCATCTTTGCCATCCAGGATGCCGATTTTGTAATAGTGCTGGAACAGGGCCAGATAGCCGAGCAGGGGAATCACCAGGAGTTGTTGGCCCTTAAAGGAAAATATTACGAGATGTACAAGCTACAGCAGTTGGAACGGGAGCTGGCAACGAAATAAAAAGTATAATCATATAATTACCACTAATGTGCTGGTCACCTTGAAACAGATCACTATAAATTTAAGGAGATATAAATGCAGAAAGAGATGCCCCAGAAAGGCGACCTGATCGCCGTCATCAAAACCAACCAGGGAGAGATGCATTTTCGCCTGTTTGACAAATTGATAACCGAGGGGGTCAAGAATTTCACCGAGCTGGCCCGGGCCGGCAGATATAAGGATGTGCCATTTCACCGCATCATCAAGGATTTTATGGTCCAGGGCGGGGATTTTACCAACAAGAACGGCACCGGCGGCCACTCCCACAAAGGGCCCGGCACCACCATCGGCGACCAGTATCATCCCGACCTGAGCCACATCCGGGGGGCCCTGTCCTATGCCAAGACCAGCCTGCCAAACAGCATCGGGTCACAGTTCTTCATCGTCCATCCGGCCAAGGGGGTTCCTTTCCTGGACCACCCAACGGACGGAGGGCCGGCCGAGGGCTATACCGTTTTCGGCCAGATGTATCAGGGCTTTGAGGTGCTGGACGCCATCGCCGGGGCCAAGACCAAGGCCAATGACAAACCGGTTGAGCCGATGACCATCACCGATATCGAGATCGGAAATTTCTAATCGTTGATTTCCATTTGAAACGATCTGCTGATGTCCGATCACAACCAACATAACGAGTTTGCCGAGGAATCGGCCCTGGGGAATATCTACGACGCCAAATTGGTGAAGCGCCTTCTGTGGCTGATGCGGCCATACCGGTGGCACATTGCCCTGGCCATCATGGTGTTGATTGTAGTGACCGCCTTCGAGCTGGTCCTGCCTTATATCACCAAAGAGGCCATCGACCGCTATATAAAGGTTTCGGGCAGAAAGATGGTGACCACCCAGGAGATACCGGGCACCTTTCGCCTGGCCGGAGACACGGTTTTGGTGGATGTAGCCAGGCTGGGGCGGGAGCAGCAGTATCGGGCGGGGAGCTGGGAGAAGCAGGGCCGGCTTGAAAAGGCCAGCTATTATTACTTGGTGTCCGACGGCAGCGATCAGACACAAAGAGCCGTTGAGGCAGCCAAGGGCAGCGGTGCTTTATTCCAGAAATACGGCGATCTGTACCTTATAAAATATGACCAGTTGAAAACCCTTTCCCCTGCCAAGATCGCCGTTCTGCGCCAGCGGGACATCAAGGGGGTGCTTGATTTCGGGATGTTGTTCCTGGTGCTGTTGGTGATAAGTTTCGGGCTGAATTTTGTGCAGATAATACTGGTCCAGCTGGTGGGACAGAGGTTCATGCACTCCCTCAGGGAGAGGATATTCGCCAAGCTGCAATCCATAGACATGTCGTTCTTCGACCGCAATCCGGTGGGCCGCCTGGTGACCCGGGCCACCAACGATGTGGATGCCATCAACGAGGCCTTCGTCTCGGTATTCGCCCAGCTGTTCCGGGATGTCCTGCTGGTGCTGGCCCTGATGGCCATGATGCTCCTGCTGGACGTCAAACTGTCGCTGGTGGCCTACCTGACGATACCGTTGATCGCGGTGTGGACCATCTTCTTCAGGATCAAGGCCCGGGACATCTATCGCAATATCCGGGTGCGGCTGGCCCGGCTCAACGCCACCCTGCAGGAGAATCTCAGCGGGATTAGGGTGATCCAGATATTCCAGAGGGAAAAAGAGAACATCCGCCGCTTCGGGAACATCAACGACGACTATCTAAAGAGCTCCCTGCAGGAAGTGTTGGTGATGTCGTTCTTCCGTCCGATGGTGGAGATAATATCGGCGGTGGGACTGGCCCTGATAATCTATTACGGCGGCGGCAAGGTGATGGCCAGCAACCTGTCCTTGGGGACCCTGGTGGCCTTCACCACCTATCTGCGGATGTTCTTCCGGCCCATCCAGGAGCTGACCGAAAGTTATACCGTTCTGCAGTCGGCCATGGCCTCCTCGGAGAGAGTGTTTCAATTGCTGGACGAACCTTCAGGGATCAGCTTGGCTGAAAAACCGGTGGATATCGGCCGGCCCAAAGGGGAGATAGAATTCAAAGATGTCATTTTTGAGTATGTCCCCGGCGAGCCGGTGCTGAAGAATGTTACCTTTAAGGTATCGCCGGGGGAGAGGATAGCCTTTGTGGGCGCCACCGGTTCGGGCAAGACCACCATCATCAACCTGATCGCCAGGCTGTACGACATCAAAAGCGGGCAGATCCTGCTGGACGGGGTGGATATCCGGAAGATGGATATCCAGAAGCTGCGCTCCTCGTTGGGGGTGGTGATGCAGGATGTGTTCCTGTTCTCCGGAGACATCAAGGGCAACATCCGCCTGAACAAACCGCTGAGCGATCAAGAAGTGGTCGATATCTCCCGGCAGGTCCATGCCGACACCTTTATCGAGCGTTTTCCCGGCCAATACGGAGAGGAGGTCAAGGAGCGGGGGGTGACCCTGTCGGTGGGGGAGCGCCAGCTGCTGTCCTTTGCCCGGGCTTTGGCCTTCGATCCCCCGGTGCTGGTGCTGGACGAGGCCACCGCCAACATAGACACCCCCACCGAGAAACTGATCCAAGATGCCCTGGCCAAGCTGATGCAGGGACGCACCTCCATAGTTATCGCCCATCGACTATCCACCATAAAGCATGTGGATAGGATCTATGTGATCCACAAGGGCGAGATCCGGGAGAGCGGCAGCCATCAGGAGCTTTTGAAGAAACGAGGCCTGTACCACAGTCTATACCAGCTTCAGCTGGGCGGAGAACCAAATTAATGGGAGTATAAGGACATGGCCTATCAGAATAGCTTGCGGCAACAGATGGTAAAATGCTGTCAACGGTTGGATCAACTGGGTTTTGTGGCGGCCACCGATGGTAATGTTTCAGCCAGGCTTGATGGCGGCGGAATAATGATCACCCCGTCGATGCTGTCCAAGGGCGAGATCAAAGGATCACAGCTTTTGATATGCAATCTCGAGGGAAAAACGCTGGCCGGGAGAGGGAGGCCCTCCTCCGAGATAAAGATGCACCTGTACGCCTACCGGATGCGTCCCGATATAAAAGCGGTGGTGCACGCCCATCCCCCGGCGGCCACCGGTTTCGCCACGGCCGGAATATCCCTGACCGATCCGGTCCTGCCGGAAGTAATATTGACCGTGGGGCCGGTTCCCCTGGCAAAATACGCCACCCCCTCCACCGATGAGGTGCCCAGATCCATAGCGCCATATATCAAAAAGCATAATGCCATTTTGCTGGCCAATCACGGGGTGTTGACCGTTGGCCAGGATATCACCGAAGCTTTGCACCGGATGGAGAGGGTGGAACACCTGGCCAGGATAATGCTGGCGGCCGGACAGCTGGGCGGGGCCAGAAAAATGAATAAAAAGCAGATTAAAAAGCTGCTTGACAGCTTCAAAATAATCTGATATCCTATTTACAGAATATAAAAAGAATGATCAACCATTATAAAGGAGAAAAAATGAAGGCACTGAAGATCTTCCTGTCCCTGTCGGCGGTATTGCTCCTGACGATCAGCTTCGGCTGCAGCAAGGATACTCCTACCGAAACTCCGACCACCACCGCTACCACGATTCCTGCTGCACAGGAAGCCACGGTAGGCGACTTAGCGGCGACCCAAACCTTAGCCGGTGTTGAACAAGTGCAGGGTAACATGGACATGCTTAGCGGCGGCGGCTTCTCCCTGACTTCTGCCCAGAATGACGGCGTTAAGAACCCGCCCGACACTAGCTGGCATTATGATACTGCGACCCACTGGTGGTGGCAGACTTTCAGCGCCCAGTACCGGTGGGGCGTCCACCTGATGCCGGACCCTTGGAGCGATACCCTGGTCGTCAACCCCGACAGCCTTGAATTCAAGTACGAGTGGCTTGACACCACCGCCTACAACTTCACCTATTACTATACCATCGGCTGGCAGACCAAGCCGAATACCGTGCACGGCCTGTGGAAGTATGACATCCCCTATTATGTGCTCGGGGTTAACTATGGCTACTACTGGCACATGAATTTTGACAACGTCGGGGTCAACGACCACAGCGGCCACTTCGTCTACTCCGGCACCTACCCGGTGGCGGTAACAACCGGATATGTCATGGCCGCCATTACCGGCGAGATCACCCTGATCGCCGATGGTTCGGGCGACGGCAAGGTATCGGCCGGAGGGGTCGAGTTCTGCCGGATGCATTTCTACGCCGACGGCGTCAGCCCGCGCGGATACTACACCCTGCTGTCGGAAAACTGGGCTATCCAGCATACCTTTGACTCAAAAAAGTAAAGGCTCGTCTAAACAACAAAAATGGCAGGAGAAATTTCTCCTGCCATTTTTGTTGATCTTGTAATCTGTTTAAGGTTGGCCATCATTTTTATATGGCTGCGGCCAGACCTCCTGACCCGCAATCAAGACTTTTTTAATCTCCACCTGGCCGGACCGGAAAATAATCCGGGATAGGACATCATCGGCGGACGAGAACCTGGCATCATCGGCTTTTAGAACCACGAAGTCGGCCTGCTTGCCCTGGGCCAGATTCCCCAGGTTGTCTCCCAGTCCAAGTGTTTGGGCCGCGCCCAAGGTGGCCATATGGAAAAGCCCGGAGAGTTTTTGGATATTGGCATAATATCCGTCGCGCATCACATCCAACATGGAGAAGGAGGGTCCGGCGGCGATATCCGATCCCAGCGCCAGCCTGGGGTAATTTTCCCAATGTTCCAGGGGAAACCTGCCGGAATGCAGGAACAGGTTGGACGACGGGCAATGGACCACCCCGCAGCCTCTTTTCATTACCAGTTCCCGTTCGGCTTTTGACAAGTGGATGCAGTGGGCCAGCAGGGTCTTTCCCGTCAGCAGACCGAAGCGGTCATAGACCTCGGCATAGGTCTTGATCTTGGGGAAAGCCTTTTTTACCGCCCTGACCTCAAAGAGGTTCTCCGAAAGGTGGGTCTGGATATATAGATCCTCTTTTTGGGCCAACTGGCCTATCCTCTTAAGGTAACCCGGAGTGCAGGCCGGGGCAAACCTGGGATTAAGGGAAAAATACAGGCGCCCATTTCCACTCTTCTTGAAGAGGCCAGATAGGGCCCGGCACTCCGCTATGGTTTTTGCCGGATTTTGTTTAAGGTATCCCGGAACTGCCCGGTCCATGAGGGTATATCCGATGATGGCCCGGATGCCGGATTTTTCAGCTTGTCTTCGGGCGGCCAGCACTCCGGTTTTGAAATTGGTGTAAAGGACCGAAAACGTCACGCCATCGGCCAAAAGGGATTGGAAATATCTCTGGGAAGTATTTTCGGCGTTATTTTTATCTTTCAAACAGACTTCGGCCGGATAGATGTGGTTCTTCAGCCAATCCAACAAAGTGAAGCCGGTCTGCCCGATGGCATCGAACTGCGACAGATGGCTGTGACAATCTATCAATCCAGGGATGATGACGTTTTTGCCGGCGAGGGCAAGAAGCTTGTATTTCAATCCCGGTATTTTTTTATTCGGACCGCAGTATAATATTTTGCCGGCCCTATCGTATACCAAAAGCCCCTCTGGCAACCACTGACAGCGGTCGACAGACAGCGGGTTCAATATGGATCCCCTGAGGCCGACATGATGGTTCATGTTCATAAACCTTTTACCATCCGGATGAATTCCCTTTCATCGATCACCGTTACTCCCAGCGCTCTGGCCTTGTCATATTTGGAACCCGGCTCGCTGCCAGCCAACACCAGGCTGGTCTTCTTTGACACTGCTGAACCGATATTCCCCCCCTGGCTGATTATCAGTTCGGCGGCCTGCTCCCGGGTGTAGCTCTCCAGCCCTCCGGTCAGCACCACGGTCATCCCCGAAAATGCCCCGCCGTGTCCGGTGGAAGAATCTGATTTCATTCTGACTCCGGCCCGTTTCAACTTTTCCAATACTTTCAGGTTGTGGGGATTGCGGAAGAAATTCTCCACGCTTTGCCCCACCGCCGGACCCAGGCCGTAGATTTTTGATATCTCCTGGCAGCCGGCCGAGGCCAGGGAATCCATGTCTTCGAACCGTTTGGCCAGCTCCCGGGCTGCCTGGGTTCCCACATGAATTATCCCCAGAGAATACACCACCCGCCAGAACGGGTTGCCCTTGCTTTTTTCTATAGCTGTTATAAGGTTATCGGCGGATTTTTCGCCCATCCTTTCCAGCGGCAGCAGATCGGCCTTCCTGAGATCATAGAGATCCCCGAAATCCGTTATCAATTCCTGAGTGACCAGCAACTCCACCACCGCCGGACCCAGCCCGTCGATGTCCATGGCCCCCCGGGAGGCGAAATGCTCGATCCGGCCCTTGACCTGGGCCGGACAGGATACATTACCGCAGCGCCAGGCCACCTCGCCCTCCAGCCTTTTCAGGGGCGCATGGCAGACCGGGCAATTTTGCGGCATGACGACGGGTCCGGCCTTCTTATTCCGTTTTTCAATCACAACCCTTACCACCTGGGGGATGATCTCTCCGGCTTTCTCGATGATCACTGTATCGCCGTAATGCAGGTCCTTTCTTTTAAGCTCATCATCATTATGCAGGGTGGCCCGGGAGACAATGCTGCCGGAAAGCTGCACCGGCTCCAGGTTGGCCACCGGGGTCACCACGCCGGTCCGGCCCAGGCTGAACTCCACCGAACGCAGAATGGTGGCCGCCTGGCGGGCCGGGAATTTGTAGGCGATGGCCCAGCGCGGGCTGTGGCTGGTGGCGCCCAGCTGCCTCTGCTGGGCATAGGTATCCAGCTTGACGACCATGCCGTCTATCTCATAATCCAGGTCGTCCCGCTTCTGCTCCCATCGGTTACAGTAGTCTATGACCTGCGAGATGTCCTGACACAACCCTATATTCGGATTCACCTTGAACCCCAGGTCCTTCATGAATTTCATCGCCTGATAATGCTGATCCAGGTTCCCCGGGGGACGGCCCATGCCGTAGACGAAAATGGAAAGCTTTCGCTGGGCGACGGCCCGGGGGTCCAACTGTTTCAGCGATCCGGCGGCGGCATTGCGGGGATTGGCAAAGACAGCCTGGCCCTCCTGCTGCTTGATGTCATTCAACCTGGCAAATTCTTTTTTGGAGAGATAGACCTCGCCCCGGACCTCCAGTTCCGACTCCGAAGCATCAATGCTTAAGGGGATCGATCTTATGGTTTTCAAATTGGCGGTGATATCGTCGCCCCTGACTCCGTCGCCCCGGGTGGCCCCGTATTCCAACAAACCCTGGCGGTAAAAAAGAGCCACCGCCACCCCGTCGATCTTCAGCTCCACCACGTAGCGGTAGCTCTGTCCGGTCAGGCCTTTGCAGACCCGCTGGTCGAACTCCCTTAAATCGTCTTCGTTATAGGTGTTGTCCAGCGACAGCATCGGGGTCGGATGCTTTACCTGGGTAAAGCCCGGCAGGGGCTTTCCCGCCACCCGCTGGGTGGGAGAGTCGGGGAGCACCAGGCCGGGATGCTGTTTTTCCAATTCGATCAAACGCTGCATCAGGAGGTCGTATTCCCCATCGGAAATCTCCGGCCGGGCCAGTTCATAGTACAGGCGGTCGTGTTTTTTTATCTCCCGGCGGAGCCGGGCTATCTCTTTTTGGGCTGAGCTTTGGTCCATGCTTTTCGCTGCTATTGGTTACATTTGCCTTGACGATATTAGGATACTACATTATAATAATCCACGTCAAGCCGTATATTTTAAAAAGAAGCAATAATGACCAAAGCCCATATCGGAAATAATCCCACGCCGGACAGGATGTTCGGCAAGCTGAAAGAGAGCTTTAATCGGTACGATAAGGACCCGGCGGATTGGGCCGTGCTGGAGAAAGCCTTTCAGATGGCCAGCGCCGCCCACCACCGGCAGGCCAGGGCCTCCGGCGAGGAGTTTATCGTCCACCCCTTGGCCGTGGCCCTGTTGCTGGCCGACATCAGGATGGATGTCTCCACCATTGCTGCGGCCCTTCTGCATGACGTTCTGGAGGATACCGAGGTGGGCTACCAGGGCATCGCCGACGGCTTCGGAAAGCCGGTGGCCGATCTGGTGGAGGGGGTCACCAAGCTGGCGGCCATCAGCCTGCCCCGGGAGCAGAGCCGCGGCCTCAAGCCAGGCAGGCAGGCGGTGGACCATCAGGCGGAGAACCTGAGGAAGATATTTCTGGCCATGGCCAAGGATATCCGGGTGATCCTGATAAAACTGGCCGACCGGCTGAATAACCTGAAAACCCTGAATTCGCTGCCCCGGGAAAAACGGGAGCTGATCGCCCGGGAGACCCTGGAGGTTTTCGCTCCCATAGCCAGCCGGCTGGGAATATGGGATTTCAAATGGCAGTTGGAGGATCTGGCCCTTTCCTACCTGGAGCCCGAGGAATATCTGGAGCTCTCCCGAAAGGTGACCCAGAAGCGCCAGGAGAGGGAGAAGCAGATAGCGGAGATGAAGGCCATCCTGAAGAACAGCCTGGCCTCGGCCGAGATGAAGGATTTCATCATCGAGGGCCGGCCCAAGCATTTTTACGGGATCTACCGCAAGATGCACGACAAGGGCCGCAACATCGACGATATTTACGACCTGCTGGCGGTAAGGGTGATCGTGGACAGCGTCCCGGAGTGCTACCAGGTGCTGGGGATAATCCACAGCCTGTGGATGCCTTTTCAGGATCGTTTCAAGGATTATATCGCCATGCCCAAATCCAACAATTACCGCTCGCTGCATACCACCATCTACGGGCCGGGCAACCAGCCGGTGGAGGTCCAGATCCGGACCCGCGAGATGCACCAGATCGACGAATACGGCATTGCTGCCCACTGGGCCTACAAGGAGAAAAAATCCGGCACCGACATCAACCTTACCGGGGAGGTCTATCCCTGGATAAGGCGGATGCTGGACTGGCAAGAGGAGTCGCGTGATGCCCGGGAGTACATCGAGAACCTGAAACTGGACCTGCTGCAGAAAGAGGTGTTCGTGTTCACCCCCAAGGGCCAGGTGATAGACCTGCCGGCCGGCTCCACCCCGTTGGATTTTGCCTACCGGATACACACCGAGGTGGGCCACCGTTTCATCGGGGCCAAGGTCAACTCCCGGATAGTTCCCTTGGAGTACAAGCTCAACAACGCCGACATTGCAGAGATACTGACCTCCAAGCAGAGCAGCCCCTCGGCCGGCTGGCTGAAGGTGGTGCGCAGCCACCACGCCAGGAACAAGATCCGGCAATGGTTCAAAAAGGAAAAAAGGCCGGAATATGTGGCTTTGGGCCGGGAGGCGCTGCTGGTGGAGACCAGGAAAAACCGGCTGGAGATCGCCCTGGATAATTCCGAGATAATCCGCTCCCTGTTGGAGCACTATAAATTCGCTTCGCCGGATGATCTTTTCGTATCGGTGGGCTACGGCGAGCTGGCCGCCGGGACGGTGGTCAAAAAGATCAAGGCCCTGATCAGCCCGGAACTGCCGGCCACGCCGGCGGCTTCCCTGCCGCCTGCCAGGAAGATCAACCAGCGTCCTTCGGGGATCGGCATGGCCGGGGTGGATAATGTGGCGGTGCGCTTTGCCCGCTGCTGTTCGCCCATCTTCGGGGACGAGGTGTTCGGCTACATCTCCCTGGGAAAGGGCATCTCGGTCCACCGACGGGACTGCCCCAACTATCGCAATCTGGCCTCCAGCCCTGACCGGGTGGTCAAGGTAAGCTGGGTGGAACAGGAGCCGGGATCGTCCTATGCCGTCATTCTGAATGTCGAGGGCATGGATCGTCCGGACCTGCTGTTCGACGTGGTCAATGCCATCAACCAGGCCAAGCTGAGGATCCAGGCCACCAAGTCCTCCACCAGGAGCAGCCGGCACAGTATCAGGGTCACGGTGGAGATAGGCTCCCGGGAACAACTGGAGAACCTGATGGCCGGGCTGTCGCGGATAAAAGACGTATCTAATGTTTCCCGGATTCTATCCAGGGGGAAATGATGAATCAGCTTGAGCAATAAATTTATGTCTCCACAACCAAACCGGCCCCCGTACCTCTGGCCGGTGATGCTGGCCGGCATCACCGCCATATCATTTGCCGCGGTGCTTATAAAAAGCTGTCAGGCCCCGCCTCTGGCCATCGCTCTTTACCGGCTGGGATTTGCCTCGTTGCTTCTGTTGCCGGTCTTCGCGGCAAAAAAGGGTTTCAAACATCTTGGCCGGACCGATATTTTATGGGCGGCCCTGTCCGGGCTTTTCTTAAGCCTGCATTTTATCCTGTGGATCTATTCCTTGAACTACACCTCGGTTGCCAGCTCGGTGGTATTCGTCACCACCAATCCGCTGTTCGTCAGCCTGCTGGGCTGGCTGTTGTTCCGGGAGAAACCAGGCATCAGGATCTTTCTGGCCATAATGCTGGTGCTGCTGGGGGGCGGGCTGATCGCCGGCCGGTCCGACCTTTCGGGCCCGGCCAATTTCGGCAACCTGCTGGCTCTGGGCGGGGCGGTGATGGCCTCCTGCTATCTGCTGGTGGGACGGTACCTGCGCAACAGGATGGGGATCCTGCCCTATATCACCCTGTGCTACGGAACCACCGCCGTCATAATGTTAGCAGCCTCGCTGGTTTTCAGGGTTCCGCTATGGGGTTTCGACGGCCGGACCTGGCTGTTCTTCGTACTGCTGGCCCTGGGCCCGCAACTGATCGGCCACAGCACCTTCAACTGGGGGCTGAAATATTTCTCCACCCCCAAGATCGCCATGCTGATCATCACCGAGCCGGTGGGCTCGGCCCTGCTGGCCTGGGCTTTTTTAAGGCAGATGCCCACCGCCTTCGAGGTTCTCGGCGGGTTGCTGATACTGGCCGGGGTCTATCTGACAGTGGCCGAAAAACCGGTGCGGGCCACCCCATTGTAAAAATAAAAAAGCGCCCGGGAGGTTTATCGGGCGCAGGTGGTATCGTCCGGAAACAACTATTCTTTGGGTTTTAGCAGCAGCGAGGCCACGATCGAACCGGCCAAGATAAGGATGATCACCCCCAGCGACAGGCCGATGGAGATGTGGAAGACATCAGCCAGGATCATCTTGACCCCCACAAAGCCCAGGATCAGCGCCACGCCGTAATTAAGGAAGCGGAATTTCATGACGATGTTGGCCAGCAGGAAATACAGGGCCCGCAGGCCCAAGATGGCGAAGATGTTGGAGGTGATGGCGATGAAGGGGTCCCGGGTGATGCCCAGCACCGCTGGGATGGAATCCACCGCGAAGACCAGGTCCGAGGCCTCCACCACCAGCAGGGCCACGAATAACGAGGTGGCGCAAAGTTTTCCGGCCTCCCGGACGAAGAATTTTTCCTTATTGTCGGCGCAGCTGACGGGAAACAATTTGCGCGACAGCCTGACCATCAGGTGCTTTTCGATCTCGATGTCCTGGGCTTCGTCGAAGGCCATGCGGTAGGCGGTGAACAGCAGAATGGCCCCGAAGACGTAGATCACCCAGTGGAAGGCCTGCATCAGGGCCACCCCGAACAGGATCAGCACCACCCTCATGATCACCGCGCCCAGGATGCCCCATTTGAGCACCAGCGGCTGGCGCTCCGGCCCCAGCTTGAAGCTGGCGAAGATCATGATGAATACGAACAGGTTGTCCACCGAAAGCGATTTTTCTATTATATAGCCGGTCAGGAATTCCAGGGCCCGCAGCCGGCCCTGGAAATACCAGATGCCCAGGCAGAACACCAGGGCGGTGCTTATCCAGACGATGCTCCACAACAGGGCCTTGCGGGTGGACATGGAGTGATGACGGTGGCTGGTGGCAAAGATATCGATAAAAAGCATTCCCGACACCATCACCGAGAATATGGACCACATTAATAATTGATGCATGGGTGGGATTATAACCGCTGGGGCATCTTTTAGTCAAGAAAAAGCGGAGGGGCTTTTTAACATTTGGCTTGCCAGGAAAAGCAAATAACTGCTATACTTGAAAATCGTACGGCAAAGAATTTACAGTTATGACCAGAATAATGATCATTGCCGGGGAGACCTCCGGCGATCTGCACGGCGGGATGCTGGTGCGCGAACTCAGGAAGCTGGACCCCGGCCTGGAGATCTACGGCATCGGCGGGGAGAGCATGCAGGCGGCCGGCATGGAGCTGGTCTACCACATCAGGGAATTCTCCTTCATGGGCTTTGTGGAGGTGCTGGCCCATCTGCCGTTCATCCGTTCGGTCTTCAAAAGGTTGGAGGAGCTGCTGGTCAGTCGCCAGCCCGATCTGTTGGTGCTGATAGATTACCCCGGGTTCAATCTTCGTTTCGCCAAGATCGCCAGAAAGGCGGGCATCGAGGTCGTCTACTACATTTCACCGCAGGTGTGGGCCTGGGGTAAACGGAGGGTCAGGTTGATCAGGCGCCTAGTAAAGAAGATGCTGGTGATCCTGCCCTTCGAGGAGAAATTCTACCAAAGGCTGAAAGTGCCGGCCAAATATGTGGGGAACCCCTTGAGGGATACCGTGAAACCCTCTCTGGGAAAAGAGGAATTCTGCCGGCAGCATGGATTGAATTTTAATGAAGCTTTGGTAGGAATACTGCCGGGCAGCCGCCGCCAGGAGGTGGAGAAGATCCTGCCGGCCATGCTGCAGGCCTGCCAGCTGCTTCATAACGAAGATCAAAACATTCAGTTCGGTCTGGGGCTGGCGCCCCATATCGACCGGCAATATATAAAAGAGCAGCTGGATAGATGCAACATCAATGTTGCCCTGGTAGAAAACCAGGCCTATGATCTGATGGCCCACAGCCGCCTGGTACTGGTGGCCTCGGGCACCGCCACCCTGGAGACAGGCCTGGCCGGGACCCCGATGATCATCATCTATAGGACCAATCCCCTGTCATTTATCATCGGCAAGTCCCTGGTCAAACTCCCGTTCATCGGGCTGGTGAACCTGGTGGCGGGCAAGAAGGTGGTTCCGGAGTTTTTGCAATGGGAGGCCCGGCCGGGGGCCATCTTCCTGATGGCCAAGATGCTATTGGAAGACGGTCCTCCGCGCCAGGCGGTGATCAACGAACTGGCCAGGATCCCGCAGTTACTGGGCGAGCCGGGAGCGGCCCGGCGGGCGGCGGAGGAGATTCTGGAATGTTTGACCCCTCCCTTAATCCCTCCCCCGTAAGGAGAGGGAAGATATGGTGGAAAGCAAGGCGGTGTTTGAAAAGGTTTGAAGCGGTGTGACTTTAGAGGCGAAGAGCTCATCGCCCAAAACTGCATGTATGGCATAAACGAAGATAAATTAAATATGAAAAAAATCAAACTCCTTATAATCGCCCTATTGTTTAGTTCGGTCATATATACGCAAGAAGCAACAAGTTTTGCGGTTGAGAACCCGAGGGTTAAAAGGCCTATGGGTTTAAGTTTGAATTTGGGCGGCCCGACAATACTTGTTTCGGCGTCGTTAGATTATTTTATATTGCCCATATTGAACATTGAAGCAGGCGGCGGTATTTGGGGTTATTATGCCGGACCAAAATATCATTTCAGAGGGCAAAGAAATATGAGGACCACATTATATACTGGAGTTTTGGTAACGGCAATACCCCCGTTACCAGGTAGCGATGTATTTTATAAAGCAGGATGGAATGTTCCAGAACCCAAAACCAATTATGATTTTTATATCCCAATAGGTATAAGCAATATGTCTCGGAGCGGATATACCTTTTCTTTAGAAATCGCCACCAGTCGTAGATTCATAGATTCCAAAATTCCGTTTATCTTTTCAGCTAAATTCGGGTAACATTTCAAACCGCGAAAAACTAAAATCACAAACAATAAATCAAGATGAAGATAATAGACCTGCGTTCCGATACCGTCACCCGGCCCACCCCGGCCATGATCAAGGCCATGATGGCCGCGCCGCTGGGCGACGACGTGCTGGGCGACGACCCCACCGTCATCAAACTGCAAAACGAGACCGCCAAACTGCTGGGCAAGCCGGCCGGGCTGTTCGTGCCCTCCGGCACCATGGGGAACCAGCTGGCCATCATGACCCATACCCGGCCGGGGGATGAGGTGATCCTGGATTACGAATCGCACATCTTCCGCTACGAGGTGGCCGGGGCGGCGGTGATGTCCGGGGTGCAGTTCAACACCCTGAGCGGGCCCGGCGGGGTGATGGTTGCCAGACAGGTACAGGATGCCATCCGCCCGAATGATATTCATCAGCCGGCCACCACCCTGGTCTGCCTGGAGAACACCCACAACCGGGCGGGCGGAACGGTCTATCCGCTGGATGAGATCAAAAAGATATCGGCCATATGCAAAAAGCAGGGGATCAAAATGCATCTGGACGGGGCCCGCCTGTGGAACGCCTCGGTGGCCACAGGGATCCCGCTCAAAGAATACGCCAAATATTTTGATTCGGTGATGGTCTGCTTCTCCAAGGGGATGGGCTGCCCGGTGGGCTCGGTGCTGGCCGGAGAAAAAAAGTTCATTGCCGTGGCGGCCCGTAACCGCAAGATGCTGGGCGGCGGCATGCGCCAATCAGGAATTTTGGCCGGGGCGGGTCTTTATGCCCTGAAGCATAACATCAAAAGGATGGCCGATGACCATAGGAGGGCCAAGATGCTGGGCCAGACGATTTCCCAAATATCAAAAATCAAAATCGATCTGACGAGCGTGCAGACCAACATAATCGTTTTTGACATCAAACGGACCGGCATGAATTCCGAGCAGGCCATGAAGAAGCTGGCCCTAAAGGGCCTGTGGGTTATACCGTTCGGAACCACCAAGCTGCGGGCGGTGACCCACCTGGATGTAAGTGATGGGGATATTGTCCGGGCCGGCAAAATATTAAAGACCGTTTTTTAATATCACAAGTCCCAAGCCCGTCAATCAGATGGGCTTTTTTATTGCAATGCCAAATATTTCTTGCTTTTGTTTCTCTTTTAAGATAACATAACAAAATGTTGATTTAATGAAATCCATTAAAAATATAAACCAATAACAATCATTATCGAAAGGAAACCCATGAAAAAATTACTGGCAGCCATCGTGGTTCTTATCGGGTTGGCTTTTGCCATGACCGCCTGGACCCAGAAAAGCCCCCAGCCCAATCTGGTAGGGACCTGGGAGGGTTCGACCGTCTCCCACCACAAAGACCGGGGGCACGTCCAGTCATCCCAATACACCTTCGTCGTCGAGGAGCAGAAGGGCCGCATGATCACCGGTTACAAGGCCTGGAACCTGCTGGGGGTGGATACCACCGAGGCCTTCTCCGGGATCATCTCCCGCGACGGCAAGAAATTCTACACCGCCGAGCACGATGACGGATACGGCTTCGGGGACATCATCTCCGGCACCCAGATCGAGGTAATATATCTGGAAAGCGGAAGCAAGCCCAAGGTGGTATTGAAGGCGCTTAAAAAGACCTCCGGCAAGCCCAAGCCACGGACCGCCGTCAAGGCCAGCTCCAAGGACTAAGGGAAGAGTTCATCATAACGATGCCGCAGGGAAGGTTTTCTGCGGCATCAATAACTTGTCCACACAATATAATAAACGAGGAGGTCCCATGATCGAAGCTGTCAAACTGATATACCTGATCAACCTTATTTTATGCCTGGTCATCCTGGGATTCGGCATCTGGGGCTACCGGAATAAAAAGAACCGGACCGCTTTGATGGTCGGCCTGGCCTTCGGCCTGTTCGGAGGCACCCATCTGGCCACCCTTTTCGATTTGCAGATCCAATTGGAGTCCCTGTTGATAGCCATCAGGATCCTCGCCTACCTGATGGTGGCGGTAGCCCTCTATCTTGAAACCTTTAAAAAATAACACCCGAACAAGGAGATGACCTTGCTTGACCGGCTCTTCAAACTGAAGGAGAACCGGACCAACGTCCGGACCGAGATCCTGGCCGGGATCACCACCTTCATGGCCATGTCCTACATCATCGCCGCCAATCCCATGATCCTGGCGGCCGCCGGGATGGACAAGGGCGCGGTGACCCTGGCCACTTGCCTGGCCTCGGGGCTGATCACCATCGCCATGGGACTGCTGTCCAACTACCCGATAGCCCTGGCCCCCGGCATGGGCATCAACGCCTACTTCGCCTACAGCATCTGCGCCGGGATGGGGATCGACTGGCGGATCGGGCTGGGGTTCTTCTTCATCGAGGGGGTGATCATCCTGCTGGTCACCATGACCAGGCTGCGCGAGATCGTGATAGACGCCATCCCCTTTTCCCTGAAATGCGCCATCAGCGCCGGGATCGGCCTGTTCCTGACCTTCATCGGCTTCGCCAACGCCGGCATCATCGCCCCGCATCCGGCCACCTTCGTCACCATCTCCCGCTTCGCCAGTCCCCAGGTCTGGCCCCAGGTGCTGCTGGCCTCGGTCGGGATCATCATCACCACCATCCTGCTGACCAGGAAGGTCAAGGGGGCCATCCTGATCGGGATCGCGGCCGGCACGCTTCTCAGCCTCATCCCCGCCTTCCGGCCCGACGGCGCCGGGCTTAGCCTGCTGGCCCCCTCGCTTAGCCCCACCTTTTTCCAGCTGGACATCCTGGGCGCCCTGCGCTGGCAGTTCGCCGCGCTGATCTTCACCCTGCTGTTCGTGGACTTCTTCGACACGGCCGGGACCATCATCGGGGTGTCGGTCAAGGCGAAGTTCCTGGACGATAAGGGCAAGATCCCCCGGGTGGGACGGGTGCTGCTGGCCGATTCCATGGGCCCGGTCGTGGGAGCTTTGGCCGGAACCTCCACCGTGACCTCGTTCATCGAGAGCGCGGCCGGGGTGGAGGAGGGCGGCAGGACCGGGCTGACCGCGGTGGTCACCGGCCTGCTGTTTTTGGCGGCCATGGCCGCGGCTCCGCTGGTGGGCCTGGTCCCGGCGGCGGCGGTGGCCCCGGCCCTGATCATAGTGGGCATCATGATGATGGAGCCGGTGCTGAAGATAGATTTCAGCGACTACTCCGAGGCGGTGCCGGCCTTCATCACCATCGCCGCCATGCCCTTCACCTACAGCATCTCCAACGGCATCACCCTGGGCTTCCTATCCTACGTCCTGATCAAGGCCCTGACC
The DNA here is from genome assembly GCA_001777915.1 of Candidatus Edwardsbacteria bacterium RifOxyA12_full_54_48. Taxonomy (NCBI): domain Bacteria; phylum Candidatus Edwardsiibacteriota; species Candidatus Edwardsbacteria bacterium RifOxyA12_full_54_48. The sequence goes on along the minus strand of MFFN01000004.1, from coordinate 150,917 downwards.
GGCCGGGCCAGGACCATAGCCCCGGCCATGTACGTGCTGGCGGCGCTGGGACTGCTGTTCTTCCTGATCAGCCCGGAGTTCAGGTGACGGTCAAATTCATCATCAGGCCTCAAGGGAACATATCTTTTTTGCCAAGGGGCCGCCCCAAAGGGGCGGCCCCTTTTGTCTGGCATAATGAAATTCATCTTGCATTTAGGGTGGTTTTAAGATAACATAAATGTTCACAATGGATCATCAAAAACTGGTGGCGCTTTCCCTGAAAACATAATTCACAAGGAACAGATATGAAAAAAATAATCATCCCGTTTTTAGCCTTGCTGGCAACGCTTCTGGGCGGTGCGGCGACCTGCCGGGCCGACTGGGCCACCGCCACCATAAAAGCCGGCTCCTGGCCGGTGGCCGGTGCGGTGAACCCGGTCACCAACAAGATCTACGTGGCCAACCGGTACGCCGACAGCGTCACCATAATAGACGGAGCCACCCTGTCTGCGACCAGGGTGAGGGTGGGCCAGTATCCCATAGCCCTGGCGGTCAATCCATACACCAACAAGATCTACGTGGCCAACTATGACGACAGCACCGTAACGGTGATAGACGGGGCCACCCATGGCACCGTCACCGTGGCGACCGGTACCCATCCCCGCGCCGTGGCGCTGAATCCCATGACCAACAAGATCTACGTGGCCAACGAGGGCAGCGCCAATATCACCGTGATCGACGGGACCAACAATTCCGCAGTGAAGGTGACGGGAAGAGACGTGCCCTACGCCATAGCCGTGAACACAGTGACCGACATGATCTACGTGGCCAACGCCGGCAGCCATTACCTGACCGAGTTGTCCGGTATTGATAATTGGGTGGAGACCATCAACATAGCCCCCAGCGGAACCTACGCCTTTGCGGTGGCGGTGAACCCCTCCACCGACATGGTCTATGCCACCAGGGGCGACGGCCGGTTGGTGATGGTGGTCGGGGACAGCCATGACGACACCAGCACCGTGTTATTGGATGGCGAAGGCCAAGCTCTGGCGGTGAACCCGGTGACCAACAAGATCTACGCGGCCAACTACAACGACAACAGCGTAACGGTGATCGACGGGGCCACCCACGCCAAGACCAGAGTGGCCCTGGGATCGCCTCCCCAGGCCATAGCGGTGAACCCGGCGACCAATAAGATCTACACCGCCAACGATACCGGGGACAGCGTGACGGTGATCGACGGGGCCACCCATGCCGTAACCAATATCTCCACCGGGAATTTTACCTGGCCCCAGGCCATAGTGGTCAACCCGGCCACCAACAAGATCTACAGCATCAACCATATGGGCGACAATATGACGGTGATCGACGGCGGCCATTACGCTACCACCACCGTGGCGGCCGGATCCATCCCCTATGATGCGGCGGTGAACCCGGTAACGAATAAAGTCTACGTGGCCAACACCAACAGCGACAATGTCACGGTGATCGACGGGGCCACCGGCGACACCACGCTGGTGGCGGCCGGGGACACCCCCTGGGCGGTGGCGGTGAACCCGGTAAGCAACAAGGCATACGTGGCGAACTACTACGACAACAATGTCACGGTGATCGACGGAGCCAGCGGCGGAACCACCACGGTGCCCACCCGGACCACCCCCCGGGCGGTGGCGGTGAACCCGGTGACCAACAAGGTCTACGTGGCCAACGGCAACAACTCCAGCGTCACGGTGATCGACGGGGTCACCAACGACACCGCCACCGTGGCCACCGGGTCGGCCCCCTTCGCGCTGGCGGTCAATCCGGCCACCAACAAGATATACGTGGCCAACTACGGCAATGCCAACGTGACGGTGATCGACGGGGCCACCAACGGCACGGCCACCGTATGGGCGGGCGCCAATCCCCGGGCGGTGGCGGTCAACCCGCTGACCAACAAGGCCTACGTGGCCAACTACAACGACTCCAGCGTCACGGTGATCGACGGGGCCACCAACGACACGGCCACAGTGACCGTGGGCGCCAAACCCCGGGCGGTGGCGGTCAATCCGCTGACCAACAGGATCTACGTGGCCAACGAAGGCAGCGCCAGCGTCACGGTGATCGACGGGGCCACCAACGACACCACTACGGTGGCCACCGGACCATCGCCCTATGACGTGGCGGTCAACCCGGTAAGCAACATGATCTTCGTGGCCAACGTCGGCAACGACAGCGTGACGGTGATCGACGGGGCCACCAATACGACCTGCGCCATAGCCGCCGGCCCCGCCCCCTGCGACCTGGCGGTGAACCCGGTAAGCAACAGGATCTACGTGGTGAACAACGGCGGCAGCAGCGTGACGGTGATCGATGCGGTTAGGGAGTGGGACACCGGCATAACGGCAGTCGTCGACAGCAGCACCAACCACCGCAGTTATACCCATCGGCCATATATCACCGGCACGGCCTCGGTGAACTGGCCGCCCAACTGGATCACTTTGGACCATGTGCTGGATAAATGGATGACCGGGCAGGAGGCCTGGCACCAGGCTTCGGTGAATGGATCCGGCAAGACGGTGGACTGGACCTATGCCTGGGGCGGCGATTCCCTGCTGTGGGGCCTGAATTACCTCAACATCGTTCCCTTGTCGCAAAGCGGCACCACCAACAACCTGGGGCTGGGCACGGCCATGACCGGCAACCTTCTGACCTACCCCATCTATTACCTGGACAATGTTCCGCCCACCATCGCCTGGTGGGACAGCCTGCCGGATGACGCGGATTCCATCGGCGGCTACGGGCCCTACCCGGTGAAAGCGGTCATCCGGGATTTTTCCGGCATCTTTACGGCCTTTCTGCATTACGACGGGGACAGCGTGGCCATGAACAGGGCCACGGCAGATACCTTTGCCGCCAACATCCCGGCCCAGATATTGGCCGCGGGAGACAGCCTGATCGTAGCTTATTCGGTCAGCGCCCGGGATCACGCTCACGATCTTAACCGGAATCAAAGTTCGTCGAGGACTGTTTGGCTGTATAACCTGACCGGCGTAACCGGCCGGCCGGCCGGCTCGATTCCAAAGGTTTATGCCTTGGGCAACGCCTACCCCAATCCCTCAAGAGGGCAGACCACTTTCAAGTACCAGCTGCCCAGGGAATCGAAGGTCAGCCTGACGGTCTACAACGTGGTGGGCCAGGCGGTCAAACGGTTCGATATCGGAACCAAGCCTGCCGGGTACCACCAGATCAACTGGAACAATAATCTCCTGCCCAACGGGGTCTATATCTACCAGCTTAAGGCAGGAGACTTTGTTTCCACCAGGAAGCTGATGATAGTAAGATAAATATCTTTTGTCCACAAAGGGCCGCCCTAAAGGGCGGCCCTTTTAGCGATGCCACGACCTCAAAACGGCCCCCAAAGGCTTAAAAAACCTTGACTTTGGGGCTGTTTTAAGCTATCATAATACGCTAATTTGCAAATACATCTTTTCAACATTGGATAACCAAACAGGAGGATTAAATGACCAAGAGAACCTACCAGCCAAGCCAGGTGAAGAGGGCCAGAAAGCACGGTTTTCGCAATCGGATGGAAACGGCTGACGGCCGGAAAATACTGGCCCGCCGCCGGGCCAAGGGCCGCCATAAGCTGACGGTGTCCGACGAAAAAGTCAGCCTGAAGCACACCTAAGGGCCGGAGGGCGGCAGTTGACGGTAATGGACCAGACATTCAAAAAGGATGAACGGCTGCGGAGGTCGCAGGACATTACCGAAGCTCTGAAAACCGGCACCCGCCTGGGCCAGGACGGGATCTCCCTGATCTTCAGCCAAAGGAAGGGGGCGCCCGGCACCAGGGCCGGTTTTATCGTAAGGAAAAAACTGGGAAAGGCGGTGTCCCGAAACCTGATGAAACGCAGGATGCGCGAAGCCTACCGCAGGATCAAATGCCGGCTGAAGCCGGGCTACGATCTGGTATTCTCCGCAAATCAGATTATTGAATACATCAGGGTGCGGGAGGCGATGGCCGAGCTTATCAAACGGGGAAAGATTGTATCGGAGGATAATTAAAACATGCTGAGAGGCTTGCTGACATTCATATTGGCATCTGTCATCCAATTCTACCGGATAACGGTGGGCCTGCTGTTGCCCGATTCCTGCCGGTACAGCCCCACCTGCTCGGTCTATGCCCTGGGGGCCGTCAGGACTCACGGGCCGTGGCGCGGATCGTGGCTGGCTGTCCGCCGGGTGCTGCGCTGCCATCCGTTCCATGCCGGCGGTTATGACCCGGTCCCCGGCCTCAAAACAAAAGAAGGGAAGAATATTTAGTAATGGATTCCAACAAGAGAACATTTGTCGCGCTGATACTGATCCTGGGGGTATTTGTGGCTTTCCAGTATTTAAGCCCCAAGGGCCAAGCCCCGGTCCAGCCGCCGCAGGAACAATCGCCGGCGGCCGGCCTGCCGGAGGCGGAAAGCACCGCCGGACAGCCGGAAGCCACGATAGTTGCTCAAACCCCAAACAGGGCTTCGGTCCAGGAAACCGCCCCGCAGATCCCGGTGGTCCAGTCAACGCTGGAATCCGCCGATCTCAGGGCGGTGTTCAGCAATCAGGGGGCCTGTCTGGTGGAGTACGATCTCAAGGGCTACAAACTGCCGGACGGCCAGGCGGTCCAGTTGATCCCGGAGAACGGCCGGGCCCTGACCATGGACCTTGCCGCCAACGGCGTTCCGGTGGATCTTTCGCAGTATGCATTCATGGTGTCTGAGGAGACCGACAGATCGGTGACCTACCAGATCAAACTGGGCAACGGGCTGATCGTCAAAAAACGCTATGCCGTGTTGGACAATGGTTCGGGCTTGGCGCTTAACATCTATCTGGAAAAGCCGGATAACGTTGTCCTGGGCAGGAGCTATAATCTTTTCTGGAACTGCGGGCTCAATTTTACCGAGAAGGACCAGAAGATAGACGAGAACGAGTACGCCGCTGTCTCGATGCTGGGCCAGAAGCTGGAGACCGACAAGGCAAAAAAATTAGCCAACCCGGATATTGATGAAGTTCCTGGAGATATAATTTTCAGCGGGGTGCGCACCAAGTATTTTTTGGCGGCCATGATCCCGTCCAACAAGAAAGCAGTGGCGGTCAAGCAGGGGCTGAATGACGGTCGGGTCTCCAGCCGGCTCTCGCTGAAGGCCGAACCATCCGGCTACGACAGCATTGTGGTATATCTGGGTCCCATCCAGCATCAGATACTGGCCGGGGTTTTCCCCCAGCTTGACAAGGTGGCCGATACCGGGTGGAAACCCCTGCAGCCGGTGACCCGCGGGATATTATGGCTGCTGCTGTTCCTGCACAGCTTCATTCCCAACTACGGATTGGTGATCATCCTGTTCTCGATCATCATCAAGCTGGCCTTCTTCCCGCTGTCCTACAAGGGCATGAAGTCCATGAAGCACATGCAGCAGCTCCAGCCCAAGATGAAGAAGATCCAGGAACAGTACAAGAAGGATCCCGGCAAACTGAACCAGGAGACCATGGCCCTGTACAAGAAGCACGGGGTCAATCCGCTGGGCGGCTGCCTGCCGCTGCTTCTCCAGATGCCGGTGTTCTTCGCCCTGTACAGCGTGCTGGCCAACACCATCGAACTGCGCCAGGCCCCGTTCATCTTCTGGATCAACGACCTGGCCATCAAGGATCCCTATTATGTGCTGCCGGCCCTGATGGGGATAGCCATGTTCTTCCAGCAGAAGATGACCACGGTGGACCCCAAGCAGAAATTCATGATCTATATGATGCCGCCGTTCATGGTGTTCATATTCAGCAGCCTGCCGGCCGGGCTTAACCTCTACTGGCTGATATACAACATCCTTTCCATCGGCGAACAGTACATCATCCATATCCGCCACAAACCCATCGAGGACTGATCCGCCGTTCATTGCCAAGGCGGGACAGACATCACTTTTAAATTAAGAACCAAATCAAAAGAGAACCAAATGAGCGTATTCATAGAAAAAGAGGCCAAGACAGTTGAACAGGCCATCGACAAGGGCCTGGCGCAAATGGGGATCCACCGGGAGGACGTGGAGATAGAGATAGTCAGCTTGGGCTCCGCCGGATTTCTGGGAATATTCGGGGGCAAGCCGGCCAAGGTCAGGCTCAAAGTGCTTCCCCAGCCCAGGGTCAAGCGGCTGGTGGAGGGCATCCTGGAAAAGATGGATATCCCGGGCATGGTCAGTTCCTTCCACGAGGAGGGAAACCTTCTGGTAGCCACCATAGATTCTTTCGAGGGCGAAAAATACCTCCAGGCCAACCAAGGGGCGGCCATCACCGCCATGGAATATCTTATCAACAAGATCTACCGTGACTCGGAATATGAGGTCCGCCTGGATATCGGGGGCTTTAGGGAGAAGCAGAACGACGACCTGAAAACCCGCGCTTTGCAGCTGGCGGCCAAGGTCAAGGAAAGCGGCCAGGAGCACAAGATGGAACCGATGCCGCCCCACCAGAGGAAGATCGTCCACAAGACCCTGGAGAACAACCCCGACGTCAAGACCTTCGCGGTGGGCAACGCCGATTTCCGCCGGGTGATAATCGCCCCGCGTTTGCCGGGAGATAAGCCCGGCCAGAGAGGAACCCCGTCCGCCCCCCGTCACGAAGGCGGCGACCGGGGAAAATTCCGGGGAGCCCCAAAAGGCAGGGGGCCGCAGCCCCGGCCGGCCGGCAAAGTGCAGCCTCAGGCCAGGCCCGTTCCGCCAAAACCCCAGTCCGCCGGCAAGGTGCAGCCTCAGGCCAGGCCCGTTCCGCCAAAGCCCCAGCCCGCCAGGGAAAGGCCGGCTCCACGGCCGGTGAATGATTTCAAGTCGAGGAGCAAAAGTCCCAAGGGGCCCAGGCCGCAGACGGCGGTCAAGACAGATAATTCCCTAAGAAGCACCACCGTTGCCAGCGGCATGGCCAGCCGCCCGGCGGAGCCCTTTGTTCCCCGCGGCAAAAAGGCCAAAGGCGGAAGATAAAAAAGCAATGTCAAGGATAGCAGATAAAAAGGCCGTGGATTAACAGGCTGATAAAACCTCTTCGTTATTTTAAGGAAGAGGTTTTATTTATGCAGACACCCAAATCAGTAATTATTCCACTTTTCGATCAATGAACAAACCTTCAGAGGTCATACTGATCCAGACGCTGGGCGTGCCCCGGGAGCTGGTGCAGCAGCGCTTTGCTGAGATCCTGCCCGGACATGCACTGGTCTGGAAGGGTTCGGAGCTGGCCGGGGGCAAACCGCTGACCGAGATGATGGGCAGCGCCAAGTACCTGATCACCGGCAGTCTGCCGATAGACGGCCAGACCATCCGGAACTGCGCGCTGTCAATGATCTCCATCTCCTTTACCGGGTACGACCACGTGAACCTGGCGGCCTGCCGGGAGAAGGGGATCGCGGTCTACAACACCCCGGGGTATTCCACCGACTCGGTGGCCGAGCTGGCGCTGGGCCTGGCGTTATCGCTTCTCCGCAGCATTCCCAGGGGCGATGCCCATGCCCGCCAGACCGGAGAAAAGTTCTATGCCTTCCCCGATGGCGTCGAGCTCAAGGGCAAGACCGTGGGGATAGTAGGCACCGGGGCCACCGGGCTGGCCGCGGCAAAACTGTTCGCCGCCTTCGGCTGCAAGGTGCTGGGTTACAACCGGGTGAAAAAAGAAGAATTTGAGAAACTGGGCGGGACATACTGCAGTATGGATGATCTGCTGAAGAACGCGGACATAGTTTCCCTGCACTTGGCGCTTAACGCCGAGACCAAGCATATAATGAACGCGGAGCGGATCGCCAAAATGAAGCCCTCGGCTTATCTGATCAACACCGCCCGGGGCGGGCTGATCGACGAGGCGGCTTTGGCCCAGGCGCTCAACGATGGAAAACTGGCCGGCGCCGGGCTGGACGTGTTCGGCAGCGAGCCGCCGGCCCAAGACAACCCCCTGCTGACCGCGAAGAATACAGTGCTGACGCCGCATTTAGGCTATAAGACGCAGGAGGCGCTGTTGAGGAAGTTGGAAGTGACGTTTAGAAATATTGCGGATTTTGAAAAGGGAATTGAGACAAATAGGGTGGCGTGATATGAAGAATTTAAAACAACGTCTATTCTGCTCTTTTTTGCCTTTGCTTGTTGGTGTTCTTGTGGCTCCAGCAGTATTATTATATGTAAAAGTGTTTTATGGTAAAATCGGATTATTTATAGCAATTCAGGAGATATATGTTTCACAATTTAAAGAAGGTCATAATTTATTTTTTATTGAATTAACAAGCTTAATTCCGTTTTTTGTTCTAACAGCATATTTGCTTTATTACACTTCAGAAGGATCTATAAGAAAAGCATACGCCATGTGCATAGGGGGGATCGTTGGTTCACTTATAGCAACAATAGCAGGTCATTTTTCAATTTGGCATTCAATATATACAAATTCACCAGGGTCATCAACGTCTGTTATAGGTTTTTTGTTCATACCTTTCATAAGTATTTTGCCTATGTGCTTTGTGAGTTATATTGCATATTTGTCAACCAAAGCATAAAAACATTAAACACTATTTTATTTAACAATACTAAATAAAAATCATGAACATTCACGAATACCAAGCCCGCCAGCTGCTGCGCGACCACGGGATTCCGGTCCAGCCGGAGAACCTTTCCTGTCCGGCATCAAATGAACCAAAGGCGGCAATAAAGTCCCGGAAATATGTTGATTTAACAAACCTCTTCACCAACACCGATGGAGAGGTTTTTTTTTCTTTACAAGACTGGTCGATTTATGTTTTAATATAATATAACCAAAATACCGAAGCTACTAAAAATGAAAGGAAGTCGGGCTATGGCGAATTTTGATTTGACCCTGAAAAATCTGGAAGAATTGTTTCCGGATGGGTTCACCCAGGAACAGTTGGCTAAGGGGAAAACGATTCTGCTTAAAGAGCTGGCTTATGACCTTCATAAATATTACGGCGGCAAGATGATCACCGTGCCCAAGGCCGGGGTCTATGGTTTCAACTGGTTCAACATCTGGTATACGCCGGGGGTATCAAAGATCTCCACCACCATCAGGGACAATAACGACGCCTCGTTCGACCTCACCAACCGTGGCAACCTGGTGGCGGTGGTCTCGGATTCCACCCGGGTGCTGGGCGACGGAGACTGCACCCCCCCGGGCGGCCTGGGGGTGATGGAGGGCAAGGCCTTTTTGATGAAATATCTGGGCGGCTGCGACGGGGTGGCTCTGTGCATGGACAGCCGCAACAGCAAGGGCGAACATGATGCCCAGAAGATAATAGATTTCGTGAAGATGGCCGAGCCCAGCTTCGGGGCCATCAACCTGGAGGATATCTCCCAGCCCAACTGCTACAAGGTTCTGGACACCCTGCGCCAGGAATGCAACATTCCGGTGTGGCACGACGACGCCCAGGGGACCGGCTGCGTCACCCTGGCCGGCCTGATCAACGCCCTGAAGATAGTGGGGAAGAAGATGTCCGAGGTCAAGATCGTATTCTACGGCGCCGGGGCCTCCAACACCACCATCTTCCGCCTGATAGAGACCGACGGCGGCGATGCAAAGAACATGATCATGTTCGACACCAAGGGCACCCTGGGCCCATTCCGGGAGGATATCAAGAGCAATCCGGCCCATTACCGCAAGTGGGAGATCTGCCAGAAGACCAATCCCAAGGGAGTCAAGACCATGGAGGAGGCCATGAAGGGGGCCGACGTGCTGATCTCGCTGTCCACCCCCGGCCCCAACGTCATCAAACCGGAATGGATCAAGTCGATGGCCCCCAAGTCCATCGTCTTCGTCTGCGCCAACCCGGTGCCCGAGATATATCCCTACGCCGCCAAAGAGGCCGGGGCTTACATCGTGGCCACCGGCCGGGGCGACTTTCCCAACCAGGTGAACAATTCCCTGGGCTTTCCCGGCATCCTGAAAGGGGCGCTGATGGTGCGGGCCAAGAAGATCACCGACAACATGGCCATCGCCGCCGCCCACTCGCTGGCCGACTACGCCGAGAAGAAAGCGCTGTCGCCGGACAATATCATCCCCAAGATGAGCGACGCCGAGGTGTTTCCCACCGAGGCCCGCGACGTGGCCATGCAGGCCATCAAGGACGGAGTGGCCCGGGTGAAGATGACCGCCCAGGAGGCCTTCACCAAGGCCGAAACGGATATCAAAGAGGCCCGGGAGATAACCGACAAGATGATGGAGCTGGGAATGATCAAAAAACCGCCGGTGGAGATGCTGGAGGCGGCGGTCAAAAGGGCGGTGGCCCAGATAAAATAACCTTTACCACAGAGACACCGAGGCGCAGAGAAAATTCGAATACTTGTTCGAGTGCCCAGCCGTCTAATAATTTGGGACCATCAAAGAAAAACTCAGTGTCTTCGTGCTTCTGTGGCAAGGATAAATTAATATAAGGAGACGCATAATGCGGACCATCGAATACAAAAAGATAGTGGAGACGGTCAAGGAGATGTGCCTGGAGGCCAATTACGACCTGCCCCAGGATGTGATCGACGGGTTTAAGAAGGCCGTGGCCCAGGAGGAATCGCCCCTGGGGAAATCCATTCTGGAGCAGTGCCTCAAGAATGCCCAGATCGCCAAGGATGAAAGGGTGCCCATCTGCCAGGACACCGGACTGTCGGTTTTCTTCATCAACATCGGCGCCGATGTCAAGATCGACGGGGGATTGCTCAAGGATGCCGTCAACGAGGGGGTGCGGCAGGGGTACAAGGATGGCTACCTCAGAAAATCTTCCCTGGACGACCCCCTGTTCGCCCGGAAAAACACCGGGGACAACACTCCGGCCATCATTCATCTGGACATCGTTGACGGGGACAAGCTGGACATCACCATGGCCCCCAAGGGCGGCGGAGCCGAGAACATGAGCCGGCTGGCCATGCTGCCGCCGTCGGCCGGGGAGAAGGGGGTGATCGATTTCGTGGTGGACACCATCGTCAAGGCCGGGGGAAACCCCTGTCCACCCACGGTGGTGGGGGTGGGCATCGGCGGCACCTTTGAAAAGGTGGCCTATCTGGCCAAGAAGGCCCTGATGTGGCCGCTGAATGCCCTCAACCAGGATGAACGATATGACCAATTGGAAAAGAGGATCCTTCACCGGATCAACAATTCCGGGGTCGGCCCCCAGGGTCTGGGGGGCAATGTCACCTCCTTTGCCATCCATATCGAGCATCATCCCTGCCATCTGGCCTCGCTGCCGGTGGCGGTGAATGTCAACTGTCATGCCCACCGGCATGCCCATCGCGTATTATAGGAGAATCTCATTATGGCAAATCCAAAAAAGATATCCACCCCCCTGACCGAGGAGACCGCCCGGTCCCTCAAGATGGGCGACGAAGTCCTGATCACCGGAACCATCTATACCGGAAGGGATGCCGCCCATAAAAGACTGTGCGAGGCACTGGAAAAGGACGGCAAGCTGCCGGTGGAACTGAAGGGAGAGATCATCTACTACGTAGGTCCGTCGCCGGCCAAGCCGGGAAAGGCCATCGGAAGCGCCGGCCCCACCACCAGCTACCGGATGGACGCCTATTCCCCGGCCATGATCCATAAAGCCGGGCTGCGGGGCATGATCGGCAAGGGCGAGCGCAGCGAAGAGGTCATCAAGGCCATGAAGGAAAAGGGGGCGGTGTATTTCGCCGCCATCGGCGGGGCCGCGGCCCTGATCTCCAAGGCCATCAAGAAATCCACCCCCATCCTTTACGAGGAGCTGGGCCCCGAGGCGGTATGCAAATACGAGGTGGAGGATTTTCCGGCCATCGTGGCCACCGATTCTGAGGGGAACGACCTGTACAAGGAAGGGCCCAAGAAATTCAAAAAAGCCTGACGAATACATTAGTGAAAGCAAGCAGAAGGCCATGACCAGCCTTGCTTGCTTTCGACAGGCGTTCTTGACCCAGCCCTTAAGGGCTGGGTCAAGGGCAGAGACTACCTCCCGATCTTAGGCCGTTCTCGGCCTTTGCCTCAATAGCAGAAGAGAATACTGAGCTGGGCGAAGACTGCCCAGCTCAGCATGAATTTTCCCAGATTCGGCATGGCTTAAAATGACAAAAATTATCCGTATAACATTTGGAGCAGGTTAGATGAATGTCCACGAATATCAAGCCAAGGAATTGCTGAAAAGCTACGGCGTTCCGGTGGACCGGGGGTTCATGGTGCAGTCGCTCGAAGAGATCGGGAGAAAACTAAACGAGCTTCCGGGCCCCGGCTATGTGGTCAAGGCCCAGATACACTCCGGGGGGCGGGGCAAGGGCGGCGGGGTGAAGCTGGCCCGAAGCAAAGAGGAAACCCTGGAGCAGGCCAGGAATATTCTGGGGATGAACCTGGTCACCAACCAGACCGGCCCGCAGGGCCGTCTGGTCAGCCGGTTGCTGATCACCGAGGCGGTGGACATCGACCGGGAATATTATCTCAGCCTGCTGATCGACCGGGCGGTCTGCAAATACGTCTTTGTGGCCTCCACCGAGGGCGGGATGGAGATAGAGAAGGTGGCCGAGGAAAGGCCCGACAGCATCGTCAAAATTTACATAGATCCCTTCAGCGGGTTCAAGAACTTTCATGGCCTGGAGATGGCCGGAAAACTGGGGTTCACCGGGGACCTGGCCAAGCAGCTGACCGCCATCATGAGGGGGTTATTCAATCTCTTCATAGAGAAGGACGCCTCTCTGGTGGAGATCAATCCGCTGGTAAAGACCAAGGCCGGAAAGCTTCTGGCCATAGACGCCAAGGTCAACTTTGACGACAACGGCCTGGGCCGCCACCAGGAGATCCAGGCACTGCGGGATATAAATGAGGAGGACCCCAACGAGGTCCAGGCCTCGAAATACGACCTGAGCTACATCAAGCTGGACGGGACCATCGGTTGCCTGGTCAACGGAGCCGGCCTGGCCATGGCCACCATGGACATCGTCAAATTCCACGGCGGCAGCCCGGCTAATTTTCTGGATGTGGGCGGCAGCGCCACCGCCGAAAAGGTGACCGAGGCCTTCAAGATAATCTTAAGCGACCCCAATGTAAAAGGGATCCTGGTGAACATCTTCGGCGGGATCATGAAATGCGACGTGATCGCCGAGGGGATCGTCTCGGCCTCCAGGACCCTGGGGGTGAAGGTGCCGATAGTGGCCCGGCTGGACGGCACCAACGTGGAGCAGGGGAAAAAGATACTGGCTGAGTCCGGTTTGAAAATAACCCCGGCCGGTTCGTTGAACGAAGCGGCCAAAAAAATTGTTGCGGAGGCTGAGGGCTATGGCCATTCTGATTGATCAAAACACCCGGCTGGTATGCCAGGGGTTCACCGGAAAGCACGGCACCTTTCACACCCTGAAATCGGCCGAATATGGGACCAGGGTGGTGGGCGGGGTGGTGCCCGGAAAAGGCGGGACCATTCATGAGGGCTTTCCGGTGTTCGACACCGTGGCCCAGGCCCGGGAGAAAGGCGGAGCCAACACCTCCATGATATTCGTTCCGGCAAATTTCTGCAAGGATGCCCTGATCGAAGCAATAGACGCCGAAATGGAACTGGTGATCTGCATCACCGAGGGCGTCCCGGTCAACGACATGCTGTTCGTCAAGCGCTACCTGATGGGAAAGAGAACCCGGCTGATAGGCCCCAACTGTCCCGGTGTCATCTCCCCCGGCCTGGCCAAGGCCGGCATCATGCCGGCCTCCATCCACAAGAAGGGCGGGGTGGGGGTGATCTCCCGCAGCGGAACCCTGACCTATGAGGCCGTCAACCAGCTGACCCAGATGGGGATCGGGCAGTCGACCTGCCTTGGGATCGGCGGGGACCCGGTGATAGGCACCACGTTCATCGACGCCTTTGAGCTGTTCAAGAAGGACCGCCAGACCAAGGCGGTGCTGATGATCGGCGAGATCGGCGGGTCCATGGAGGAGGAGACCGCCCGGTGGATAAAGAAGAACTTCGACAAGCCGGTGGCGGCTTTCATCGCCGGGGCCACCGCTCCCAAGGGAAAGCGGATGGGGCATGCGGGGGCCATCATCTCCGGAGGCAAGGGAACCTATCAGGAGAAGGTCAGGGTATTAAAATCCTGCGGAATAAAGGTGGCCAAAAGCCCGGCCGAGATGGGCAAGGCGCTGAAGAGCGTTCTGTGATCGGCCATAAACTGAAAGGGCAGATTATCTATTGACTTTTTGAAATTATGTGGTAAACTTGAAAAACAGGGAATTTTCACGGAAGGTGCTTCCGGACAATAGAAGGGGATTCAATATCACCTTTGATCGTCAACGCTTTTTTTGGATCCTTTTTTGTTTAGAAAAATATCAAATTGGGAGAATAATAATGGCCAAAGCACCTCTGAATTACACCCCGGTCGAGACCAACGATACCCTGCAACTCAGCGGAGAGAGGATCGGCGACAGGATCTTTTTGAAGATCGAGGAGATCAGCGGGGAGAAGGTCTTCCGCTGCATGCAATGCGGATCCTGTTCGGCTGGCTGCCCCATGCACGACCGGATGGACATCGCCCCGAACCAGATCTGGAAACTGCTGCAGATGGGCGAGTACGAAAAGGTGAAGAATTCCGAATCGATCTGGGCCTGCCTGTCGTGCTTCACCTGCGGGGTGCGCTGCCCCAAGGGCATCGACCTGGCCAAGGTGATGGAGGCGGTGCGCCAGCTGCTGGTCAGAAAAAGGCTGGACCGGGTGGACGGCAATAAGATACCCAAAGAGATATTGGAAGAGGTTCCCCAGATCGCATTGATCAGTTGCCTGCGCAAGCAGTCCGGCTGATTTTTGTTTTATACCACAGAGACACAGAGACACGGAGAAATCATTGGACACAGAGAATATCATAACTGAGCGGATCATCAAGTGCGCGATTGAAGTGCACAGGACATTGGGCCCCGGTCTTCTTGAGTCGATATATGAAGAGTGCTTGTGCAAGGAATTTGACCTGGATGGGTTGCCGTACACTCGGCAAAAGGAATTGCCGATACAGTATAAGGGTATGGTGCTATCCGAGAAATACAGGCTCGATCTAGTGGTGAATGAAGCAGTGGTTGTCGAATTAAAATGCGTCGAGATGATTTTACCTGTCCATGTGGCGCAGGTGTTGACATATCTTAAGTTGACGAAAATGAAATTGGGTTTGCTGCTGAACTTTAATACCGACATGATGAAACGGGGCATCAAAAGGGTCATCTTATAAATTATCTCTGGGTCTTTGGGCCTCTGTGGTTAAGGTTTAATGGAAATGGAGAAAACATGAACAAGATATCCTATTATCCCGGTTGTACCCTTTCCAACACCGCCAAGAATTTCGACCTTTCGGCCAGGGAATCAATGAAAGCCCTGGGCTGGGAGCTGGATGAGCTGCCCCGATGGAACTGCTGCGGCACCGTTTATTCCCTGGCCTCCGACAACCTGATCAACCATGTGGCTCCGGTCAGGCTGCTGGTCCATACCCAGGAGCTGGGACGGGACAGGCTGACCACCCTGTGCAGCATGTGTTACCATACCCTGAAGATGTCCAACCTGATGGTGCAGCAAGATAAGGACAAGCTGGAGAAGATCAATTTCTTCATCAAGGACAAGGATGCCGAATACAAGGGCCGGGTGGAGGTGCTGCACCTGCTGGAGATATTGAAGAACGACATCGGCTTCAGCAAGATCAAGGAAAAGATCTCCCGGCCGCTGAAAGAACTTAAGCTGGCGCCGTATTATGGCTGTCTGCTGACCCGGCCCAAGGCCGCGGCCATCGATGATGTGGAGATGCCGACCGTCATGGGCGATCTGATAGCCTCCCTGGGAGCCCAGGCGGTGTACGATCCCTGTCTCACCGAATGCTGCGGATCCTATCACACCGTGATGGACCAGGAGGTGGTGGCCGACAAGGCCGAGCGGATAATATCGTCGGCCATAAAGAATGGCGCCGAGGCCATTGTCACCAGCTGTCCGTTGTGCTTCTTCAACCTGGATGAGCGCCAGAAGAACATCCAGGAGAAAACTGGCAAGGCTTACGATCTCCCCATCCTGTATTTCACCCAGCTGCTGGCCCTGGGATTGGGATTGGGGGCGGAGGTCTGCAAATTCGACCTGCATCATATCGATCCCCGGCCGCTGCTTAAACAGAAGAATCTGTTATAAAATCAGAAATCCGAATTCTAATTAATAAGGGAGAAGATATATGGAAGCCAAAATAAACCTGATCCCAATCCACGTGATGGGCAAACAGTATATGGTGCCGGACACCCTAACCGTCATGAAGGCCATGGAGTATGCCGGCTATCAGCTGACCCGGGGCTGCGGTTGCCGGGGCGGCATCTGCGGGGCCTGCGGCATAGCCTTCCGCCTGCCCGACAGCTACAAGATCGAAGTGGGTCTGGCCTGCCAGGCCATGGCCCGGCCCGGCATGTACCTGGCCGTCCTGCCTTTCTTCCCCAACAAGCGCGGCATCCACGACCTGAACAAGGTCAAGGCCACCGTCGACACCTTCAAGGCCCTGTACCCGGAGGTGTTCAAGTGCGTGTCCTGCAACACCTGCACCAAGTCCTGCCCGATGTCCATCGAAGTGATGGACTATATCAACGCCGTCATCCGAGGGGATATCGAGCAGGCGGCCGAGCTTTCCTTCGACTGCGTGATGTGCGGGCTGTGCACCTCCCGCTGCCCGGCCGAGATATCCCACGCCAATGTGGCCATACTGGCCCGGCGGCTGTATGGTTCGCAGATCGCACCGCGGGCCGAGCACCTGGCCAAACAGGTTAAGCAAGTAAAGGCTGGGAAGTTCAATGAAGGGCTGGACCAGCTGAAAAAGGCTGACGTCAACAAGCTGAAGGAGCTGTACAAGGCCCGGGAAGCCGAGCCGGACAACACGACGGACGAATGGGCTCCGAAATCTAACGATTATTTATAAGGAGATGAGCGATGCCATATACCCCTGAACTGAAACAGTTGATCAAGAAGGTCGAGGCCACCAGGCCGGAGCGGGTCCGCCGGAAGAAGGAGGGCAAGGAAATGCCGGCCATGTCGCTGGAGGAACGCCAAGCGGTGCTGGACGCCTTCCACCCGGACTGCAAAAAAACCTCCAAGCGTCCCATCGGGGTCGGAGTCAACAAGGGCTACGCCATCTCCCCGGAGATAGTGGATCAGCTGGAGGCCAGGAGCCGGGTAAACCCCGACAAGGTCGACCTGAACCCGCGCTTTACCACCGACGTGCTGGTGGTGGGCGGGGGCGGGGCCGGCGTGGCCGCGGCCATCATGGCCAAGGAACACGGGGCCAAGGTGCTGATTCTGACCAAGCTGCGGGTGGGCGACGCCAACACCATGATGGCCGAGGGCGGGATCCAGTCCGCTTCCAAATTGCACAAGGACTCTCCTTACTATCACTATCTGGACGTGCTGGGCGGCGGCCATTTCAAGAACGTGCCGGAGCTGGCCGAGGCCCTGGTGGGCGACGCGCCCGAGACCCTGGCCTGGCTGGAGTCCCTGGGCTGCATGTTCACCAAGGACCCGGACGGACGGCTGTTGACCATCCACGGCGGCGGCACCTGCCGCAAGCGAATGCATTACGCGGCCGACATTACCGGGGCCGAGATCATGCGGACCCTGCGGGACGAGGCCCTCAACTTCCCCGAAGACATCAAAGTCATCGACTTCACCTCGGCGGTGGAGCTGATCCTGAACGATAAGGGCCAGTGCGCCGGGGTGGTGGCCTATAACCACGAGACCGAGGAATACTTCACCATCAAAGCCAAGGCGGTGATCATGGCCACCGGCGGCTCGGGCCGGCTCCACATCCAGAATTTCATGACCACCAACCATTACGGGGCCACCGGCGACGGGCTGGTGATGGGCTACCGGGCCGGAGTGGAGTTGAATTTTCTGCATACCGTCCAGTTTCATCCCACCGGAGTGTCCTATCCCGATCAGATCGAGGGCCTGCTGCTGACCGAGAAGTTCCGGGGCATGGGCGCCAACATCCTGAACATCGACGCCGAGCAGTTCGTGTTCGAGCGCGAGCCCCGCGACGTGGAGGCCGCAGCCTTCATCCGCGAATGCGAGGAGCGCCAGAAGGGAATCGCCACGCCCTCGGGAAAGGTCGGGGTCTGGCTGGATTCGCCCATGATCGACGATCTGAAGGGCAAGGGCACGGTGGAGAAGGAATTCGTGGGCAAATGGAAACTCTACAAACGGCACGACATCGACATCTCCAAGGAACCGATGCTGACCTACCCCACCCTGCATTACCAGAACGGCGGGCTGAAGATCAACGCCCGCTCCGAGACCTCGCTGCCCGGGCTATACGCCGCCGGCGAGGTGGCCGGGGGGATCCACGGTGAGAACCGGCTGATGGGCAACTCGCTGCTGGACGTCTGCGTGTTCGGCCGGCGGGCCGGGCGGTTTGCGGCCGAGTATATCAAGACAACAGCCAAGGACGGAAAGCTGGGGCTGGAGCATGTCAGAAAATATCACCAGGAGCTGGAGGCCGCCGGCATCGGCGGAGAAAGGGTCTCTCCCATGCTGCTGCCGGATTACAGCAATCCCGAGGTCAGGAAGAACCAGATAACCACCTGCTATGTGGGGAACATCAGGTGATGGATTGAAAACCGTTATCTAAGCAAAACCCAGTCCAAATACATCACAGCTGTTAATTAGGAGCCATTGATGGAAAAAATCGGAGTTTTTGTCTGCCATTGCGGCCTCAATATCGCCGGGACGGTGGATGTCAAGAAAGTCGTTTCGGCCATCTCTACTTACCGCGATGTGGCCCATGCCGAGGAATATAAATACATGTGCTCGGATCCCGGGCAGAACCTGGTGATCAAGGCCATCAAGGAGAAGGGGCTGAGCGGGGTGGTGGTGGCCGCCTGCTCCCCCACCCTGCATGAGGCCACCTTCAGAAAGGCGGCCGAACGGGCCGGGCTCAACCCCTACAAGGTGGAGATCGCCAACATTCGCGAGCAGTGCAGCTGGGTCCATGACGACAAGGCCCTGGCCACGGCTAAGGCCATCAAGATAGTCCGGACCATGGTGGAGAAGGTCCGGGGAGACAGCCCCCTGGAGACCATCAAGGTGGATGTCACCAAGAAAGCCCTGGTGATCGGGGGAGGGATCTCCGGGATCCAGGCTGCCCTGGACATTGCCAACAGCGGATATCCGGTTATTCTGGTGGAGCGCCAGCCATCGATCGGCGGCCACATGGCCCAGCTGTCGGAGACCTTTCCCACCCTGGACTGCTCCCAGTGCATTTTGACCCCCAAGATGGTCGACGTCAGCAAGCACCCCAACATCACCCTTCACACCTATTCCGAGGTGGAGGAGGTTTCGGGCTATGTGGGCAATTTCAAGGTCCGGATCAAAAAGAAGGCCGCCTATGTGGACCGGGAAAAATGCACCGGCTGCGGGCTGTGCTCAGAAAAATGCCCCAGCAAGAACAATTCCAGCGAGTTCGAAAGAGGGATGGCCTCCCGGAAGGCCATCTACACCCCCTTCCCCCAGGCGGTTCCCAACAAACCGGTGATCGACCGGGAGAGCTGCACCTATTTCCAAACCGGCAAATGCGGGGTGTGCGCCAAGGTCTGCACGGTGGGCGCCATCGATTACGAGCAGCAGGATGAGATCATCGAGGAACAGGTGGGCTCGATCGTGATCGCCACCGGGTACGAGGTCCACCCGGTGAATAAATTCGCCGAGTACGGCTACGGCACCATCCCCGATGTGATAGATGGTTTGCAGTTCGAAAGGATGCTGTCGGCCTCCGGACCCACCGAGGGAGAGGTGAAAAGGCCCTCGGACGGCAAGACCCCCCAGGAGGTGGTCTTCATCCAGTGCGCCGGCTCGCGGGACCCGGAGAAATATTTCCCCTACTGCTCCAAGATCTGCTGCATGTACACCGCCAAGCACGCCAAACTCTACAAGCATAAGGTGCACGGCGGCCAGCCCTATGTCTTCTATATCGATATCCGGGCCGGGGGCAAAAAGTACGAGGAGTTCGTCCAGCAGGCCATGGAGGAGGAGAAGGTGGTCTACCTGCGGGGCAAGGTCTCCCGGATCTACCGGGACGGCGACAAGGTGATGGTCTGCGGCGAGGACACCCTGCTGGGCAAGAAGGTGGAGATAGCCGCCGACCTGGTGGTGCTGGCCTCGGCCATCACCGCCCAGTCCGACTCCCGGGAACTGGCCCAGAAGCTGAAGGTGGCGGTGGACGAATTCGGCTTCTTCAGCGAGGCCC
Source organism: Candidatus Edwardsbacteria bacterium RifOxyA12_full_54_48 (assembly GCA_001777915.1). NCBI lineage: Bacteria > Candidatus Edwardsiibacteriota > Candidatus Edwardsbacteria bacterium RifOxyA12_full_54_48. Next base: position 130,725 of record MFFN01000004.1, on the reverse strand, counting down.
ATCCCAAGCTTCGTCCGGTGGAGAGCAACACCGGGGGATTCTTCCTGGCCGGCGCCGCCCAGGCCCCCAAGGATATTCCGGAGGCCGTGGCCCAGGCCAGCGCCACCGCCGCCAAGGTTACGGCCCTGTTCAGCGGAAAATATCTGGAGCACGAGCCGATCGTGGCTACGGTGGTCGAGGACCTCTGCTCGGGATGCCGGATCTGCGTTTCGGCCTGCCCCTACGGCGCCCGGGAGTACGATAAAGAGAAAAAAGTGGCCAAGGTCAACGAGGTACTTTGCGAGGGCTGCGGTGCCTGTGTTTCGGCCTGCGCCTCCGGTGCCACCCAGCAGAACAATTTTTCCGACCAGCAATATTACGAGATGATATTCACCGCATTGGAGGAGAGCAATGTTTGAGCCCAAGATGATATGCTTCTATTGTAAGTGGTGCACTTACACCGGGGCCGACCTGGCCGGGACCAGCCGGATGAAATATGTGTCCAACGGAGTGGTCCTCAAAACGATGTGCTCCAGTCGGATCGATCCCCAACATGTTCTGGAGGCCTTCAAAAAAGGGGCTGACGGGGTGTTGATCGGCGGCTGTCATTACGGGGACTGCCACTACGTCACCGGGAACCAGCTGACCCATAACCGGGTGACCATGCTGCAAAAAATTCTGCCCGATTTCGGCATAGATCCCCACCGGCTCCGGATAGAATGGATCTCGGCCGCCGAGGGGGCCAAGCTGGTGAAGGTCATCAACACCTTTACCGAAGACCTGAGAGCGATGGGACCAAGGAGGAGTGAATAATATGGCAAAATTAAAACTGGGCATATACTGGGCGGCCACCTGCGGGGGCTGCGACGTCTCGGTATTAGACACCCATGAGCGGCTACTCAAGATCGTGGAGGCGGCTGATATCTATTTCTGGCCCATCGCCATGGATTTCAAATACAAGGATGTCGAGGCCATGGAGGACGGCTTTCTGGATGTCTGCCTGTTCAACGGCGCCATCCGGAACTCGGAGAACGAGCACCTGGCCAAGCTGCTGAGGAAAAAATCAAAGGTGATGGTGGCCTACGGGGCCTGCGCAGCCTTCGGCGGCATCCCGGCCCTGGCCAATTTCACCACCCGGGAAAAAATACTGGAGAAAGCTTACCAGACCACGGTCTCCACCGACAACCCGCAAGGAGTGTATCCCCAGCCCTCCACTCAAATGCCGGAGGGGGAGATCACCATCCCCGTGTTCTACAATAACGTCTACAAGCTGAGCGATATCGTAGCGGTGGAATACACCATTCCGGGCTGCCCGCCGCCGGCCGACCTGCTGATGATTGCGGTGGAGGCCATCGTCACCGGCAAGCTGCCCCCGGCGGGAAGCACCATCGCCGGCGAGAAGACCCTGTGCGACGAGTGCCCCCTGGAGAAATCGGAGAAACCGGTGATCACCGAGATCAAGCGGCCCTTCCAGGTGATCCCCGACGGCAAGAAATGCCTGCTGGAACAGGGGCTGATCTGCATGGGCCCGGCCACCCGCAGCGGCTGCGGGACGGCCTGCATCAAGGTCAACATGCCCTGCCGGGGCTGTTTCGGGCCGGCTAAGGACATCAAGGACCAGGGGGCCAAGATGCTGTCGGCCCTGGCCAGCATAGTAAAATTTGAGGACGAACAAAAAGCCGATAAGATAATCAACTCCATGGTAGACGCAACCGGGACGCTCTATCGATTTGGAGGCGCCAACGCCATCTTAAGTCCCACCAGATCAAAGGGGGAAAAGCCATGAAGAGAATAACCATAGATCCCATCACCCGCCTGGAGGGCCACGGGAAGATAGATATTTTCCTTAACGACCAGGGGAATGTGGAGAACGCCTATTTTCAGATCCCGGAGCTCCGGGGATTCGAGCAGTTCTGCATCGGCCGCCCGGTGGAGGAGATGCCCCGGATAACCACCCGGCTGTGCGGGGTCTGCCCCGGGGCCCATCATATGGCTTCAGCCAAGGCGGTGGACAATGTCTACAAGGCCGATCCCACCCCGGCGGCCAAGAAGCTGAGGGAGCTGTTCTACAACGCCCACATGGTGCATTCCCACATCGCCCATTTCTACGCCCTGGGGGCGCCGGATTTCATCGTGGGCCCGGAGGCCGACCCGGCCAAGCGAAACATCCTGGGGGTGATCGAAAAAGTGGGGCTGGCGGCGGGGACCGAGGTGATCAAGCACCGGGCCTATGCCCAGAAGATCCAGGAGATTTTGGGCGGCAAGGCCACCCATCCGGTCTGTGCCCTGCCGGGAGGCATGAGCAAAGCCCTGAAAAAAGAGGAACGGGATGAGATGGAAAAATGGATAATCTCCACCATCGAGTTCGCCAAATTCACCCTGAAGGCCTTCGAGGACATTGTGCTCAAGAACCAGGAATACGTCGATCTTATACTGAGCGACGTCTACAAACTGAAGACCTATTACATCGGCATGGTGGACGAGAACAACCGTCCCAATTTCTATCACGGCCAGATCCGGATCGTGGATCCCGACGGCAAGGAATTTGCCAAGTTCGACCAGCAGGATTACCTGGACCATATCCGGGAGCATGTCGAGAGCTGGACCTACCTAAAATTCCCCTTCCTGAAAAAGGTGGGATGGAAGGGTCTGGTTGATGGGAAGGAAAGCGGCGTGGTCCGGGCCGCCCCCCTGGCCCGGCTCAACGTCTCCGAGGGAATGGCCACTCCGCTGGCCGATGCCGAATATCAGAAGATGTTCCAGACCCTGGGCGGCAAGCCGGTGCACCATACCCTGGCCATGCACTGGGCCCGGATCATCGAGCTGATGTATTCCGCCGAACGGCAGCTGGAGCTGATCCGGGATCCGGAGATAACCTCGCCGGATATAAGGACCATTCCCACCGAGACCCCCAGCGAAGGCGTGGGGATATTGGAGGCCCCCCGGGGCACCCTGATCCACCATTACAAGACCGACGCCAACGGGATCCTGACCGACGTCAACCTGATCGTGGCCACCGTCTTCAACAACGCCGCCATGTGCCTGGACATCAAGAGCGCCGCCCAGAAGCTGATAAAGGACGGCCACGTCACCCAGGGGATACTGAACAAGGTGGAGATGGCCTTCCGGGCCTACGACCCCTGCTTTGCCTGCTCCACAAACACCCTGCCGGGCGAGATGCCCCTGATCGTGAAACTCCATAATGCCGACGGCAGCCTGGCCGACCAGTGGCGGCGCGATTAGCCATTGAGCGAAAAAGCCAAAACCCTGATCCTGGGGATGGGGAACGCCATCGCCTCGGACGATGCCATCGGCCTGATCATTGCCGAACAGATCAAACAGGACCCAAAATTTACGGGCATAGATGTTGAGACCATCGAGAGCGGCGGGCTGGCCATCCTGGAGTCACTGCAGGGCTACCATTCGGCCATAATAATAGATTCCATCAAGACCGGCCTGCGCCGGCCCGGCGAGATTATCCGGTTCCGGCCGGAGGATTTCGACTGCACCCAGCGCAGCGCCGGGGTCCATGATGTAGGTTTCTTTACCTCGCTGAAACTGGGCCGCAAGCTGAATATGAAGATCCCGGAGCGGATCGAGATCATCGCGGTGGAGATCCTGGAGAACCGCCGGGTAAGCGAGGATATCACTCCTGAGGTAAGGGCGGCCATAGATCCGGTGATTGAAATGATAAAAGGCATGGTGTGACAGCCCCCGCAGGAAAGAAGAGCCTCCCGGAACGCCGGGAGGCTCTTCTTTTGACAGGCCGGCAAACTGACCTTGGGAGCCAATACGATAATTAATGCTTGACTTTGCCTCCGGTTTGAAAATATACTATTACCAGCACCCTGCCTTGATAAACCGTATCTTTTGCCACCAAGAACACTAAGATCACAAAGGCCAATAATATTCCTTTGCGTGCTTTGTGCATTATGTGGCTAATTATATAGTCTATACATTTACCTAGAGTTCAATGAAGGAACCGCATCATATGGACCTGCTTATCTCGATGATTTGGCTGGGCCTGCTGGCCGGGGTGGCCGGCAGCCTGTCCTTTCCCGCCAGCCGGGAAGCCTTCGTGATCATCACCAAAGCCCATCCCCTCATTATGGGAATGGTCAAATTCGCCCTGCTGGGGACCATGGGGGAACTGCTGGGTACCAAGGTGGTCACCGGACGCTGGCGGCTGAAAGGGATCCGGCTCCATCAGCGGATCGCCGTCATCCTGCCGCTTTTTTCCTACGGCATAGACGGACTGCTGGGCATCGGCCAGAGCACCTGCATAGGCATCGGCGGCGACCCGGTGATCGGCACCAACTTCATCGATGCTTTGGAACTGTTCAAGGCCGATAAGCAGACCAAGGCGGTGCTGATGATCGGTGAGATCGGCGGGTCGCAGGAGGAGGAGACCGCCCGCTGGATAAAAAAGAACTTTCCCAAGCCGGTGGCGGCCTTCATCGCCGGGGCCACCGCGCCGCCGGGCCGGCGGATGGGCCACGCCGGAGCCATCATCTCCGGGGGCAAGGGCACCTATGCCGAAAAGGTGAAGGTGCTGAAATCCTGCGGCATCAAAGTGGCCAGGACCCCGGCCGAGATGGGCGAGACCATGAAGAAGGCCATGGGCCGGTAGTTTTGGGACAAGCGATCTGATCCACCATCTTTTGAAAGGAATATGATATGGCCTGGCTGGCGGATAAGATGAAAAAATGGGCGGCCCAGATAGACCGTCATGCCCCCGGTAAGGGAGACTCCGTGATCGCGGGCTATGACAAGGTCCCGGACCGCCCGGAGGAATACGCGGTCTGGTCGGAACAAGCCATGAAGAGGCTGGAGACGGCCGTTCCGGAACAGCCGGCCAGGGAGGAGATCATGCAGGGCCGGGCCTGCGTCTTCACCGAGGAATTCGGGACCGGGCCGATAGATGCCCTGGCCAAGCTGTACGCCGAGACCAAAAGCGTGGATAAGGTGCTGGAGGCCATGGGCGCGGACAAGGGGAAATTCGGCCAGCCCTACCGGGAGGGCAGCGTGATCTACGAGATCCGCAGTCCGCGCGACCCGGAGGCCTTTGCCAAGGCCGCTACGCCCTACGAAAAACAAATGGCAGCCTGTTTCTGCCCCCTGATGCGGGCCACCAAGAATGTTGTCTCCAAGGAATACTGCCATTGCAGCGCCGGTTGGTACAAGGGAATCTACGAAGGGATCTTTAAGACCCCGATTCGGGTGGAAGTGCTGGAGGCCATCATCAGCGGGGACGAGCACTGCAAGTTCGCCATTCATCTGCCCGGGGACCTAAAATAACGTATCCGCAGGTTTCATAGATTCACGCAGATTAACTTAATAAATTTCAAACGTTTTATCCCGAAATGAAGTATAAAACAATATGATCGTGGACGTTTCCATCTCCTTGATCTGGACCTTGCTGCTGGGCGGAGTGCTGACCATTCTGATCATCCCCGGCACCAGAGAACTGTTCGTGATGACCACCCGGGCCCATCCCTATCTGATGGGTATGGCCAAGTTCATCCTGTTGGGGACCATGGGCGAACTGTTGAGCCGGAAGGTGGTCTCCGGCAAATGGCAGCTGGCCGGGATCCGGCTGTGGCAGCGGGCCTTGGTCTGGGGACTGTTGGGCGTGATGATGACACTGGCCTTTCCCCTGTTCTCATCCGGGACCGAAGGCCTGCTGGACCAGGGTTACCTGCCGGGCCGGGGATTTCCCTGGCTGACCGCCTTTTGGAAATCGTTCTTCTTTCAGGCGGTGTTCGGCTTTCCTTTTATGACCTTTCACCGGATCACCGACACCCTGATCGACAAAGGCAAATTGTTCTCCAGATGGCCGCTGATCGAGACCTACCGAAACATAGACTGGGACAATATGTTCAGGATAGTAGGGGGGTCGATCATCTGGTTCTGGCTCCCGGTCCAGTCGGTGAATTTCATGCTGCCGCCGGAATTTCGGGTGGTGGCGGCGGCCCTGCTGGCCATAGCGCTGGGGCTGATCCTGGGGCTGGCCAAGCAGAAGGCGGCCAGGAAATCGGCAATGTAAAACAAACGGTTGGATGATATGAACCCTATTCATAAATTGAACATCGCCGGGCACCCAAGAGTTTCAGGGAAACGGTTCAAGGTGCTGGACAAATACACCGGCGAAACGATGGCCGAAGTTTACGCTGCCGAGAGCGCTCAAATCGATGAGGCGATAACGGCCGCGGAAACGGCAAAGCAAGTAATGGCTGAACTGCCGGCCCACCGCCGGGCGGCCATCATCCGCTCTGCCGCCGGGATCATCGACCGGCAGAAGGACCAGCTTACGGTAACCATCGCCCGCGAGGCGGGCAAGCCCTACCGCTACGCCAAGGCCGAGGTCGAGCGCTGCGTGGAGAATCTCGAATACATCTCCGAGGAAGCCAAGCGCATTCATGGCGAGACCCTGCCGATTGACGCCGGCCGGTCGGGCGAGGGCCGGGTGGGATATTACGAAAGGCATCCCATCGGGGTGGTGGCGGCCATCACCCCCTTCAACTTTCCCCTGAACCTGGCGGCCCATAAAGTGGCGCCGGCCATCGCCGCCGGGTGTCCGGTCATCCTCAAACCGGCCACGGCCACCCCCCTTTCAGGGATAGAGCTGGTAAAAGCTTTTATCGAGGCTGGCCTGCCCCGGGAAGCCATAAGCCTATTGCCGGGGCCGGGAGGCGAGGTCGGCGAGATGCTGATCAAGGACCAGCGGATATCCAAGATAAGTTTCACCGGAAGCCGGGAGGTGGGCCAGCATATCGTCAAAAATGCCGGATTGAAGAGGCTCACCATGGAATTGGGGTCCAACAGCGCGGTGGTGATCGATGAAGATATTGAAAGCATGGATTACGCCGTCAAGCGCTGTATCCTGGGGGCGTTTTACAATCAGGGCCAGGTCTGCATTTCTGTGCAGCGGATATATGTGCACCAAAACCGTTATGCGGAATTCATGGAAAAATTCGCCGCCGGAACCCAAAAACTTAAGATCGGCAATCCCCTGGACCAGGATACCGATATCGGCCCGATGATAGCGGAATCGGAGGCCGGCCGGATCCAGGAATGGGTAAAAGAAGCCGTGGCCCAGGGGGCCGAGGCCATCTGCGGCGGGAGAAGAGAGGGAAATATATATTATCCCACCATCCTCACCAACACCAAACCGGAGATGAAAGCGGTCAGGGACGAAATATTCGGCCCGGTGGCGGTGGTGGAAAAAGTATCCAGCTTTGAAGAGGGCATTGTCAAATGCGATCAGAGCCAGTACGGCTTGCAGGCCGGTATATTCACCTCCAATATCAACCGGGCCCTGGCGGCCGTCAAAAGGATCAACGTAGGCGGCATACTGATCAATGATTTTCCCTCCTATCGGATCGACCACATGCCCTATGGCGGCAATAAAAACAGCGGCTTGGGCCGGGAGGGGGCGAAATTTGCCATCGAGGAGATGACCACCCTGAGGATGGTCATATTCAACCTTAATAAATAAAGCCGCGGCCGGCGGATGTCCAACCGGACAGCAATTATCAAACGAGAAGGATGATGTTTCCCAAAGCACTGTCATTAAAGACCAAACTGATACTGAGCTTTTCCAGCATCATACTGCTGGGGGTTTCCCTTTCGGCCCTGGCAGGCATCGTGCTTATCGGCAACACAGTCATCGGGCAGGCCCAGGACAAGGTCCGGCTGGACCTCAATACCGCCCGGGAGATCTACCAGCAGGAAGGAAAAATGGTAAATAATACCATGTACCTGTTGGCCCAAAGATACGATCTGACAGACGCGGTAAAGCGGGGAAACAGGAGAGATCTTATAAGGGAGCTTCGGAAGATAAAGGAAAAGGAGCAGTTGGATATATTATCCGTCACCGATTTAAAGGGCCGGGTAATAATAAGGTCAAGGAATCAGGCTTCCTACGGCGACAAACCTTATAATGAACTGATCGACTGGGTCCTGCTTAATAAGCTTCCGGCTGCCGCCACCGAAAGCATCCCAGCCCAGGAGCTGGAGAAAGAGGGGGCAGACCTGGCCCGGGCTGCCCGGGTCGATATGATCCCCACCCCCAAGGCCCGCAAGATAAAAGACACGGTAGAAACATCCGGTTTGATGATCATGGCCGCCTCCCCGCTGTTTGATGCCAGGGGGCAGTTCATAGGTATCTTGTACGGCGGGAAACTGCTGAACAACAATCATCAGATCGTCGACAAGGTCAAAGACATAGTTTACAAAGGGGAAAAATATAAGGGCAAGGACATCGGGACCACCACCATCTTTATGAATGACCTCAGGATAGCGACCAATGTCCGCGGAACGGCCGGGGCCAGGGCGGTGGGGACCAGGGTCTCACAGGAGGTATATGACCAGGTGCTTAACCGGGGACTCTCCTGGATAGGCCGGGCTTTCGTGGTCAATGACTGGTACCGGACGGCCTATGAGCCGATCCGGAACATCAACGGTAAGATCGTGGGCATCCTCTATGTGGGCATGCTGGAGGCGCCCTACATCGACCTCAGAAACAGGACCCTGGCCCTTTTCCTGGTGATAGCCGGCCTGACGGTGGTATTATTATGGTTCTCAGCCAATTACCTGGCCGGCCGGATAGTCGGGCCGCTCAAGGACCTGGTCTTGGCCAACAGCCAGGTGGCCGGGGGCGATCTTTCGGTCAGGGTTCAAATATCATCCAAGGATGAAATCGGACAGCTGTCGGAATCCTTCAACAAAATGACCGCCGAACTGCAGCGGACCACCGGGGAATACCGGGCATTGACCCTGACCCTGGAACAAAAGATACGTGATAAAACCGAAGAGCTGAAGGCTGCCCAGGATCAGCTAATCCAGACCGAGAAACTGTCCTCCTTGGGCAAAATGGCAGCCGGGATCGCCCATGAAATCAATAATCCCCTGACCTCGATCCTGATAAACAGCCACCTGATGTCGGAAAAGATAAAGGGGCGATCCAAGACCAAGGAAAGCCTCCAGCTGATAATCGACGAGACTTCCCGCTGCAGCTCCATCGTCAAAAGGCTGCTGGAATTCTCCCGGCAGAGCCCGCCGGAAAAAAAGCCGGAGGATATCAACAGCCTGATATTGATGCTGCTAAAACTTTTCAAGAACCAGCTGCTGTTCAACCGGATCGATTTAAAAGTAAACCTGGATAAGCGGCTGCCCCAGGTGGTGGTTGATGCCAATAAAATAAAACAGGTCTTTACCAATATCTTAGTCAATGCCATCGATGCCATGCCCCAGGGCGGAACCCTCAAGGTGGGCACCGGGGTCTCGAGTGATCTGCGCTTTGCCGAAATATTTTTCCAGGACAACGGAATCGGGATCCCCAAGGATATCGTCAACAAGGTGTTCGATCCGTTCTTCACCACCAAGGGCATTAAGGGCACCGGTCTGGGGCTGGCCATCAGCTATGGCATCATCCAGCAGCACAACGGAGCCATTGAGATCATCAACCAAAAAACCAAGGGAGTCAGGGTGCTGGTGAGGCTGCCGATAAGTGATAATCAGTAAATGGGGGATGAAACGATGCCCGATAAATTAAAGATACTAGTGGTGGACGATGAGCTGCCGGTCTGTAAAAGTATCGCCAGCGTACTGGAAAACAGAAATAGCTCGGTGGAGACCGCTTTGAGCGGCGAGGAAGCCCTGAAAAGGGATCTGAAACAACGCTATGATCTGATAATAACCGATCTGATGATGCCCGGAATCAGCGGCCTGGAGGTATTGGCGGCAATAAAAAAGAGGCGTCCCCGGACCGCCGTCATCATGATCACCGGATTCCCGACGATAAAAACAGCCGTGGAATCAATAAAAGCAGGGGCTTTCGACTATCTTCCCAAACCCTTCACCCCCCAGGACCTGCGCAATATAGTCCAGCGGGTAAAGGCGAGCCGAAAAACAGACCGAACCGTCGAAATCGACCCGAAGATAAAAACGCATCAGCCGCAGTTGTACTGCATTCCGGATAATTCTTGGGTCCAGGTCGATCGGGACGGTCTGGTAACGGTGGGCATTCATCATAAGTTTTTGAAAGGCCTGGGACCGGCCTCCGCCATCGAGCTTCCGGAGGTGGGTGATAAAATAATCCAGGGGGAAGCCTATGCTGTTATCCGCGACACTAAAAAGCATTCTCACCGCCTGTGGATGCCGGTATCGGGACAGATCGTCTCGGTAAACAAGGAGATAAAAAACGACATGTCCTTATTGGAACGAGAACCTTACGGACGGGGATGGCTGGTAAAAGTGAGCCCGACCCAGCTGGAAGACGACCTGAACAGCCTGTTGGTCCTGAATCCGTGAAGAAGTCTAAAATGCCGGCACCCCGCATAAACAAAATTGTGGATGCTTTCAATCGGCTTTTGGCCGAGTATCTGCCGGGCAGGATGTCGTTCCTGGACGAGCAGGGGCGTTGGCAGAAAGACCCCGGCGAAGTATGGGAAAAGGCCTCCGCTGAACTGTGGTACCGGCTATGGGAGCAGAGCGGCGCCAGACAACAGGCCGAGCTTGAAAATCTGGCAACAACCCTGATGGCCAGGGAGTCCGATTGGAAGGTCATAAAAGATATCTTCGGTCAGGGCCCGGCAGCCTCCAATCCTGAGGCAGCCCTGATAATATTCCTGAACGCCTTATGCCGGTTGATAGAATTCGCCTGTTATAAAAATAACGCCGGCCGGCCGGTGGCCGAATGGGACCAGCAGGGCAGAAGGCTGTCCGAAGAGTACGCCTTAAAAACACAGGAAGCTTACAATCGATGGGGAGTGGCAGGCCAGGAATATTCTCGGGCCAAGGCCCTTGATCGGCTAGCCGATGATCTGCTGCGGGATTCCGAGATGTTCGTTAAAATATCCCGCCTGATTGCCGAGGAGGACCGGTTGAACCGTAAGGTCGAAGGATTGCTGGCCGGTCCCTCCGATCCAAAGCTCAGGAGCGAGGCGTACGAACTGATCCTGGAACAGCTCGACGGTGCCGTGGCTTGGCCGGTTGACCGGCTGCAGCACATGGTAAGGCCCTGCCTGGGGCTGCTGGGCAATTCCGACATTCCGATATCCAGCGGAATCCAGTACGAGGCTACCTGCATCCTGGGAAAGGTCCGGGACCGAAGGTGCGACGAGACGGCGGCCGATCTCCTGAAACGGATGGACCAAAAACATGACAATCTCAGCGCCGGTCTGTTGTATCTACTGGGACGGCTGGGGGAACCCTTGACAGCCGGGGTCTTGTTGGATAAATTAAAGGCCGGATCGCCCGGGTCCGGCCCAGAGGCCGAGGGGCGGCTGAGATCATCGGCCCTGGAAATACGGGAATCCATCTGGGCTCTGGGCAAGCAGGAGAGAACGCCGGTTTCAGCCATTCCGTTCCTTACCGCCCAAGCGGACAGCAAGGATAGGGATGTAAGGGCCACCCTGGCCTGGGCCCTGGGAAAAATAGGCCGGGCCCGGTTAAGTGATGTCGGAAATATCGAACCGGAGATCATTGCGGTTTTGCTGGATCTGATAAAGGACAGGCTGTGCCGGGTATCGGAAGAGGCCCTGTTGGGTTTGAAAAACCTGGATCTGCCGGGCCTGTTTGCCCGGCTGCAGATGCACAACACCGCCGGGAATGATTTATTGGCACTGCAGCCCAGTCGACAGGGATTGTATGAACTTTCGGAGACATTATGGTATTTGATGGGAAAGCACCCGCCGGTGGTAATGGCCGTCACCGGAGATTCAGGGACTGGCAAGACCTATTTCTGCCAGTGTCTGACCGAGGGATTTGGCCGATGGGCATCAAAGGACATTCTGTATCTGGCCCGGGACAGTGCGGACCACAATGATATTTTTAACCGGATGCTGGGTTTGAAATTCCTGAAAAAGCGCGTCCTGCCCCAATTCTACCAGAACTACCCCCTGTCGGAGGAGGAAGACCATCCGGAGGAATATTTCGAGCAATTCATGAATGAGCACCGGGATAAAAAATTGATCATCCTGGACGGCTGGAGGGATGACGCCTATTTCCACCATTTGGTCAACCTGTTCAACGAACAGGAGCGCCTGGATGTGCTTTTGAAATTTAGATCCACCTACTCCACCCGGCGGATGAACCTTGAGGAGCGCGAGGGATTGTTGGAAAACGTAACCACCTGTCTGTCATATGTTGAAGAACCGAACCTCCGGGAGACCAGGTTTCATCGTGACGGGAGAGTACTGATATATCAGCTGGAAAACTCCCTTCCTGCCCGGCCGGGCAGGGAAGAGATCCAGGAACTTTTCCGGCATAGGAAGATCGAGAACTGGGGGAGGTTCATAAGGATAGGACGGTTCGGCAGGGCAACGGGCAGATTGGCGACCAGCGGCAAGAAATTCGGGCGGCGGGAAGAAACCGTGGATATCCTATCCCAGGAGACAGTTGTCGGGGAAAGGCAGGCCATAGAGCCCAGCGAAGAGCAGTTCGTCAGAAAGGAAAGCGGCAATTCTATAGCCAGCCGGCACGTTCTGGAAACAATAGAAACCGCCGGTATCTCCGTAAATTGTGTTGCCCTGATGGGCCCCGGGCAGGTGGCCTTCGGCGGAAAGGGCGGCCAGGTGGGGGCCTTCTATGGAATAGGCGATCGCCTGAAATACCACAGTCTCCCTGGCGGAGATATAAGGCAAATTACGGTGCTGGGAGAAGAAATATGGTCCATTGACGGCGCCGGCCGCTTGGGTACCACATCCTTAAGTAAAGGGCATCTGACCAAATGGAAGAATGACCATCCGCCGATTACGGCCATTGCCTCAAACCGCGACCAGTTGATCGCCACCGGGCATTCGGATGGCAGCCTTCGCCTCTGGAACCAATGGGAAGGTCAGGTCGGCGGGGCAAAACTATCAGCCAGAAGCATTACGGCGATTGAAATGGGTCCGGGCAAAAGAGTATTTTCCCTGGACTCGGATGGCAGGTTGATCGTCTGGGAAAACGGGAATAATTCGGCCCTGTCGTATGATGCCGGGCTGGCCGGCGGGGCAAGTCTTTGCCGATATCCGGGAGGAAGGGTGGCGGTCGGCCGGTCCGGCACAGGGCCTAAGGGAAACATAGAGATCGCCATCATTGATTACCGGACGGGCCAGGTGGAGACCGTTACGACTGATGGCATCGGTACTGTCTCCAGCCTTAGCGCCTGTTTTGACGGTCGCCTGCTGGTGGGCATCAAGTCAAAGGCCGGAAAGAAAAATGACGGCACGCTGATGATAATAAACCCCAAGGGGAAAGCCCCAGAATATTGGCTGCTGTCCGGACATAAGACAGAGACCCGGACCTGCCTGAGCCTGGGACCCCAGATCCTTACCTGCGGCAGCGATACCCGTTTATCAGGCTCGTTGAAGATCTGGGGATCGGTCGATTATGTGAAGCAGGAGAGAAAACGTTCGGAACTGCTGGACGGCACCATGAACCGGCCCAGCCATTTCCAGAGCATTTTGTGAGAATTTTACGCAGTATCGGGCCATCATTGCCAATATGGAACATATGAATCACGAGGAAGATTGAGGAACAATTTAACAATAATGATGATAATCCTGTCGCTGTTGTCAGCGGCAGGATGCCGCCACAAAACTGGAGAAAATGACAGGCCAAGCGAGACAAATCAGGTCCAGTCTGAACGACCAGGAAGAATCAAACTTACAGTGGGGCAGAGTGTTTTATGGGTGGAAGTGGTAGATAACCCGCGATCCCGGGAGCAGGGACTGATGTTCAGGAAAACTATGCCGGGGGATGAGGGGATGCTGTTCATTTTTGAGTATCCCCAGATGCAGTCATTCTGGATGAGGAACACCTATCTGCCGCTGGACATCGCCTTCATCTCCGAACAGGGAGTGATCATCAACATCCTGACCATGAAGCCGCTGGATGAGGGGCCGCGCTACCGGTCGCTGGCCCCGGCCCTTTATGTTATCGAGGCCAACGCCGGGTGGTTTGGGCAGAATGGGATCAAGGCCGGCGACCAGGTGAGGTTTTAATTGCCTATGATAAGCCTGGCGGACCAAAGCAGGGGAAACCATCGGTTTTGTGGGCTCGGGGTCTGAAACAGAAAAGGGCGGTAAAACCGCCCTTTTCTGTTTATAGGAATGCCGTCACTTACCCGGCCTCGTTGCCTTCTTCTCGATAAAGCCCTTCAACAAATCCAGGTCGTCCGAGTATATCTCCAAAAACCGCACCCCGATGGTGTATTGCCCGTTTTTCAATGCGCTGCAGCGCACCACCTGTCCGATTGCCGCCAAATCGTATTTGCTTTTGCCCCGGGCAAAATCAAGTTTTAACTGCAGGGTATCGTCCTTGCTTAGTTTTTTGCCGGAATGAAAAAGTATCCCCCCGGAGCTCAGGTTTTTCACCTTGGCCGGTTTTAACCCGCTGGTGTCAATGATCTCCTTAAGGGCTTTATATTTCACCCTTATCTCCACCGGCAACCGTATAAACTTTCTTCTTTCTTTTGACGAGGCTGTCTTTTTCATAAGCCTATCCCTTCAATGGATAACAGTTTTTTCTTGACCTTTATTCCCCAGGCAAAGCCGCCCAGCGAGCCGTCGGAGGCGATCACCCGGTGGCAGGGGATGATTATCGGCAGGGGGTTGGCTCCCACCGCCTGACCAACGGCACGGTAAGCTTTGGGCTGGCCTATCTCCCGGGCCAGAATGCCGTAGGTCATCATCTGACCGGGCAGCAGGCCGGACAGTTTCCTCCAGACGCTTCTCTGGAAGCCGGTGCCATGGCTCATATCGGCCCTGAATTTGAAGACCACCGGCTGACCTTTAAAATATCTGTCCAATTGTTTTTTGATCTGCAGAAAGGGTTTTTCGCTGCGTACTAGGTCATAATGCCTGATCGGCAGGTCTATCAGGAAGGACAGCTCGGAGCCCTTTTCTGGAGCAATGTTAAGCAGACCCTTGTCGGTGGCGGCCAGGTATAATCGGCCGATGGGCGTATTGTATCGGGTAAAGTATATTTTGGTATAGCTGATCATTTTTATCACTCTCTTTACATTAAGAATAATTGATTGGCGATATTTTGTCAATAAATAAATTAAAATAAAATTTTGCTTTTTTATATCCATAGTGTTATAATAATTGATTATAAGTTGTGAAACAGATCAATCAACATATTGCAGGGAATATATGAAAACCATGAAAAAAACAGCCAAGAAAAAGGAAATAAAAAAGCCCCATCCGGCGCTTAAAAGGCCCGGCAAAAGGGCCCAAGTTTCCAAACCGAACGGAGTTATGAAAGCCAACGCCCCGGACGATCTAAAAAAGCAGATCGCCGAATGGCAATCAAACAGCGTTACGCCGCTGCTGGCCAAATATCCCGAAAGAAAAGAGAAATTTTTGCTTACTTCGGGCGCCGAGGTCAACCGGCTTTATACCCCGGATGATGTAGGGGAGGTGGATTACCCCAAAGAGCTGGGCTTCCCCGGGCAATATCCCTATACCCGAGGCGTCCAGCCAACCATGTATCGGGGCAAGTTCTGGACCATGCGGCAGTACGCCGGTTTCGGGGACGCCGCCGAATCAAATCACCGCTACAAGTACTTGCTTCAGCAGGGACAAACCGGCCTGTCGATCGCCTTCGACCTGCCGACTCAGATAGGCTACGACTCCGACCATCCGATGTCAACCGGAGAGGTGGGAAAGGTCGGGGTGGCGATAGACTCGCTGGCCGATATGGAGATCCTTTTTGACGGCATCCCCCTGGATAAGGTATCCACCTCCATGACCATCAATGCCCCGGCCTCGGTATTGTTGGCCATGTATATCGCCGTCGCCGAAAAACAGGGGGTGAGTCCCTCCCAGATCCACGGCACCATCCAGAACGATATCTTAAAGGAATACATTGCCAGGGGGACCTATATTTTCCCCCCCAAGCCTTCCATGCGGCTGATCACCGATATCTTTGAATACTGTGCCAAAGAAGTGCCCAAGTGGAACACCATCTCCATATCGGGCTATCATATCCGGGAGGCCGGAGCCAGCGCCACCCAAGAGGTGGCCTTCACCCTGGCCGATGGTATCGCCTATGTTCAGGCCGCCCTGGATACCGGATTGAATGTGGACGATTTTGCCAGCCGGCTGTCGTTCTTCTTCAACGCCAACAACAACCTGTTCGAAGAGGTGGCCAAATTCCGGGCGGCCCGGAGACTGTGGGCCAGGATCATGAAGGAGCGCTTCAACGCCCAAAAGCCCAGTTCGCTGATGCTTCGTTTCCACTCGCAAACGGCCGGGTCCACCATGACCGCCCAGCAGCCGGACAATAATATAGTCCGGGTGACCATTCAAACCCTGGCGGCGGTTATGGGCGGCACCCAGAGCCTGCATACCAACTCCAAGGACGAGGCCCTGGCCCTGCCGACCGAAGAATCGGTAAGGATAGCCCTGCGCACTCAGCAGATCGTAGCCTATGAATCAGGAGTGGCCGACACCATAGATCCTCTGGCCGGGTCGTATTTTATCGAAGCCAAGACCAATGAGATCGAGAAGTCCGCCCTGGAGTATATAAAAAAGATAGACAAGATGGGCGGCATGGTCCGAGCGGTGGAGAAAGGCTATATTCAGAGTGAGATCCAGGAGTCGGCTTACCGCTATCAACTGGATGTTGAGAGTAAAGAACGGGTAGTGGTGGGGGTCAATAAATTCACCGTTCAGGAAGAGCCGATGAAAAACTTGCTCAAGGTGTCGCCGGCGGTGGCCGAGGCCCAGTTAATAAAAATAAACCAGATAAAGGTCCAGCGCGATAATACGGCGGTTCAAAATTCGCTGGAAAAGATTCGCCAGGCCGCTCAAGGCAAGGATAATCTGATGCCGCTCATTTTAACTGCGGTCAAGCAATATGCCACTCTGGGGGAAATATGCCAGGTGCTTAGGGATGAATTCGGCGAATACCGGGAATCAGTGGTCCTATAACGACCGTTCAGCCCACTTAAAAATCAAGAGCAGGACGAACGGAGAAAAGAAATCTATAGGGAGAAATAATATATATGTCGGAAAAAAAGATCAGGATTTTGATCGCCAAGCCAGGCTTGGATGGGCACGATCGGGGGGCTAAGTTCATCGCCCGGGCACTAAGGGACGCCGGGTTCGAAGTGATATATACCGGTTTGAGGCAAACCCCGGAAGCCATTGCCAGTGCGGCAATACAGGAGGATGTACAATGGGTGGGACTGTCCTGTCTTTCGGGGGCTCACAACTCCCTGTTTCCCAAAGTGGTGGAAATCTTGAAACAGAGGCAGGCGGAAGATATAAAGGTGTTCGGCGGAGGGGTTATCCCAGCCGATGATATACCGGCATTGAAGGAGGCGGGTATTAAGGAGATATTTACCCCCGGCGCAACCTCCAAAGCGGTGATAGATTATATCAATTCAAACTGATTCAGTGAATGTGTTTTTAATCATTGATATACATCATCGGGCCGCACTTGGTAAATGGCGCAAAGAGATTTATACTTTTTAAAACAATTAATTTTATAAAAACGTGTGAAGAACTTGGTTCAAAAAATACTAGCCGGGGATATCCGCTCGATAGCCAGAGCGATAACTTTGGCTGAAAACGAGGATTACCAGGCTGTCGAACTTTTGAGATCCTTATATCCCCATACCGGGCAAGCCTATGTAGTGGGCATCACCGGCCCTCCCGGTGGGGGGAAATCCACCCTGGTTGACAGAATGATCGCTTATTACCGGAAGCTGGGCTTAAAGGTGGCCATTATCGGGATAGATCCTTCCAGCACCTTCACCGGCGGCGCCCTTTTGGGTGACCGGGTAAGAATGCAGGCCCACGCTACCGACAGCGGGGTGTTCATTCGTTCCATGGGCAGCCGGGGGCATCTGGGAGGATTGGCTGTGGCCACGGCCGATTCCGCCAAGATCCTGGATGCGGCCGGTTATGATATGATAATCTTCGAGACGGTGGGGATAGGCCAATCCGAGATCGAAGTGGCCAGCCAGGTGGACACCACGGTCCTGGTAACCGTGCCGGGTCTAGGTGATGATATCCAGGTGCTGAAGGCCGGCACCATGGAGATCGCCGATATATTTGTGGTAAATAAGGCCGACCGTGACGGGGTGGAAAAAAGTGTTATGGCCATCGAACAACTGCTGTCGACCTGGGATATGAATGAGGACGATTTCGTGCCGCCGATCCTAAAAGTCACCGCCAAGGATAATATCGGCATCGGGGAGCTGGCCCAATCCATCGAACAGCACAAGAAGTATCTTCACGACAGCGGCAAGTTCGAGATCCGCCGGAGAAACCGGGCCGTCACCGAGGTCCATACCTTGATCCTGAATCAACTGGATAAGTGGGCTCATGAAAAAATGACCAAGGATATTACCACCAGGGACAACATCGAGGAGGTCTATTTAAAGTTCATAGATCCCCATACCGTCGCCCGGGAGGCATTGAGGGAACTGGAGCTGGAGACCATGTGGGATAAGTGGGGACAGGGGGCCGACGGAGGCGGCTAGGCCAAAGCCCTATTGTTTTAGGAATGTGTGCCAGACCAGGACAAATTCCGGAAAAATGTCTGGCAATAGAAAAGGGGGATGATGATCAGGGAGCTTATAGAACTGAGTTATTTCAACAATCAGGTTGCGGATTATCTGATCAGCCTGGCTATTTTGATCGGCTCAGTTGTTGTAATTAAAATCGCTGATCTCATAGTGATCCACCGGCTGAAGAAAATTACCGCCCGGACCGAGAGCCATTTCGATGACCGCCTGGTTGAAGCCATCGATAAAAGGATCGTCCCCCTGCTTTACCTGGGGGCGGTGTACCTGAGTATTCAGAATCTCAATGTCGTTCCCATGGCGCACAGGGCCATCAACATTGCCGGAGCCATTGTTCTGACATGCTTGGCGGCCAAGTTCATTCTGTCCCTGGCGGTTTATTCCGTTGAGGCCTATTGGAAGAAGCGGGGTGGGGCGGATTCCTCTCAGAACACGGCCTACCGGGGAATACTGACCATCCTCAAGCTGGTGGTCTGGATCCTGGCCCTGGTAATCCTGTTGGACAACTTCGGAGTCAAGGTCTCGGCCCTGGTGGCCGGGTTGGGCATCGGCGGTCTGGCATTAGCTTTTGCCGCCCAAAAGGTGCTGGGGGACCTGTTCAGCTATTTTTCCATCTTCTTCGACCGGCCGTTCGAGATCGGGGACTTCGTGATAGTGGGAGAATTTCAGGGCACGGTGGAGCACATCGGCATCAAGAGCACCAGGGTCCGCAGCTTGGGCGGCGAACAACTGATATTTGCCAATACCGACCTGACCAATTCCCGCCTGCGCAATTACAAGCGGATGATCAACCGCCGGGTGGTGTTCAAGATCGGGATTACCTACGACACTCCGGCGGCAAAGGTCAAGGAGATACCGGGCATCATAGGGGGGATCATTAAAAATATTCCCTGTGCCATCTTCGACCGGGCGCACTTTGCCTCCTACGGGGATTTCAGCCTTAACTTCGAGGTCGTCTATTATGTGGAGGGCGGGGATTACCTGAAATACATGGATACTCAGCAGCAGATCAACCTGGCCATCATGGAGGCCTTCGCTAAAAAGAAGATCGAATTCGCCTATCCCACCCAGACCCTGTTTGTAAATAAAAAATAAAGTATTTAAAATTAAAAACTGGAGCATCGCATGCATATCAAAGGGATCGATCATATCGGCATCGCCGTCAAAAATCTCGAAGAGGCCCAGAAATTTTACACCGAGGGTTTAGGCCTGGCGCTGGAAGCAATCGAGACGGTGGAGAGCCAGAAGGTCAAAGTGGCCTTCATCCCGGTGGGTGACAGCCGGGTGGAATTGCTGGAGTCCACCGCGCCGGACGGCAACATCGCCAAGTTCATCGAGGCCAAGGGCGAGGGCATCCATCACCTGGCCCTCAAGGTGGATAACATCGAAAAGGCCCTGGAGGAGCTGACCGCCAAGGGCTATCAACTGATAGACAAGGTTCCCCGGGTGGGGGCCGGCGGCCACAGGATCGCATTCGTCCATCCCAAGTCCACCAAGGGGGTTCTGCTGGAGCTTTCCGAAGGCCATTAATCAACCAGAGGGTCATTCCCGCGAAGGCGGGAATCCAGATCAAAGGGCCAATTGGCGTCGGAATAAAATGATTTAAATTTCGGTCATGCACTAGGCTTTTCAAGCCACCCAGACCGCATCTGCGGCCTGGGTTTTTTTGTTTGGCCGGATGCTTCTTGGATTCCCGCCTTCGCGGGAATGACAGGCGTTGAATACGTCTGATAAAGGAAGATTTTATGAATAAATATGCACTATTGGTCATAGACTGTCAGAATTACTTCTTTGATAAGACCTCCCCGGCCTATCTGCCGGACAGCAAAAAGATCCTGCCCAAGATCAACCTGCTGATAGAAACAGCCCGGAAGAATAAATGGCCGGTCATCTATACCAGTCATACTGCGCCAATAAAGCCCGGCAACCTGATGGCCGAACGTTGGGAGCATCTGCCGTCGGGATGGGAAAGCGAATATTTTGACCGGATCGATGTCGTCCCGGGCGCAGTGAAAATAAGAAAAGAACATTTCTCGGCTTTCTTCAGGACCAAACTTGACGCCCTGCTTAAAAAAGAAAAGATCACCCATCTGGTGATCTGCGGGGTGATGACCCATCTGTGCGTGGATACCACCGTGCGACACGGTTTCATGCTGGGCTACCGGGCAACGATAATAACAGATGCCTGCTGTTCCAAGAGCAAAGAATATCACCGGGCTGCGCTTCTCGCATTAAAGCATGGCTTTTGTCGGACGTGTAATTTTCAGGAATTTCGCAAATCATTGGAGAAAAAGGAATGTCATTCCCGAGGAGTCGGGAATCCATGAGAAATAAAAAAACATACGACTTACTCATCATCGGGGCAGGGTCAGCGGGCCTGGGCGCCGGGATCCAGGCGGCGCATTTGGGGATGGAGCATGCGATCATCGAAAGGAAAGAGCCGCAAAGCCGATTGCTGTTGGCCCGAAGGGTGGAGAATTTCCCCCTGGCCGGTGCTGGCGGTCAGTCAGGGCCCGAGCTGTATCGTTCGCTGATTGCTCAGTCCCGGCAAAGCGGGGTCAATAGAATTCCCGGCTTGGTTTCTTCAATTGAAATTAACCGGAGGGTCTTTATAGTTGACGCCGGTAAAAAGCGATATCAGACCAGGGCGGTAATATTGGCCACCGGACTGATGCCCAAAAAACTCGGCAGGAAAATAGCGCCTCAGGAATTAGAGGGCAAAAAAATATTTTACCGGTGGACGGATATCCCACTGGGAAAGCGAAAAGAAAAGGTATTGGTGATCGGCGGCGGCGAGGTGGCCTTCGACCAGGCCTGCAGTCTGGCAGAGAAAGGTTTTGAGGTCACCATGGCCATCAGGGCGAAAACCGACAGGGTTTTCGATTCCCTGCGGGGGGAAGCCGTGAAATTGGGGATACGGGTTAAATACGAAACGGAAATTCTAAAGTTGGCCGATGGCAGGGGCGGGATAGAAGCGACTCTATCAGTGTCCGGCCAGGCTGTTCATGAGATATTCAATCATTGTCTGACGGCTATCGGCAGTATAAGAAATCTTCCTGATTTAACCCCCAGCGCCCGGCAATATCTGAACGCCGGTCTTTTTCTGGCCGGGGATGCAGCACACCCAAAAATAAAGCAGGCGGCCATCGCCTTCGGCGACGGCATAAAAATGACAATAGAAGCATATGAATATATAAGGAAGGACAGATGAAGATACTGGGGAGGAACGGAAGAAAGGACCTGGCGGTGGTCTATTTGGCCGAGTCGGAAAACGGTCGGATGCTCGAGTTCGTTGATTCGTGCGAACCGGCGGCCGTGGGACGGGACAAAAAATGGGTGATAGTGGTCTCCAGCCAGTTCGGCTGTCCGGTGGGATGCCTGATGTGCGATGCCGGGGGCGATTTCATGGGAAATCTATCGCTGCCCGAGATCAGAAGCCAGATAGAGCACGTGTTATCGGAGAACCGGGATCTGGATCCCCAAAGGTGCCAAAAACTGAAAATACAGTTTGCCCGGATGGGCGAACCGGCTTTAAACGATGCGGTGATAGACGTCATCCATTGGCTGGCCGATAACCATCCTGCTGCCATGCCTTGCATTGCCACCATGGCTCCGGCCGGCCGGGATAAGTGGTTCGAATCATTATTGAATGTCTCGCAGAGGTTCTCTGATATGCAACTGCAGTTCTCCATGAACACCACCGACTTGGAAATGCGGGATAAACTGATACCCTATCCCAAAATGAGCTGGCCGCAAATGGCCGCTTTCGGAAGAAGGTTTTACCGTCCCGGCAGCCGCAAGCCGTCCTTAAATTTCGCCCTATCGCCGGGGATCCCGGTGGAAGCAGATCGGATAACCAATTATTTCGATCCGGAAATATTTGCCATTAAGCTTACGCCGCTTAATCCCACGGCCACGGCCAACAGCAACAAACTGCAATGCCTTGAGGAATCAAATGAGGCTCACGGAATGGTGAAAGGAAAAGCCGGTGAGTTTGTAAAATTGGGATATGAGGTGATAGAATCGGTGGGCAACATGGAGGAAAATTTCATCGGCAGCAACTGCGGGCAGATGGTGAGAAAATTCACGGCCAGAATGCCGGAATACGAGAAAGCCCCCGCTTAGGCGGGGGCTTCTTCATGCAGGGCAAATATCCTTGCACCCGTATGGTCGTTTCAGTTTGAGTGCTTGTCCGCCGCAGCTTTAGCGTAGGCGGATCATTCCTCTCCATAGGCGCATTACGGCTATATTGTCATTCCCGACTTGATTGGGAATCCAGATAGAAAATGGTGGCGGTGTTATTTATTTGGGTTGGCTATAAAACGCATATTCCCGTTAATGGCTGCTAACGTGTTTGGCATAGAAATAGCACGGGTTTTTGCCGCGTTTCATTATCCGCCATTAATGAAGTTTAAAGACAGTGATTTTGTATAAATACGCAATGCACCAGCGTTTTTTCTGATGCCGTGTTAGCGGTAGTTATTTCTTCACTAATTCGTATCGCTTCTTTTCTTTATTCCAAAAAACGTTTGCTCCTAATTCTTTGAGCATCCTTTTATGCTCCTCAACCCATCCATTGGTTTCACCGCTAGTTGCAAGATTGGGATAAGCATTAGGACGTTCATAAGCGTCTAACTCATCTTTATACCAAGTGTTTAAATGGTCGATTAGTCCGTTAATATCATTAGGCCATCCCACACTAATTGTGTCTTGCACAGTTTTGTTTACTGTATTAATTTCTTTTTCTGTTGTTTCTTTTTGTGAACATCCAGTCAATGTGAAGCACACAAGAAACAATATTGCAACTGTTAGTTTTTTCATTTTGTTTTCCATTTAAAGGATGCATTTGTCTATTAAATTCCATAAAGTATTCTTGGCTTTTTTATAATCACCGCTAACTATTGGCTTTGCAAAGTGCGTGTATTTTTGGTTTTGGATGCCTTTAGAAGGTGCGTATACCCCCAACCAGTGGTTAGCTTAACGCACCTAGTCAATTATAGCTTTTGAAAAAGTGCAAGTCAATCATTTTTTCTTTATTTTCAGTCTGTAACGGGCTGATTATTTTGCCAAGGCTTTGCTTCGACACATGGGTATATATTTCGGTGGTCTTGGGGCTGAAATGAACCGGTGCCTACTTAATATAAAACCCGCCGGTTCGGCGGGTTTTTAAAATCTCTCGGCGGTAAATTTTCCCTGGGTCCAGGACAGCAACAGGGGCAATATCTCATCACCGGACTGCCCCTCCAAAGTGTATTTGGTGAGCATGGCATCGGTTATGTCTATCCGGCCTTTCTTGCCGTCCGGGCTGGTCATCTCTATAGATCCGCTCCATCCTCCGATGGAGAACATGTCAATCAGGCTGAACACCGAGATGATGGAGAGGTCTCCCTGGAAGGTCCTGGCCTTCTGCTCAAAAAGCTTCTTGGCCTCCTCGGCCAGCCGCAGGCGCATGTCTATGGTCTTCAGCAGTTCCTGCCGGGCGCAGGGCTTGGTTATGTACTTGGTGGCGCCCAACACGTAGCCCTGAATGCGGTTCTCCAAGCCGGTCTTGGCGGTCAGGAAAATGAACGGGATGCCCCGCAAGTTGGGGTCCTTTTTGACCTCGCGGCACAGCTCGTAGCCGTCCATATTGGGCATCATGATGTCCGACAGGATCAGATCCGGAGGATTGTTTTTAATGAGCTCCAGGGCTTCCTGTCCGTCAAAGGCGGTAGTCACCTGGTAGCCGCTCTTCTTGAGCTCGAACTCCATGATCTTAACGATATTCGGCTCGTCATCGGCCACTAACACTTTGTAACTGCTCATAGTAGAAATAGTATATGATAAGTGAATAGCATTGTCAAGAAATATTTAGGGATGTTTTTGGGACACGGACGCCGTCGTCCATAGCCGTCTTATATTGTGGCAGACTGTGGCGCCGGACGATTCCCGCAGATTTAGGCAGTTCATTATAACAATTATGTGTCTTTTCCAAAAGAATCTATCCGTGCAGATCCGTGTGCCATTGTCATCTCAACTTTTAGGACAAATCTCCACCCACACCTGCCTTTGGCGCGGGCCGTCGAATTCGCAGAAATAGATGCCCTGCCAGGTGCCCAGCTGCAGATGGCCGCCTTTGATCATGACCGTCAGCTGGCAGCCCAGCAGGCTGGATTTGATGTGGGCGGCCGAGTTGCCCTCGCCGTGCCGGTAGTGGTTCTCCCAGGGAACCATCCGGTCCAGCTGTCTTAGTATATCCTCGACCACCGAAGGGTCGGCATTCTCGTTGACGGTCAGCCCGGCGGTGGTATGCGGCACCCAGATGTGACACCGTCCTTCGGTGATCTTAATATCGGAGACCAGCCTCTGCACCTGGCTGGTGATGTCAATAAACTGGCTGCGGTAAGCGGTGGAGATTTGAAAAGAATCCATAGCGGTAAATTTTGGAGTTGCAGTATCGGTATTTGAATCTTTGTGTCCTTTGTGTCTTTGCGAGATAAATCAGCTTCTGCTACGATACCAGCCGTTTGATCACCTCCACCGAATCCACCCCGGCCGCCTCGGCGTTGAAATTGGTGATTATCCGGTGCCGCAGGACCGGCAGGGCCAGGGTCCGGACGTCATCGATCGACGGGGCCAACCGCCCGTCCATGATGGCCAGGGCCTTGGCTCCCAGTATCAGATACTGCGAGGCCCTGGGACCGGCCCCCCAGGAGACGTATTCTTTTACGTATTCCGGGGCTGTTTCGCTTTTGGGACGGCTTTTCTGGACCAGCCCTACGGCATATTCTATTACCTGGTCGGCCACCGGCACCCGCCGCACCAGCTGCTGCAGCTCGATGATCTGCCGGCCGCTCAATACCGGCCGGATGTCGGCCTGGTAGGCCGAGGTGGTGGTCTTGACGATCTCCATCTCCTCGGCCAGGGAGGGATAATCCACCAATACATTGAACATGAAGCGGTCCAGCTGTGCCTCGGGCAGGGGATAGGTGCCCTCCTGCTCGATGGGGTTCTGGGTGGCCAGTACGAAGAACGGCTCGTCCAGCTTGTAGGTGTTTCCGCCGGCGGTCACCTTGCGCTCCTGCATGGCCTGCAGCAGGGCGGCCTGGGTCTTGGGCGGGGTGCGGTTGATCTCATCGGCCAGCACCACGTTGGCAAAGATGGGGCCTTTGATGAACTTGAAAGATCTCTGGCGGCTGCCGGGTTCTTCCTCGATGATGTCGGTGCCGGTGATATCCGAGGGCATCAGGTCCGGGGTGAACTGCACCCGGTTGAAGCTTAAGTTCAGGCATTGGGCCAGGGTGTTTATTATCAGGGTCTTGGCCAGGCCGGGGACGCCCACCAGCAGGACGTGGCCGTTGGTCAGCAGGGCGGTCAGCAGCTGGTCCAGCACTGTCTCCTGCCCAATGATCACCTTGGCCAGTTCCTTTTTCAGGTCCCGCCGGGCCAGGTTCAGTTTTTCGATCGTCTGCCGGTCGTTCTGGTTCTCTTTCAATGGGTGCGCTCCTTAAAATCATTGGCTATTAGTCTAACAAATGGGGGAGGGATAAGTCAACGGAAATTTTGCCGGGCAGGGGGCCGGGGAATATCGTTGGCAATGATATTTGTTTCTTGACATCCCTTTCCCGATATGTTAATTTTACAAATTAAGGCGGTCTTTTATGGCGATCGTTTCTATTGCGGATACATAAAACCCAAGGAGCACGAGATGTCCCCATTAGCCGATTTTTTCCTACTTACCAAGGACCAGATCCTGCAGAAATCCGAGAAGCTGAGGAGCGAGGGCAAGCATTCCAAGGCCGCCGAACTGTTGGCTTCGGGCCTGAAGAACAGCGCCGAGGATTACGAACTGCTGCTGGCCCTGGCCTCCGCCCAGCTGGCCGACAAAAAGGGCCGGGATGCGGTGATGGCCCTGAAGAATGCGGTGACCCTGGTGCCCAGCCGCAGCGGGGAGATCATGGAGCTGGCCGAGAGGTTCTTCTTCTCCGACGGCCAGCTGCCGGAGATGGGCGATCTGGCCTTCGAGATGAACCTGGGGAAAAGGAATTTCGATGCAGCGGTGAAGCTGGTCAAGGAATTGGGCAGCCACGATGTGGACGTGATGTACGCCCGATACAACAAGCTGAAGGAATCATTGGATCATTATCAGGGGCCGGCCAAGCCGGCCGGGACGGTGGCCCGCGAAATGACCACCTATTACGGGACCGCCCTGCTTACCGAGCGCCGGGGCCAGATATCCCAGGCCATGGAGATCCTGGAGAATATTCTGGTCCGATCCCAGGACGAGGGGAACAACGTGATGGCCGCGGCGGCCAAGCTGGCCTCCTATCATCCCGGGGACACCGATACCATGCTCAAGCACGGGGACATCCTGCTGTCGCTGGACAAGAAGGAACGGGCATTGGAGTTGTATGTCGAAGCGGCCAAAAGCGGGGCGGCCGACCGGGTGATCGACAAGCTGGAGGGTTTCTCCCAGCAAGATCCCGACAATATCGAGATGCTGTCCCTGTCGCTCCGGCTCCATCTTCAAAAGCAGGACGCCGCCAAAGCCTTTGCCCAGATCAGCAAACTGGCTTCATTGGACCGCCAGCACGTCGATAACTGGATAAACACCCTGCGGGAGATCGTCAAACTGGATCCCGGAATGGCCGGAGCCCATATGCTGTTGGGGGACCTGTCGCTCGATTCAGACAAACTGGATCTGGCCATGGCCGGGTATGCCAGGGTGGCCGAGCTGGAACCCCAGCGGCTGGAGGAGATACTGGGCCGCTATAGGAAGATCATGGAGAGGTCCCCCGGAAATTTCGAGGCGGCCACCAAGATCATCGATGCCTATATATCGGCCAAACAGAACGGCCAGGCCATTAGCGCCATACATGAAATAGTCGACCAGGACATCTCTCTGGTGGACCTGGCACTGGAAAAACTGGACGCCATCCTGAAATCCGGCCTTGACCAGCCAGAGGCCCTGAATTACCTGGCGGAATGCTACCTGATACGGCAGGACCGGGCCAAAGCCATACCGGTCTACCGCTATCTGGCCGGGCTGGGAAAGGAGCCCCAGGAAAAGGCCCTGGCCGGCCTGCAGAAGATGGTGGCCCAGGATCCCTCGGATATGGCACCAATGATCGCCTTGCTGGATATTCTGGTGAAAGGAACGCGCTTCAAGGAAAGCGCCCTGTTCGGAGCGGAGCTGGCCAAGCGCCATCCGGACAGCTGGGCCGAATATCTGCCCATCCTGGAAAGAGCCTCCTACCTGGACGGCCAGGATTTTAATTCCGCCTTGATCGACATCTGCTCCCAACTGGAGGGATCGGGACAATCCCACCCGGCCATAGATTTTGTGAAAGCGGCGGCCCTGGCCGAGGCCGGACAGCATCAAAGGTCGGCCGAGTTGCTGTTACAACTGGCCAGGGACGAGAGGACTTCCCGGCCGGCCAAAAAAGCCTTGGAGGAGATCTCCCGGAAACATCCCCAGGCGGCTCACCTGCAGCTGGCCCTGGCCGAAAGCTATCAGGACGACGGGAAAATGGAGGACATGGCCTCGGCCCTGCTGTCGGCCATCCGCTACGACAAGACCATGGTGGCCAAGGTCACCGAAAAATTAAACCAGCTGCTGGCGAAGAGCCCCGACAATGTCGAATTGCAGATGCTGCAGCTGGAACTGCTATATCAGGAGAAACTGCTGGACCGGGCCTTCCAAAAAGCCGAGCAGATAGTCTCTCGCTGGCCGGACCAAAGCGGAGCCGGGGCATACCTGCGGCTGGGGCAGATATCCCTGGAAAGGGGCGAACTGACCAAGGCGGCCGGCAGCCTGATGAAGGCCTCGGAGCTGGATGGCGCCCTGTCGGTCGAGGCGGCCGGATCATTGAAACGCCTGCTGGAGATAGATGTCACCAGCCTGGCCGGGCATTACGCTCTGGCCAGGGTCCTGATGCATCAGCGGATATTCGACCCGGCCATCGATGAATTGATGCTGGCGGGCGAGAAGGATCCCCGGCTGGCCGAGAACATCGCCGCCGACCTCAGAAGCATCCAGAAGCTGGAGCCGGCCAATGCCAAAGCCCTGCTGGCCGAGGCCCGGATGGATATCGTCCTGAAGAATACCGATGCCTCGCTGGCCGCGCTAAGCCAGCTGATGGACATCGCCCCGGATAATTTTGCCGGGGCCGAGGCGCTTTACCGAAAATTGCTGTCGGCCAACCCGGAAAACTTCCGGATCAGCCTGGCCTTGGCCCGGGCCTACATCGTCAACGGGGATATCGACCAGGCCGGCCAGCTGATAGAATCGGCGGTAAGTGCCGACCCCGATCTTTATGAACAGGCCATCAGCCTGCTGCGCATATCCCAGGAGAAGGATCCCCGGAACCTGTCCAATCAGGTCCTGCTGGCCAGGATATACCGCCTGCGGGCCAATTATCAGCAGAGCATTGAGCTTCTAAAAAGCGCCCTGGCCGGGGACCAGAGCCTGGCGGAGGCGGTGGGCCATGAGCTGCAGGCCATCATCGCGGAAAAGCCGGATCTGCTGGAGGCCAGATATCTGCTGGCCGAACTTCACCGCAAAAATAACCAGCCCGAGGCCGAGGTCCGGGAATACCAAGCGATATATAAGGCCGATGGAAATGAGCGGGCCAAGATATTAGCCCAGCTGGAGGAGATGGTCTCCCTCGATCCCGGCCTGGTGCTGGCGGTCATTTTGAGCTCCCGGATCCTGGCCGACCAGGGACGGCTGCCCGAGGCGGTGGCCGGGTATATGAGGGCCTGCGAGCTGGACAATGCCTTCCGGCCCACCGCGGCGGCGGAGATAGAGAAGATGCTGCCGGCCAATCCCCAGCTGCCGGAGATCTACGAAGCGCTGGGGACCATCTATTTTGAGCTGGGCAAATTCATCCAAGCCCGCGACATGCTATCCCAGGCCTCCGGAAGGATGACCGATCCCGAACGCCGGATGAGGATCCTTTTCTTCCTGGCCGAGACCCATCTGGCCCTGAGGGATGAGGCCAAGGCCGATGAGGCCATGGACCAGGTCCGGGGGATGATGTCCGACGCCAACGAGGTCTTCAGCGCCCTGCGTCGCTTTGCCTCCCGCCGCCTGCAGGTGGAGATCGATAAATCCTACCAGGCGCTGCAGGAGGCGCCGGACGACCAGTTCCGAAAACTGGACCTGGCCAACAAGCTGATAATCATCCAGAAATTCGATGCCGCCATAAACCTGCTCAATTTCAAACCGCTGGACGAAGAGCTGGCCAACCGCCGGGTGCTTACCCTGGCCAGGGCCTTCTGGGGACGCCGGGAAGCGGTCACGGCCATGGAACTGCTGAGGCAGGTTCCCCTGGAGGGGCATCCCTACAGCCGTTACCAGATGGAGGTTTGTTACCTGCTGGGACAGTGCTACGAGTCCCTCGGCAATTATGGCGGGGCGGTGGCCGCCTACCGCAATATCTACATGGACCAGACCGATTTCCGGGATGTCAGGAACCGCCTGGAATGGTGCGCCGAAAAGGCGGTGATGAAGGAGTTGGAACATCGGGGGGCGGTGCTGGAGGCCAGCCTCTGAAACCCTGGAAATAGGATCTGATAAAACATGCTCGCCAGGACAGGCAGGGGTGTTTATATAATATTACTCTGGCAATTAAATAGATTAATAATCCTTACCCGTTTTTGAACATCCTTGTTGTCATGCCCGTGAAAACGGGCATCCAGGCCTGGATTCCCGCATTCGCGAGAATGACACATTGCGCTATTTATTTGCCGAAGTAATAATTAAAAATCGGAGACCTAAAGTGAAAACAACCTTGGGCAACCTGTTCTTCAAATGGCGCAGCTACACCCCGATACCGCTGCTGCTGGCAACTTTGGTCCTGGCCAAGCCGACCTTATGGTCCATCTCTTTGGGCCTACTGGTGGCCCTGGCCGGAGAGCTGACCCGCATCTGGGCGGTGTCCTACGCCGGAGGGGCCACCCGGACCCTGGAGCCGGGGGTGGGCAATCTGATCACCGGCGGCCCGTTCTCTTATGTCCGCAATCCGCTCTATGTCGGCAATCTCCTGCTGAGCCTGGGGGTCTGCCTGGCGGCCTGGCCGTCCAAGTGGTCCCTGATGATCTCGGAGGCCGTCGCCATCCCCTGGCTCCTGCCTGTATTCATAATAGCCTTCGCCCTACAATATGGCTTCATCGTGGCGGTGGAGGAGGACACCATCCGCCGGAGCCTGGGGGAGGTCTATGATGAATATTATAAAGCGGTGCCCCGCTGGCTGCCCCGTCTGACCCCTTATCCCAAACCTTACCCGGAGAGGGGTGATTTCAAAGCCGGTTTCCGCTCCGACCGCCGCAGCATCCAGACCACCTGCATGGTGCTGCTGGTGATAATCATAATTTATATGGTCAGGCTTTTCGGATAAAAAGAACTTCAGACGGAAATATCCTGGGACAGTAAAAAGGGGGCGTCAAACGACGCCCCCTTTTATCATTGCCTGAATTCAGCTCAGATAGGCCTTCAGCCGGCCGCCCTCGGTGGCCAGTTTGATCTTCCGTAGTGCCCGATCCCTCAATTGCCGCACCCGTTCCCGGGAGATGTTCATCTTCTGCCCAATGGAGTCCAGCGTTCCATGGTCGTTATCGTCCAGTCCGTAATAAAGCTTCAGCACCCTGACCTCCCGCGGGGTCAGCACCGAAAAGGCCTGCTTGATGTCGCTGTCCATGGTCTTGCTCTTCAACGTTTCCTCGGGTGATCTGAAGCGGGGATGCTCCACTATCTCCGAAAGACTGGTCTCGCCGTCCTCCGACAACGGGGCATCCAGGGAGACCTGGTTGGCGCTGTAACCCAGCAGATCGCGGATCTCCTCCACCGGGATCCTGGCCTTTTTGGATATCTGCTTGACGGTGGGCGGGGCGCCGTTGTAGCCGGGGTCGCTCTTTATCTCCTCGATGGCCCGGTTCAGCCGGGTCAGCTTCTCAATGCGGTTCATGGGCAGCCGGATGGTCCGGGTCTGTTCGGCGATGGCCTTCAGCATGGCCTGCCTGATCCACCACACGGCATAGGTGTTGAAACGATATCCCCGGGACGGCTCGAACCGCTGGACCGCCTTCATCAGCCCCACATTGCCTTCGTTGATGAGGTCGGCCAGGGAAAGCCCCCGGCCCTGGAATTCCTTGGCGGTGGACACCACGAAGCGCAGATTGCTCTCGGTCAGCCGGTCGATGGCGGCCTTGATGCCCGCCTTGGCCTGCTGGGCCAGGGCCAGCTCCTGGTCCGGCGACAGCAGGGGGACCCGGCTGATCTCCTTGAGGTAGATATCCAGCGACGGATCGTCATTATAGGCAATTTCCCGATAACTCATATATCAATTCGCTTTCTTAAAAAAACAGCTATTTTCCCGGCCTGACGGCAAAAAATCGCAAAGCCTCTCCGCGCTTGATCAAAAATACCACTGGACGGCTTTCCTGGCGCTTGCTACCCAGGGCCTGAGAATAATCCGCGACAGTCTTTACCGTCTGTCCGTCGATCTTTTTGATGATGTCCCCGGCCCGCAGACCGGCAGCATCAGCCGCCGAGCCGCTTTCGATGCTTTTGACAACCACGCCCTCCTTGTCTTTGATGCCGGCAGCCTTTGCCTCTTCGGATGAAATCGAGATAACTTCCTTGATCCCCAACCATGGTTTATCCGGCTTCTCCTGGCCGGCCTGGGCCACCTCCTCGCCGGGCATCTCGCCGATCTGTGCGGTGATGGTCTTTTCCTTTTTATTGCGGAAGATCACCATCTTGACCCGGGCTCCCACTTTAGCATCGGCCACCACCTGGCGGAATTTGGCCACGTTGGGGGTCTCCTGGTCGTTGAATCTTACTATCACATCCTGGTCCTTCAGCCCGGCCTTGTCGGCCGGGGTGCCGTCCTCCACCTTGGCTACCAACACACCGCTGGCGCTCTTCAGGCCCAAACCTTCGGCCAGATCGGCCGTCAGCTCCTGGGGCAGCACTCCCAGGTAGCCCCGCACCACCCTGCCGGTGGAGATCAGCTGGTCGGCCACATTCTTGGCCAGGTTGATGGGGATGGCAAAGCCGATCCCCTGGCCGGCCGGGTTGATGGCAGTATTGATGCCGATGACCTGCCCCCTGATATCGGTCAACGGACCTCCGGAATTCCCGAAGTTGATGGAGGCGTCGGTCTGGATGAAGTCCTGGTACAGCGGCCCCCCGCCGGCGATGGGCAGGCCGCTGCGCCCCTTGAAGGAGACGATCCCCTGGGTTACGGTGCGCTCCAGTCCGAAGGGGTTGCCGATGGCAATGGCATAATCGCCCACCTCGATATCGTCGGAGTTGCCCAGAAGGGCCACTTCGGCATCCGGCAGGTCGGTCTTGAGACCCTTCAGCCGGATGACCGCGACGTCGGTGCGGGGGTCGGTGCCCACCACCTCGGCCCGGAATTCCCGGCTGTCGGAGAGCTTCACCGTCAACTCGCCGCCCCCGGCCACCACATGGTTGTTGGTCAGGATCAGCCCCTTTTTATCGATGATGAAGCCGGAGCCCTGGCCCTCCACCTTCTGTTTCTGTGGTTCGCGCTGGGGGATCTCGCCGAAGAATTCCCGGAAGAGATCCTCGAACGGCCCCTGGAAACTGTAGCCGGGCCGCTCGATGTATTTCCTGGACTGGATGTTGACCACCGCCGGTCCGACCATTTTGGCCACCGCCACAAAGGGGCTCTTATATTCGGCATTCACCGCCGGGTTGGGGTTCTCCGCCCGGGAACAGGCGGTCCAGTTAAGCCCGGAGGACAGTATCAAGCCGGCTATCAGCCCGATGATCCCGGCCATGACCGTCCTCTGCTCAAAGGCGGGAAATTTTCTCGATCTGCCAGACATTTCAGGTCTCCTTATAAATTATAATAAGATCATTCGGCATCTATCGGAGCTTGGTGTTCCTTCCGCAGATTATCGATGGTCTGCCGGGGATCCTCGACCATCTCCAGGATCAGGCGGACCCCGGCCAGATTCACCCGCTTCACCCTGACCAGGTATACTATGTACTCGATCTCCTCGATGTCCGCCTGGGAGTAAAGCCTGATGCGGCCGCTGATCCGGGCCGGGGAGACCAGCCCCAGGCGCTCATACATCCTTAAGGTCTGCTGATGCAGGCCCACCAGCCGGGCGGCCACGCTGATGGAATACAGGGGGGTCTGGGGGTGAAGTTCGGGCATAGATCGTCAGCCTTTTAATAAAAAAATTGCAGCATCATAAATACCAAGACAGCTCCGGCCGATATTTTCAGCCGGAGCGGATATCCTAAGCGTCTTTTGAGTGGTCATTTAATGTCAATTGAGATCTCCTTGGGCTTGACCTCCTCGGATTTGGGCAGCTTGATGGTCAACACCCCGTTCTCGTAGGAAGCTTTGGCCTTGGCCGACTGGACCTCGCCGGGCAGGGTGATCATCCGCTGGAACTGGCCGTAGCTGCGCTCTATCCGGTGGTAGGTCTTGTCCCTGTTCTCCTCCTCCCGCTTGCGCTCTCCGGAGATGGTGATGATGTCGCCGGTGACCTGGATCTTGACGTCCTCTTTGGTCATGCCCGGGATCTCGGCCTTGACGATGATATCGTCCTGGGTCTCCTCGATGTCCATAACCGGGGCCCACAGGCTGTCGCCCACCAGACGCCTTCCCGGGGTCCGCCCGAAGAAGTCCAGGAAAAGGCGGTTCATCTCATCCTGAAGGGAAACGATATCGGACACCGGCTCCCATTTGTTCAGGTCATGTCTCATATCATACCTCCTTGAAAATAATATTTTATTCCTGAAATTATTTAAGCCAGGGATCAAATATTGCTTGCTGATTGGTATAATATAACACTTGAGTGTCTTATTGTCAAGTGGTTTGACAATGAAAATTTTATTAGCTGTAACTTATTGTAATTCATAATGATAAAATATGGAATAATAACCTACTGTTTAGCCCAAGATTTGACATAGGGGAGTAGTTGTAGGTTTAATCCGGCTGGATCAGTAATTGTGGAAAGGGCAACTTTTTGGAAACCTATATATAGCTTAATGCCTCTAATGACAGTATATTAACCGAGAAAACGCGATGAAAAGGCATATTTGCCCCCTAATTTTCATATCTTTGGCAATTATCGTACAATCGGGATGCGGGAGGTCAAATCCGGCCTCTCCCGAGCTCAGCGATGACGAAGCCATCAATCTGCTTATTTCCTCTTCGGGCTACGCCGATTACTCAAATTACGCCGACGACGGCCTGGCCGATTTCAGCGGACCGTCTCCCCAAAGCGACAGTTTTCCATCCGATATCTATTTCCGCCGGCGCATAGAAAACGGATCGCATTATATCAGCATCAGTTATGACTCCAGCCGCACCTTTGCCACGGCCCTGATAACCACCGATTTTATCGGGCGCCTGGTGATAGATAACAATCAGAACGGGGTGTGCGACACCTTCTCCAGGCCGATAGATGACCGGGGACTGCGGTATGTGTGGTTCAGGAAATGGAATGACCGCTGGCGGGTGTACGGGGCCTCGCCGATGGTGGTGCAGACGGCCGATCCGGCCAATAAAGTTTTAATAGACAGCATCCGGATCGAGGGTGACCTGGGTTTGCGGACCAGGGTGATGTTCAAACAGCAGGAGTTCGGGCAGGTGCTGAGGCGGGAGGAGATGCCTATATTCTACCAGGGGGCGGAGGTCACCCTGACGGTCTGGGCCAGCCTGGAACAGGCTTCCGATTCCTGCTGGGCTTTTATGCACCGGAGGGTCCTGGAGAACGGGGTGGTGGATCACCTGAGGGCGCCGATGCTGAGGCAGGGCCGGTTTGAATTCAGCCTCTGCTGGAAGCTGGATGTGATCACTGCTCCGGTGGTGCGGCATGCGGCGATCGATGTGCTCCTGGGCTCCAGCCTGTTCGGTGACAGCACTGCCGAATACTCGGCCGGCATCTGGACCCTGCCTTATATTGTGACCAATAACGACAGTCTGCCAAAATAATAACCGGGACCAAAAAGCCCCGGCCAACCAGAAAGAAATATCATCATATGAATGAGGTAATGGTGTACGAAGCAGAATGGATCGTCGGTCCCAGCTGGGTCAATCTGGCAAAAAAGCTGCAGGAACTGGCCGGCAAGCATGATCTTCAGATCCAGATAACCGGAAAACAAATGACCCTGATGTGCCAGCGGCTGGATTACAAAATATCAGGCCCCCGCCAAAACCTCAATTTGTTCAATAAGAGGCTGTTGGGCGAGGGCCATGTGAAATTCATCGGGGTGGGCTAAAAGATCATTTTCCGGGTTCGTTCTGGCCGGCCATCTTGGACAGGCCGTCGAAGAACACGTCATTGTCGATTATGATCCCCCGGCTTTTGATGTCCCCCATCATGACCGAGCCGCTTTGCAATTCAACCTTGCTGGCGGCTGTTATGTTTCCCTCCACTTTCCCTCCGATGATGGCATCCTTGACCTTGATCTCGGCCTTCACCAGGCCGCCCTTGCCTACCACCAGGGTCCCGCTGGTCTCCAGGTGGCCCTCGAACTCCCCGTCGATCCGTATCCCGGATTCGGCCTTCAATGTTCCGTTCCACTTGGTGTCCTTGGCCAGGGTGGTGCTGAGCGGCCCTCCGCCGATCTCTACTTTCTTATCCATCGATCTTGTTTCCTTTTTGTTGGGGTTTGATTAATCAAACCCTTACATTATCTATCAGGGCACGGCATAAGCACCCTGGGTTTATTCTATCTCGGTTATGCCCACGTCGTAATCCTCGCCGTTGACCCGCATCACGAAACGGCGCTGGGGATGGCCGTCGGGAGCGGGCACCCCGCCCTTAAGTGACTCCTGGCGGGCCTTCTTCTTCAGGGGGTCCTGCTGGACGGCAAAATATTCCTTGGCCACCGCCGGGTACAGGGCGTAGGACAGGATATCCTCCTCCTTATCGGAGATGCCAGCCATCTCCTTTTTGCATTTATCCCATTCCGGGGCAATATGGTCGGCCGGCCGGTCGGTGATGGGCTTTTCGTCGCCGATGGCCTTTTTCATCACCAGCGGGTCGATGGGGGCCGGGGTTTTGCCGTATAACCCCTTGCAGAGGTCCTTGACCTCCTGGATGATGATCTTATATCTTTCCCCGCCCAGGACGTTGAAGGTGGCCTGGGTGCCCACGATCTGCGAGGTGGGGGTCACCAGCGGAACGTAGCCCAGCTCGGCCCGGACCCTGGGGATCTCCTTGAGCACCGCCTCGAACTTGTCCGAGGCATTCTGCTTCTCCAGCTGGGATACCATGTTGGTCAGCATCCCGCCCGGCACCTGGTAGACCAGGGCCCGAACGTCCACCCGCTCGGCCACCGGGGTGATCAGGTGCTGGTAGGCGCTGTCCTTGATCTCCTGGAAATACTCGGCGATCTCCAGAAAATGCGATCGGTCCAGCTTCAGGCCGAACCCGCTGTTGTCCAGCATCTCCGCCATGGTCTCGGTGGGCGGCTGGCTGGTGCCGGAGCCGAAGGGGGATATGGCGCAGTCCAGTATATCGGCCCCGGCCTGGGCGGCGGCAAAGTAGGAGGTGGGGGCCATTCCGGTGGTGCAGTGGGAGTGCAGGCATACCGGCAATCCCACCTCGCTTTTCAGCTTGCCCACCAGTTCCCGGGCCGAGGCTGGGGAGATCAGCCCGGCCATGTCCTTGATGGTGATGATGTCGCAGCCCAGTTCCTTGAGCTCCCGGGCGAATTTCACAAAGCCGTCTATGGAGTGAACCGGGCTCAGGGTGTAGCTGATGGCCCCCTGAACGGTGGCCCCGGTCTTTTTGGCGGTGACGATGGCCTTCTCCATGTTGCGGATGTCGTTCAGGGCGTCGAACACCCGGAAGACATCGATCCCCAGCTCGGCGGCCTTCTTTATGAAATGCTCCAGGATATCGTCGGCATAATGCTTGTAGCCCACCAGGTTCTGCCCCCGCAGCAGCATCTGGAGCCTGGTCTTCTTGGCGTGCTTCTTGAATATCCTGATCCGGTCCCAGGGATTCTCGTCCAGAAAGCGCAGCATGGTGTCGAAGGTGGCGCCGCCCCACATCTCGAAGGACCAGTAGCCCACCTGGTCCATCTTCTCGATCATGGGGATCATGTCCTGGGTGCGCATCCGGGTGGCGATCAGGCTCTGGTGGGCGTCCCGGAAGGCGGTCTCGGTGATATTGACGATATGTTCTTCCGGGCCGCCCTTTTTTATATCGGATCTGGTTTCCGGCTTCTTAGACATCTTGACTACCTCTTGAAATTACAGGATTGCAGCAGATCAGGCCAGCACCACCAATACTTCGCCGGAGCTCACAGACTGCCTTTCCGCCACCCTGATCTCCGAGACCTTGCCGGCCAGGTGGGAGGATATGGAGGTCTCCATCTTCATGGCCTCCAGTTTCAGCAGGACGTCGCCATCCTTGACCTCCTGGCCCACCTGGCACAGTATCTTGATTACGGTGCCGGTCATGGGGGCCTGGACCGCCTTCTGTCCGGCGGCCACGGCCGCCGGGGCGGCCTTGGCCGGGGCGCCGGGGGCGGGTGGCGGCGCCACCATCACGGTCCGGGGAGCGGCCTGTACCGGCAGTGCCGGGGGGGCGGACCTTTTGCCGACCTCTTCAACCTCAACCTCATAAGCCTTGTTGTTGACCTTGACGATATACTTGCGAGACATAGCATCCTCATTGTTTTTATTTGAAATGTTTTGATTTCTGCTGGATTCCTGCTTCCGCAGGAATGACAAGATAATCTTTAAGCTTTGCTGTCTTGGATGGTCAGTGGATCAGGTTTATATCCTACTTTTTCCGGTATCCGGTCATGATCTCCTGGCGGCCGGTCAGGGCCCACAGGCTGATCCGGTTCTGCTGGACCGGCTTCATGGAAACTATGTGGTAGCCCAGTTTGTCATCCTTAAGATACTGCCCCAGCGCGGCGGCGATGGCGGTCTGGACCTCGGGGGGGATCTGTGATTTTTTCTGCATCAACATATCCGGTTTGGTTTTTATAATGCTTACATTTTCTTTGACCACCCCTTGATCCCCTCCTTGAACAAGGAGGGGACGGGGGAGGTTAACAGTACCCGGAAGGGAATTACAGCGGAATATTTCCGTGCTTCTTGGCCGGGGATTGCTCGCGCTTGGTCTTGAGTATGGCCAGGGCCGAGACGATCCTTGCCCGGGTGTCCTCGGGCGGGATCACCGCGTCCACGTAGCCCCGCTTGGCGGCCTCGTAGGGGTTGGAGAACATGGTCTCGTATTCCTCTATCAGCTCCAGGCGGCGCTTCTCCTTGTCACCGGCGGCGTCGATCTGCTTGCGGAAGATCACATTGACCGCGCCGGAGGCGCCCATCACCGCGATCTCGCTCTGGGGCCAGGCCAGCATCAGATCACTGCCCAGGTCCTTGTTGCACATTGC
The DNA here is from genome assembly GCA_001777915.1 of Candidatus Edwardsbacteria bacterium RifOxyA12_full_54_48. Lineage (NCBI taxonomy): Bacteria > Candidatus Edwardsiibacteriota > Candidatus Edwardsbacteria bacterium RifOxyA12_full_54_48. Next base: position 91,831 of record MFFN01000004.1, on the reverse strand, counting down.
GATGTGGGCCCCGCCGTAGGATTTGCGCAGGGTGACGGTGATCTTGGGCACGGTGGCCTCGGAGTAGGCGAACAATATCTTGGCGCCGTGGCGGATGATGCCGCCGTGCTCCTGCTGTTTGCCGGGCAGGTAGCCGGGGCAGTCCACGAAGGTCACCAACGGGATGTTGAAGGCGTCGCAGAAGCGGATGAAGCGGGCGGCCTTGTCGGACGAGTTGATGTCCAGACAGCCGGCCAGGACCTGCGGCTGGTTGGCCACGATGCCCACCGTCTGCCCGGCGATGCGGCCCAGCCCCACCACGATGTTGAGGGCGTAAAGCTGGTGCACCTCCAGGAAGTCCCCGTTGTCCACCACCCGGGCGATGATGTCTTTGACGTCGTAGGGCATCTTGGGATTGACCGGGACTATATCGCGCATCGCCAGGTCCGGGCCGGCGGGCCCGTTATCGGTCTCCACCACCGGCGGATCCTCCAGATTGTTGGCCGGCAGCAGGGTGATCAGCTGGCGGACCCCGGCGAAGCAGTCCTCCTCCGAGGAATAGATGAAATGGCCGTTGCCGGAGACGGCGTTGTGGGCCTGGGCCCCGCCCAGTTCCTCCAGCCCCACGTCCTCGCCCATCACCGCCTTGATGACCTGGGGGCCGGTGATGTACATGTTGGAGACCTTGTCCACCATGAACACGAAATCGGTGATGGCCGGGGAATAGACCGCGCCGCCGGCGCAGGGTCCCAGTATCACCGAGATCTGCGGTATCACCCCCGAGGCCCGGGTGTTGCGGAAGAAGATCATGCCGTAGCCCCGCAGGGAATCCACCCCCTCCTGGATGCGGGCTCCGCCGGAATCGTTGATGCCGATGACCGGGACGCCCATCTTAAGGGCCATGTCCTGCATCTTGACGATCTTTAAAGCATGGGCCTCGCCCAAAGAACCGCCGGTTACGGTGAAATCCTGGGAGAAGACGAACACCGGGCGGCCCTCGATGGTGCCGTAGCCGGTGACCACGCCGTCGGCCGGGATCTCCACCTTGTCCATGCCGAAGTTGTCGCAGCGGTGCTTGACGAAGGCGTCGAATTCCACGAAGCTCTGGGGGTCCAGCAGAAGGTCCAGGCGCTCCCGGGCCGAGAGCTTGCCCTTGTCGTGCTGTTTGGCGGCCCGCTTGCCGTCGGCGTCGCAGATGACCGCCTTTTGGTCCTCCAGGGCCTTGATTATCTGTTCAATGGTCTTTTCAGACATTTTGGTAAACCTTTTTATATTAAAAGTTTGTTTTGACCCCGAATCCGCATGTCATCCCCGGCTTGACCGGGGATCCACTACCGAAAGTACCAACGTTCTTTTTCTCTTTTGTGTCGACAAAACAGAAAAAGAACCAAAAAGACCAAAGCTCGTCGCTGTTGCTCTGCTTGGCGGCCCCAGGCCGTCGGCCTGAATTTACCGGACTCGCTGCGCTCAGACAGCGGCAAATTCTTAACGGCCGCCTTAGACCAGCGGCAGAGCAAAGGCGACACTAGCGTTCTTGTCTTTTGCCCTTTAGGGAAGCACGGTAATTGCCAGGCGGCGTAATGCCTGACTGCAGCCTGCACTGAGGTTGGCAAATTATGCTACTTTCGAAGTGAAGCGATCCTGCTTCTCCGTATTGCGGCAAAGCATGATACCGGTTGCCGCATAAAATCTTATTATATATGAAAAGGTGGGGGATTTCAAGGAGAAAATGGAAATACAAAAAGGGGCGTTTATAACGCCCCTTTTTCTTTAAGATATTATAGTAATCTATTTTACTTCGTAAACTTCTGCTGTAAAGGAATTGATAGTTAAGGCACTAGTAAAGATATTAAAGATAAAATCCAGAGGTGTATATTTTGTTTCAACTCTAACCTTAGAATTCGGTGGAATTACGCTATCTGTTGAATTGTTGTTTAATGGTACTAAGCCCCAGAAAAGATACCATACACGCTTGGATGCAATCTTTTCGCCAACAGAAGTGTTTGGGGCTAATTGTGCATTGCCGGACACTTTAATGGTAGCGCATCCTATCATTGAAATACAGAAGGCTACGATTAGTAAGGAAGCCAATATTTTTTTCACTTGGGTTCTCCTTAAATTTAGTTAATGGTTTAAAGCCTTTTATTTTGGGGTTTCATTTAAATAAACAATTGCAATTGCAGCGGCAGTGTTGACCGTATTTGCAGACAAACCACCACCTAACGTGGACATATTGGTCTTACTCCCCTGACCACCATATATAATTGCATTGGCACCAATTTTTTTAGCTTTTTTAATTAACGAATTCATAACCTTTTCTGGGGAAGCATAAGCGCCGCCTTCAGCATTAAGAATAGCGATTTCTTTATAAGGTACTTTAACGCTTGCTTTATCCGTATAGATATCAACATTAGTTGTGGGTTGCCGAGTTTCGCTATCCATTTTTGTCATATGTGTTGTGGCGCAGCCAATAATTCCTAAACCAAATATAAACGCCAAGGTTAAAAGTCTTTTGTGAAACATATTTGGATCCTTTCATTAGTTATTAATGTCATTTTAGAAATAATATCACTATTAAACTATACTTGTCAAGAGAAAAGTATAGATATAATATGGTATAAATATAATCGGCTTTAATGCTACTATAAGTGCAAGAAATAGGAGCATTGTATGGCTGATAAAGATTTAAAATTGATTGGACAGAGAATAAAAAAGCTACGTAAAGATGCCGGTTTTACTCAAGATAAGCTTGCAGTGAAGGCATCCATTCATGAAAAATATATCGGACAGATAGAAAGGGGAGAAATAAACACAACCATAGAAACAATTTCAAGAATAGCAAATGCTTTAAATGTAACTATCGCTGATATTTTCAATATTTCCGAAGGACCTGAGCGGAAGAAGAAAATAATAATTGAAATAACTGATAAATTATCCAAACAAAGTATAGAAAAACTGGATTTAGTAAATCGGGTTGTAAAAGAAATTTGTGAATAATATAAAAGCAAAAGGGGCGCTGTTAGCGCCCCTTTTTTATTATTACTGGATTCCCGCCTGCGCGAGAATGACAAAACGGTCGTGTGGATTGCTTCATAAGAAAAGCTACGCAGTATTCTCGCAATGCACGCCCCCTGCCCCCTCCGATGCGGAGGGGGTAATAAGAAACCCCTTCCCGCTTCGGGAAGGGGCAAAATAGACCACCCCTCACCCATTCAACTTGCCGGGCAGGTTGGTTTTCTCAGGGTGACAGTCTGAGAATTAGGGATGGTTATCCCAGGGTCTCCCGTATATACGCCAGCATCAGGTCCCGGGTGGCGTTCAGGCCCTTCAAATGGGTCCGCTCCATGCCGTGGCTGGCCGAGACCCCGGGGCCGATCAGCCCCACCCGGATATCGTACCCGGCTATCAAGGCAATCGAGCCGTCCGAACCGTAGTGGGGGAACACGTCCAGCTTGTGCGGTATCTTGTTCTTCTCGGCCAGTTCGGTCAGCTTGCAGCGGATGCCGTAATCATACGGCCCGGTGGAATCCTTTACGCAGATGGACACCGAGCTCTCATCGCCCTCCACCTTTTCGCCCACCACCCCCATATCTGTTACCAGCATCTCCACCGCGGTCTCCGGCAGGCCGGAGGCGGCTCCGTGCCCCACCTCCTCGTAATTGGAGAAGAAGAAGGCCACCGGGATGGCTTTGAGCTTCTCGGCCCCCAGGGTCAGCATGGCGTCCAGCATGGCGGCCGAGCCGGCCTTGTCGTCCAGAAAGCGGGATTTGATGTAGCCGGTCTCGGTGTACTCGAAGCGGGGGTCGAAGAAGATGAAATCGCCGATCCGGATGCCCAAAGCCTCGGTCTGCTCCTTCTTGGCCACCTCGGCGTCCAGCCGGATGTGCATGTTCTCGGCCTTGCGGACGGTCTTCTCGGCCTCGTCGTTGACATGGGCGGCGGGGTTGTTCAGCAGCAGGGTCCCACGGAACTCGCGTCCGGAGACGGTCCGGATGGTGACATACTCGCCCTCGAACGACGGCAGGATGGGCCCGCCGATCTTGGTGAGGGAAAGATTGCCGTCGGAGTTTATGCCGCTGACCATGGCCCCCAGGGTGTCCACATGCCCGGCCACCACCAGCCGGGGGTGGGGATGGTTTCCGGCCACCAGGCCGCCCTTATTGGTCCGTTTGGTGCTTACCCCGGCGCCCTGGGCCAGCACCTCAATGTATCCCATGATCTGATTGGTGAATCCGGAAGGAGAGTGAATGGCCTCCATGTCCCTCAGGATCTCGACGATGCGCTCCATGATGCTCCTTAGATTTGTTGTTTGTCAGCTGAATGTACAATAAATTATAAAGCACTTTTGGGGCAGAGTCAACCAATAGCAAAAATAAATTGACAGGGGACGAAATTTGGGATAAGTTCCTTTGCAGTGCAGGCAGGCGTGTCCGGCTGCCTGCATCTTGCGGCACTGTCACCCTGAGATGGCCAGCTTGCCTGACAAGCCGAATGGGTGACAGTGCCGTCCACGGATTGAGAGCAGAAAGGACGAAAGATGGTTATACGGCGGAGATCATTTTCGACGTCTGACCCCTCCCCTGCCCCTCCCCCGATGGGAGAGGGAAACGCATAGGGACATGGCGCGCCATGTCCCCACGTTATACAGGATATTTTCATGTTATGTAGGGGCGGGTTTTAAACCCGCCCCTACAGTCATAATCATTATTTCGTGTATTTCGCGGGAAAGGGCAGGCGGGGTCTTATCCTGGCCCAATTCTCCACCGTCCAGGCCAGCAGGATCATCAGGGCCACGGTCAGGACCAGGGCCAATATGGCCTGAGGCCAATCCAAATTTCTCTGCAGGCCGGAGGTCAGCCGGCCGTAGACCAGGGCGATGTGCACCCAGTAGACCATCAGCGAGTGGCGGCCCATCAGCCGCATGAAGGAGAAGCTCTCCGCTTTGAACAACAGGCACAGGAAGAAACATCCCGACAGCAGCACGGCCTGCATCCCTATCCGGATAAAGGAATATTCCGGACTGTTGTAGAACAATATCCAGCCATGGGAATGGGGGATGCTGACGGCGGCCCAGATCCCGCCCAGCATCAGCAGCATCCCGGCGGCGATCAGCCCGTAGTGCAGGAGGATCAGCTTCAATTTGTCGCCCCGGAATCGCCTGGTCAGCAGGCCCACCATGGCCCCGGCCGGCACAAAAACAAAATACGGGAAGACAGGGAAGTGCCCGTACTCCACGGCCGAGTTGAAGAAATTTCCTATGAACCAGGGCAGCGAGTTTATGGCCGGGGAGCTCCAGACCGCCGGGGAGGCCAGGGCCACCAGCACCGTTGTCAGCGCCAGGGCCCAGTATCTCTGGCGGTTGGTTTGTATCACCGCGAAAAGCAGTCCCAGTAGGACCAGCGACACCCCGATGTTGTTGAGGATATCGAACCTCAGGAGGTCCCGCCACTTCGAGTACGGCACCCACTGCAGGTATTCCTCCAGCCGGAACAGGTAGGCTATGCCCAGTATCTCCAAACCACGGCGGGTGGAGAACCACAGCCTTTTGCCGAAAGGGATGTCCATCTGGTCTATCTTGGCATAGCTCAGGCCCACCGACAACCCGGCCAAAAAAAGAAAGGCCGGGGCGGTGTAGGCGCCCAGCATCTGCCATATGTCGAAGGCCCGGGACGGCCGGAAGGCCGGCGACAGAAAGGCGTCCATCACATGGCCCCGGATCATCCACAGCACGGCTAGGCCGCGGACCCAGTCGATATGCAGCAGGCGGGGGGAGGGTTTTGGTATCTGGGAGGTCATCTATGGTATCATTGTAAATATAATTGATTTCATACAAACTCATCCCCATTTATCCCCTTCTCTTTTAAAGAGAAGAGGGAGAGGGGTTGAGTTGAAGTCTCTGGTTCATAAATTAAGCGACCCTAGTTTTAAGGGCTTATTGTGTAAAACCCATAGACCACCCCCCGTCCCCTCCTTGATCAAGGAGGGGATCAAGGGGAGGGCTGTTGATGTTGAAAAGGTTATTGCCTTGCTTGGCAACAGGGGAAATTATACGATAAACATTAACGTGGAGTCAAAGGAAATGTCGCATATAAAATTGTCTTGAACTGCGGCAGGCTATATGTTAAAATGCCTTTCCATGTTAAACAACATAAAAATGCGAGAGATATATGAAGAAGGCTGCTGGAAAGACCAAGACCAATCCCGATATCGGGAAGATCAACCGGGTCCTGGCCAAATACCGGGGCAACAAGGGGGCGCTGATCCCGGTGCTGCAGGAGGTGCAGGTGGCGCTGGGTTTCCTGTCGCAGGACAGCTTGAGGGCCATCTCCGAGGGTTTGGCGATACCGCTGAGCCAGATATACGGGGTGGCCACTTTTTACACCCAGTTCCGCCTGAAGCCCATAGGGAAGCATCTGGTGCGGGTGTGCCACGGGACGGCCTGCCACGTGGGGGGGGCCGAGAAGGTCAGCGCGGCCATCGAGGCCGGCCTCACCGTCAGGGACGGGGAGACCACCGCCGACGGCAAGTTCACGGTGGAATCGGTGGCCTGCCTGGGCTGCTGCAGTCTTGCCCCGGTGATGATGGTGGACAACGACACCTTCGGCCGGCTGACCCCGGAGAGCGCCATCAAGGCGGTAAAGGAGTACTGACCCCACCCTAACCCTCCCCTAAAGCATTAGGAGAGGGATGTTATTAAGAAATGGGACACGGATAAACACGGATCATTGCAGAATTTTATTACTGTCGTGTCATTCCCGAGAAACCGGGAATCCGGTTCTGACCCCTCTCCAACCTCTCCCCGCAACGGAGAGAGGCCCATGGATTGTAAAATTACTTCATATACAAGGAGGATCCTGTCTTGAAAAAAGCGACCTCTAAAGCCAAAACCCTTCCCAAAAAGAAGGCCGTAAAAAAGCCGTCAGCGCCGGACTTCCGGATAGTGGTGGGCCTGGGCAGCTGCGGCATTGCGGCCGGCGGCCACAAGGTCAAGGCCGCCCTGATGGAGAATCTCAAAAAAGCCGGGCTCAAGGTCCAGGTCTCCGACACCGGCTGCGTGGGCATGTGCTACAGCGAAGTACTGCTGGATGTCCACCACAAGAACGGCCAGGTCTACACCTACGGCAACATGACCCCGGACAGGATGCCGCGCTTCGTCGACCAGCATCTGACCCAGGGCCAGCCGGTGGCCGAATGGCTGGTGAGGGCCAGCGACCGGGCCCTGCCGGACGACAGCTTTTATGCCAAGCAGAAGAGGATCGTGCTGCGCAACTGCGGCCAGATGGATCCCGAGAAGATAGAGGATTACATGGCCCACGGCGGGTACCAGGCCCTGGAGAAGGCCCTCAGGAAGATGTCGCCCGACCAGGTCATCAAGGAGGTGCTGGATTCGGGCTTAAGGGGCCGGGGCGGGGCCGGCTTCCCCACCGGGCGCAAATGGCAGTTCGCCCGGGGCTCCCAGGGCGGCAAGAAATACATCGTCTGCAACGGCGACGAGGGCGACCCCGGGGCCTTCATGGACCGCTCGGTGCTGGAGGGCGACCCCCACAACGTGATGGAGGGGATGCTGATCGCCGGATACGCCATCGGGGCCGACGAGGGCTATTTCTACGTCCGGGCCGAATATCCCCTGGCGGTGGAGCGGCTGAAGCTGGCCATCGGGCAGGCCAAGAAGAAAGGCTTTTTGGGCCAGAACATCATGGGCACCAAGTTCTGCTTCGAGATGAAGATCAAGGAGGGGGCCGGGGCCTTCGTCTGCGGGGAGGAGACGGCCCTGATGGCATCCATCGAGGGCCAGCGGGGGATGCCCCGTCTGAGGCCGCCCTTCCCGGCGGTGTCCGGCCTGTGGGGCAAGCCCACCAACATCAACAACGTGGAGACCTTCGCCAACGTGCCCTGGATCATCCTCAACGGGGCGGCGGCCTTCGCCTCGCTGGGCACCGAGAAGAGCAAGGGCTCAAAAGTATTCGCTTTGGCCGGCAAGATCGCCCGGGGCGGTCTGGTGGAGGTGCCGATGGGCATCACCATCAACGAGATCATCCACGAGGTGGGCGGCGGCATCAAGGACGGCCGCAGCTTCAAGGCGGTGCAGATGGGCGGCCCCTCGGGCGGCTGCATCCCAGCGGCCCTGGGCAACACCATCGTGGACTACGATTCGGTGGGCCAGACCGGGGCCATCATGGGCTCGGGCGGCATGGTGGTGATGGACGACACCACCTGCATGGTGGACATCGCCCGGTTCTTTTTGGATTTCACCCAGAAGGAATCCTGCGGCAAGTGCACCTTCTGCCGGGTGGGCACCAAGCGGATGCTGGAGACCCTGGAACGGATCACCAAGGGACAGGGCAAAGAGGGCGACATCGAGCTGCTGCTGGAACTGGCCGAGAAGATAAAGATCTCTTCGCTGTGCGGGCTGGGACAGACCGCGCCCAATCCGGTGCTGACCACCGTCAAATATTTCCGTGACGAGTACGAAGCCCACATCAAGGAGAAGAGGTGTCCGGCCCATTCCTGCAAGGAACTGCTGAAGTACGAGGTCGTACCCGAGAAATGCGTGGGCTGCACCGCCTGCGCCAGGGTCTGTCCGGTGACGGCCATCTCGGGACAGGTGAAGAAACCCCACGTGATAGACCAGGAGGCCTGCATCAAGTGCGGCAATTGCGTGACCAAATGTAAATTCGACGCCATAAAGGTGAGGTAGAAATGCAGATAAACATCACATTCAACGGCAAACAGATCGCCTGCGATTCCAATCAGACCATAGTCGAGGTGGCCAGGGACCAGGGAACTTTCATCCCCACCCTGTGCCACGACAGCAAGCTGGAGCCCTACGGCTCCTGCTGGGTGTGCCTGGTGGAGGTCAAGAACGCCCGGGGCTTCGTGCCGGCCTGCGCCACCAAGGTGATGGACGGGATGGTGGTGGAGACCGACAACGACCGGGTGAGGGCCGCCCGCCAGATGGCGCTGGGACTGCTGCTGTCCAACCACTCCGGCGACTGCATCGGGCCCTGCGTGGACACCTGCCCGGCCGGCTGCGACGTCCAGGGCTACACCGCGCTGATAGCCAACGGCATGGAGGCCGAGGCCATCAAGCTGATCAAGGAGACCCTGCCTCTTCCGGCCAGCTTGGGCCGGGTGTGCCCGCATCCCTGCGAGACCGAGTGCCGCCGCAACCTGGTGGAGGAGCCGGTGTCCATATGCTACCTCAAGCGGCATGCGGCCGATCTTGACCTCAACTCCGGCCAGCCGTACCTGCCCCCGGTGGCGCCCAACAGCGGCAAGAAGGTGGCGGTGGTGGGGGCCGGCCCGGCCGGGCTGACCGCCGCCTATTACCTGCGCCAGAAGGGCCATCAGGTCACCATCTACGAGGCCCTGCCCAAGTCCGGCGGATGGCTGCGCTACGGCATTCCGCAGTACCGCCTGCCCAAGGAGGTGCTGGACCAGGAGGTCAAGACCATCACCGACCTGGGGGTGGAGATAAAATACAACCAAAGATTAGGCCAGGATATCGACCTGGAGGGCCTGAAAGACCAGTATGACGCGGTATTCCTGGGCATGGGGGCCCACGCCTCCTCCAGGATGGGGGTGGAGAACGAGGAGGACCGCGGAGTGGTGGCCGGGATAGATTTTCTGAAGCGCCTGACCATGGGCGAGAAGTTCAACGTGGGGAAGAAGGTGGCGGTGATCGGCGGCGGCAACACCGCCATCGACGCCGCCCGGACCTCCCTGCGGCTGGGGGCCGAGGAGGTGTTCATCGTCTACCGCCGTTCGGAAAAGGAGATGCCAGCCAATCCCTTCGAGATCGAGGAGGCCAAGCACGAGGGGGTCAGGTTCCAGTTCCTGACCGCCCCCACCCGGGTGATCGCCTGCACCCACGACCAGAACGGGGCCATCTCCTGCCAGAAGATGGAGCTGGGCGAGCCGGACGCTTCGGGCCGCCGCCGTCCGGTGCCGGTCCAAAATTCAGATTTCCATATCGAGGCCGACCTGATCATCTCCTGCATCGGGCAGAGCCCCGACCTGTCCGGATTGGGCGAGAATCACAATCTGAAAGTGACCCGCTGGACCACCCTAGAGACCGACCCCGAGACCGGGGCCACTGCCGATCCCAAGATATTTGCCGCCGGAGACATGGCCACCGGGGCGGCCACCGTGGTGGAGGCCATCGGAGGGGCCCGCAAGGCGGCCCTGGCGATCGACAAATACCTGAGATACGACAAGACCGAGAAGAAAGCAAAACAATACAACATCACCAAGGGCAAGATCAACCAGGTGCCCAAGGAGCTGTTCGCCGATGAGCCCAAAAAGGCCAAGGCCAAGATGCCGATGCTGGAGCCCTCCCAAAGAAGGAATTTCGACGAGGTGGAGAAGGGCTTCTCCCGTATCACCGCCATCGAGGAGGCCAAGCGATGCCTGGGGTGCGGCTGCGCCGACATGCAGGAGTGCAAGCTGCGTGACTACGCCACGGTCTACGACGTGATGGTCCAGCGCTTCATGGGCGAGGTCAAGCAGCATCCCATCGACCACAGCCATCCCTTCCTGGTGCGCGATCAGAGCAAGTGCGTGATGTGCGGCCGCTGCGTCAGGATGTGCCTGGAGGTGGTGGGGGCGGCGGCTTTGGGCTTCGTCTACCGCGGATTCAACGCCATCGTGGCGCCCACCATGGAGAAGCCCTATCCCGAGTCGCCCTGCGTGTCCTGCGGAGCCTGCATCGAGACCTGCCCGGTGGGGGCGCTGACCGAAAGGGTGCGGCACATCAAGCCCTCGCCCTGGAAGATGGATAAGATCCCCTCGGTGTGCACCTTCTGCGGAGTGGGCTGCGGCCTGGACCTGAATATAATGGACAACAAGGTGGTCCGGGTCACCGGCAACGAGGACAGCCCGGTCAATAAAGGCTCGCTGTGCTTCAAGGGCAAGTTCGGGTTCGAACTGCTTCATAGTCCGGAGCGTCTGGCCGAACCGCTGGCCAAGGCCGGAGCCAAGCACCAGAAGATCGCCTGGCCCGAGGCCGTAAGCAAGGTCAACCAGGATATAGACGCCATGGTAAAAAAATACGGGCCGGATTCGGTGGCGGTATTCGCCTCCGGCCGGACCAGCCTCGAAGAGGCCGAGGGCCTGCGCTCCTGGGCCGAGAAGAAGGGCGTCAAACAGTTCGGCAGCTTTGCCGGCGTCGATAACGGCCGGCTGATGAATGCCATGGAGAATATTTTGGGCAAGGCCAACGGCAGGGGTTACCAGTCGCTGTCCGAGGCCAAGACCATTTTCCTGATCGGGTCCGATGCCTATGCCGAGCATCCGGTGTTCTCCCAGATGATCAGAAAGGCGGTCAAACAAGGATCCAAGGTTTACTCCCTGCAGGAGAAGGCCACCAAGCTGGGCGAGATCGCCGCACAGGAACTGGTCATTAAAAAAGGCGGGTTGTCCTTCGCCCTGAACGGCCTGCTCAAAGCCCTGCTGGCCAAGTGCCGGTCCAAATATCCCGGATACAAGGAACTGGCCAAGGTCCTGGGCAAGCTCAGCGCCGCCGCGGTGACAACCAACAGCGGATGGAAGAAGGCCGATATCGAGAGCCTGGCCAAACTGCTGTTGGAAGACCAGAATTCAATATTGGCATTCAACGCCGATGCAGTGGATCCCGAAACCATCAAGGCCATTGCCAACATCCTTCTGCTGATGGATGTTCCGGAGAATTTCATCGCCCTGCGGGCCAAGGCCAACGCCAACGGGGTGGACCGCTTTGTCAACATCGATGTTTCCGGGATACTGAAGGGCAAGATAAAGGCAGCGGTGCTGCTCAACGAGGACCCGGCAGGCAGCCTGGAGAACGGGGACAAGATCAAGACCGCTCTGGCCAAGCTGGAAAAGCTCATTGTCTGCGACCTGTTCCTGACCGAGACCGCCAAGCTGGCCGACATTGTCCTGCCGGTCTCAGCCTGGGCCGAGAGCGACGGCAGTTTCGTCAACAGCGAGGGGAGGCTGCAGCACCTCAAGGCCGGCATCAAGCCGGCTTCAGGGAAGACCACCAAGCAGGTGCTGATAGAGCTGGGAGGCTCAGCCCTGCCAAACCTGCCCCAGGGAAAGGCCGGCCAAAAGCAATTCGGCCTGCCCACTTTGAAGAAGGGCAAGGCCATCGCTGCCGGGTTCGCTTCGGATGTGATGGAGAAGAAGGCGGCCGAGCTGAAGAAGAAAGAGGGACTGATCCGGTAATTTGAATCCTGTAAACAACGGCCCAGACATTATGTCTGGGCCGTTTACTTGTTTGAAAATATCAATTGACATACCACGGCAAATAGATTATCCTTAAAAACAGCAAAACTCCCTTATTCTAAAGGCGAGAGAAATTTCAATGATAACAAGGAAGAACAGATGATTCAGGCAAAATCAGGCGATCTGGTAAAAGTGCACTACACCGGGACCTTTGGCGACGGAACGGTATTCGATACCTCCGAAGGCGGCGATCCGTTGGAATTTATTCTGGGCTCGGGCCAGGTGATCCCGGGATTCGACCAGGCCATCGAGGGCATGAAGCTGAACCAGAGCAAGAAGGTGACCATTCCGGCCGATCAGGCCTACGGTCCGCATCATGCCAAAATGGTGGTGGAGGTGGAACTGGACAAGTTCGGCCCCAATGCCAAACCGGAGCTGGGCAAGCGGGTCCATTTGAGCATGGAGGATGGCCAGCAGGTCCCGGTGACCATCACCGCCCTAAGCCAGACCCACGCCACCCTGGACGCCAACCATCCCCTGGCCGGCAAGGACCTGACCTTCGACCTCAAACTGATCGAAGCCGGAGAGGTGCCGGAGGGCTATCATAAAGGCTGCGGGGGCTGCGGCGGCGGGCACGGCGACTGCGGACACGACCATGACCACGATCACGAACAAGGGAGCTGCTGCGGGGGCTGCGAGGATAAGTAACACACTGACGGAGGGTAAGATGAAAAAGGTGGTTGTCATTTTAGCGGGCCTGATCGTAATGGCCGGGCCGCTGGCCATCGGGGCCGATGAGCAGGTCAAGCTTTTTCCAGTCATGTCTGCCGGGAAATTCGGTTATATCAACGCCCGGGGCAGGATGACCATCAAGCCGGAGTTCGACTGGGCCTTCGATTTTTCGGAAGGGCTGGCCCTGGTCAACATCGGCGGCAGCAAGAACGAGATGGGCTATGTGATCGGCGGCAAATGGGGCTACATAGAACCCAAGGGCAGGATCGTCATCAATCCGCAGTTCGATGACGCCAAGGATTTCTCCCAGGGGCTGGCGCTGGTCAATATCGGCGGGAAGGTCAACGAGCTGGGGCTGTTGTCGGACGGCAAACGGGGGTACATCGACCGCCAGGGCAAGATGGTGGTCGAACCGCAGTACGACGATGCCCGCAGTTTTTCCCAGGGACTGGCCCTGGTCCGGCTGAACGATAGGTATGGATACATAGACCAGCAGGGCAAGGCCGCCGTAGAAATAAGATACAATGACGCCCGGAACTTCTCCGAGGGCTTGGCCCCGGTGAGGGAGAATGACAAATACGGGTATATAGATCAAACCGGGAAAATGGTCATTGAGCCTCAATACGTCTACGCCTCCAATTTCTCCCAGGGCCGGGCGGTGGTGCGGCTGGATGACAAGATCTGGTTCATAGACAGGTCCGGCAACAAGATCAGCCAATTATACTTCGAGGATGCCAACGCCTTTTCGGAAGGGCTGGCCTCGGTCAAAAGCGGCCAGAAATGGGGCTATATTGACACTTCCGGAGCGCTGGCCATCGCTCCGCATTTCGATGCCGGCTCCGATTTTCATGAAGGCCTGGCGGCGGTCAGGGTGGGCGGCAAGCGGGGCTATATCAACCGGACCGGTGAAGTGGTGATCGTGCCCCAGTACGACGGGGCCATGGATTTTTCCGAGGGGCTGGCCCTGGTCAACAAAGGGGGAAAGATGAACGAGAACGGCATGGTGGCCGGCGGCAGGTGGGGCTTCATAGACCGGAAGGGCCGGATGGTCATCGATAATAAATTCGATTTCGCCTGGGATTTTAAAGACGGGCTGGCTCTGGTGAACATCGGCGGGGAGATGAACCCCAAGGGCAGCGTCACCGGGGGGGTGTGGGGGTATATCAACAAGGGTGGGAGGTTTGTTTTTAAGGGGAAGAAATAACCTTTTATTCATGGCATGATATCCTGTAGGGGGTGGTTTGAAACCATCCCCTACAGTTGAATGAATCCGAAAAATAGATAAAATCATGTTAAAAGACATTATCCTAAAGAACCGGAGCTATCGGAGGTTCGACCAGGATCACAGGATCGATCTGCCTACCCTGCGGGAACTGGCGGAACTGGCCAGGCTGTCCGGTTCGGCCGGGAATCTTCAGCCGCTGAAATATATACTGGTCTCCAATATCGATACCAATGAAAAGATATTTCCGTTCATGGCCTGGGCCAAATACCTGAAGGACTGGAACGGTCCGGCCCAGGGCCAGCGGCCTTCGGCCTATATGATCATGTTGTGGGACACCTCCGTCTGCCCCAGCAAATTGCATTACGATGCCGGGATCTGCGCCCAGAGCATCCTTTTAGGCGCGGTGGAGAAGGGTTTGGGCGGCTGCCTGCTGGCATCGGTGGACCGGGAGGGGTTGAGAAAGGCGCTTGAGATCGACGAACAATACGAGATACCGCTGGTGATAGCCCTGGGCAAACCGGCTGAGACGGTGGTGATCGACGATGTGGCGGTCAACGGAAGCATAAAATACTGGCGGGACGACAAGCAGGCGCACCATGTACCGAAAAGATCGCTCAGCGAGATGATCATAAAGGAATATTAAATAGTATCAATAATTTACCAAAGCCCCGGGAAACCGGGGCTTTCCGTATTGTATCCAAGAAAAATAAAATGTTGGGAATATTTTTCTCCGGCAGGGCGTATATAGGGCAGTCAACTTAATAATCAACCCATAAACCGGAGAAACGAAGATGAAAAGCAGGATCTCCCCCCTGATCGCAGCCGCGGGGCTGGCCTTGATCTCGGCCAGCCTTATCGGCGCCGCCGGGACAGGCATTATCGATTGTACGGTAAGGGATAATGCCAGTTCCAAATTATTGTCAGGAGCCACGGTAACAATACCCGGCA
The DNA here is from genome assembly GCA_001777915.1 of Candidatus Edwardsbacteria bacterium RifOxyA12_full_54_48. Taxonomy (NCBI): domain Bacteria; phylum Candidatus Edwardsiibacteriota; species Candidatus Edwardsbacteria bacterium RifOxyA12_full_54_48. Next base: position 76,743 of record MFFN01000004.1, on the reverse strand, counting down.
CCGGTTATATTGCGGTTTGCGATAAGATCGGACATTACCAGTTCACCGGGCTGCCGGAAGGAAGTTACAAGGTGGAGGCCAGCCTGGCCGGCTATCAAAGCCAGACCCAAAAGGTCAAGGTGAAGACCAACTCCACGGTAAAGGTGGAATTCAAGTTGAAGAAACAGGGCAAAACACTTTTGCAGAACCTGGGGCTGGTCAAGGATGAGGCAAAATTTCCGGCTTCGCGCTCTTCCAAGATCGCCTGTTGCGAAATGGCGCCTTCAGTCTGCGACCAAACCGGCGGTTATTATCTTCCGCCGGACTACAACACCGAGGAATATTCCCGGATCTACGAGAACCGCTTTCTGGAGGTCACCCAGAACCCGCTGTCCACCTTCTCCATCGACGTCGACCCGGCCTCCTATGCCAACGTCCGCCGCTTTCTCAACTACGGCCAGCTGCCTCCCAAGGATGCGGTACGCATAGAGGAGCTGATCAATTACTTCGATTATAATTATCCCCTGCCGGACGACGGCCGTCCCTTCTCCATCATAGCCGATGCCGGCCCCTGCCCCTGGAACAACGGACACCGGATGGTGAGGATAGGGATCAAGGGCCGGGAGATATCCCGCGATAAACTGCCCCCCAGCAACCTGGTCTTCCTGATAGACGTCTCCGGATCCATGCAGAGCCCCGACAAACTGCCCCTGTTGAAGTCGGCCTTCAAGATGCTGGTCAATCAGCTCCGCCCCAACGACCGCATCGCCATTGCGGTCTACGCCAGCTCCGAGGGCCTGGTCCTGCCGTCCACCTCGGGGAAAGACAAGAAGGCCATACTGGACATCCTCGATAAGCTGGAGGCCGGGGGATGCACCGCCGGCGCGGCCGGGATCCAGCTGGCCTACCGGACGGCCAAGGAGAACTTCATCAAGGGCGGCAACAACCGGGTGATACTGGCCACCGACGGCGATTTCAACGTGGGGGTCTCCAGCACCTCCGAGCTGATCAGGATGATCGAGCAGAAGCGGGAGGAGGGCATCTATCTTTCGGTGCTGGGCTTCGGCAGCGGCAACCTGAAGGATTCCCGGATGGAACAGCTGGCCGACAAGGGCAACGGCAATTACGCCTACATCGACAACATCACCGAGGCCAAAAAGGTGCTGGTCAACCAGATGGCCGGGACCCTGTTCACCATCGCCAAGGACGTCAAGATCCAGGTGGAGTTCAACCCGGCCCGGGTCAAGGCCTACAAGCTGATCGGATACGAGAACCGGATGCTCAACAAGGAGGATTTCAACGACGACAAGAAGGACGCCGGGGAGCTGGGGGTGGGCCATACCGTCACCGCGCTCTACGAGCTGGTGCCGGCCGGGTCGAAGGAAAGAATATCCAAGGTAGACGACCTCAAATATCAGAAGGTCGAGGCAAAGCCCAGCGGCAGCTTCTCCGGAGAACTGATGACGGTTAAACTGCGCTACAAGGACCCCGACGGGCAGACCAGCCAGCTGATATCCAAACCGGTCCGTGACGGCGGGGCGGATCTGGCCATGCTTCCCGAGGACCTGCGCTTCGCCTCGGCGGTGGCCGAGTTCGGCCTGCTGCTGAGGGATTCGGAGCACAAGGGAAAGGCCAGCTATAGGCAGGTGCTGGAGCTGGCCAGAAATTCCCGGGGGAATGACACCGAGGGGTACCGGGCCGAGTTCATCAAGCTGGTGGAGGCCGCCAGCCAGCTGGCGGTGAAGCAGGATTGACCATCAAATTCATTTCAAGCCGTGGCTTACATAAGCCACGGCTTTTTGTTTAGAAAATCCTGCTTGACATTGATTTTGAATTCAGGTATCTTAATGTTCAGGACAGGAGGGTTTTTTACCGCAAAGACGCAAAGTTCACAAAGTATATATAAACCCTGGCTTAAATTATTTTAGGGAATTGAAAATTGAAGATAACCATCTGTCAGCTTAACCCACTGGTGGGCGATATTGAGGGAAATGCCAAGAAGATCACCGGCATCCTGGCCCAGACCAGGGCCCAGAGGCCCGACCTGATAATTTTTCCCGAGCTGTTCCTGACCGGCTACCCGCCACGGGACCTGCTGGAGAAGCCCTGGTTCATACAGCGTTGCGCCGCCGCCATCAAGGACCTGACGGAGGCTTCCTTGGATCACCCGGAGACAGGGTTTATCTTCGGTGCTCCCACCGCCGCCGGCCGGGATACCGGCCAAGGACTTTTCAACTCGGCGGTTCTCATCCACGACGGTAAATGCACCTGCCGCCATAAAACCCTGCTGCCCAGCTATGACGTCTTCGACGAGGCCAGGTATTTCGACCCGGCGGATTCGGCGGGGCTGGTCGATTTCAAGGGCGAAAAGCTGGGCATTACCATCTGCGAGGACGCCTGGAACCATCCCGAGCTGTGGCCCAAGCGCAAGCCTTACGATTACGACCCGGTGGCCGACCTGGCCAAGATGGGGGCCAGCCTGCTGATAAACATCTCGGCCTCGCCCTTCGAAGCCGGCAAGGAAAGGACCAGGTTCGAGCTGATCGGACGGCACGCCAAAAAACACGGTCTGCCGTTCATCTATATCAACCAGGTCGGCGGAAACGACGAGCTGGTGTTCGACGGCCGGAGCTTCGGGGTGGACAAAAACGGGCAAATGGCCTGGTGGCTGCCGGCATTCCAGGAGGAGGTGGTGATCATCGACAGTTCCCTGCCGGGCAAATTTGTCGAACCTCCGGTTCAGGATGAGATCGGATCGATATATTCAGCCTTGAAACTGGGGGTGCGGGATTATTTCCGCAAATGCGGCTTTAACCAGGCGGTGGTGGGGCTTTCCGGAGGGATCGATTCGGCGGTGGTGGCGGCCCTCGCCGCCCAGGCCCTGGGGCCGGACAACGTGCTGGGCATCACCATGCCCTCGCCCTTCTCGTCGCAGGGAAGCGTGGATGATTCCCGCAAGCTGGCAGACAAGCTGGGCATCGCGCTCAAGGAGATATCCATCACCGAGGTCTATGAAAAATATCTGGAGATACTGGAGCCGCATTTCGAGGGCCGGGCGCCGGACATCGCCGAGGAGAACATCCAGGCCCGGATAAGGGGCAACATCCTGATGGCCTTCTCCAACAAGTTCGGCCGCCTGGTGCTGACCACCGGCAACAAGAGCGAGCTGGCGGTGGGCTACTGCACGCTTTACGGCGACATGAGCGGCGGGCTGGCGGTGATATCGGATGTCCCCAAGACCACCGTCTACCGGCTGGCCGAACACATCAACCGGGACCGGGAGATCATTCCCCGGGCCGTGATCACCAAGCCCCCCTCGGCCGAGCTGAGGGCCGGCCAGAAGGACCAGGACACCCTGCCGCCATATGAGATCCTCGACAGGATACTGGAGGGGTATTTGGAAGACGATCTGTCGGTCGACCAGCTGGTTGGCCAGGGGCTGGACAGGGATACGGTGGAGTGGGTGGCAAGAACCGTCCGGCAGAACGAATACAAGCGCCGGCAGTCGGCCCCGGGGATCAAGGTCACCGGCAAGGCCTTCGGCGGCGGCCGCCGGATGCCGATCGCGGCCAAGTACTGAAAATAGGAAACAATGGTTTGGTCCGAAAATTTAGTCCGGATGCATAAAATATTCGATATTCGGCAGCTAAGGTATTTCGAAGCCAGAAATCAGGATATCCCTTATTGTGTCTTCAGGGAAAGTATTGTAGTGTAATAAATAGTTAAGGACCGGCTAAATTCAGAAGAAGGAGGCGAAAGCATGGCTTCTCAGGTAGCATTGAAAGTAAAGTGCCCGTCCTGCCGCAAAAGCCTGATGGATAAGGCGCACAAGGTCGACGGCCAGCCCGCCATCGGCTTGAGGGTTGATATCCGGGGAAAGAAAGGCTGGCTGAGGCTCTCGCCGGTCTATGGCAGCTACAAGGTGGAAAGCGAGTTTCCCATCGCCCAGGATGCCCTGGTCAGGATATCATGCCCCCATTGCCAGGCGGCATTGAAGAGCTCCAACCAGTGCGAGGTCTGCGGCGCCCCGATGGTGCCGCTGATGCTGGAGGAGGGGGGCAAGGTCTTCATCTGTTCCCGCAAGGGGTGCAAGAAACACTTCCTGGAGTTCGAGGATTTGAACAAGGCCCTGACCAAGTTCTACGACACCTATGCCCTGGGCGGGGATCGGCAGCAAGTCCTGCCAGGCAGGAAAGGGCCGGCAGTCGAGGAGCCAGACGCAAAAGAGATCATGGCCAGCGGCAGCTTTCTGCAGTCCTATTGCCCGCATTGCAAGCATACCTTGATAAATCACTGCTCGCTGACCTTTACGGTGGTGGGCCGGGGCGGGGAAGAAGGGATGTTGCTGCTATCGCCCTATCTTAATGTGTTCACCAACAGCTCGACCATCGAGATACCCCACGGGGAGGAGGTCAGGGACCTGCGGTGCCCGCACTGCGACCACTCCCTGCTGGAGAAGCTTAAGAAATGCGACCGGTGCGGATCGCGGATAGCCAAGGTCACGGTGGGAGCCATGCACAAACTTATCACCTTCTTCATCTGCCTCCGCAAGGGCTGCACCTGGCACGGGATCTCGGGGGAGGACACCAAAATGATAATGCTGGAAGACAGCCAGGAGTGGTAAGATGTATCCGATAATAGACCGCCAGGAACTGGCCAAGGGCAACATGGTGCTGATCACGGTGGAGGCCCCCCAGATCGCCCGAAAGATCAAGCCCGGGCAATTCGTAGTGCTGAGGATCAACGAGACCGGCGAGAGGATCCCCCTGACCGTGGCCTACAAGGACCTGTCGCACGGCACCATCACCATCATCTTCATGGTGATCGGGAAATCCACCGCCCTGCTGGGTTCGCTCAAGGTGGGCGACGCCATCAAGGACCTGGTGGGCCCGCTGGGCGTCACCGAGGAGTTCACCAAACTGGGGACAGTCGTCGGCATAGGCGGCGGCTCGGGCATTGCGGTGCTGCATCACCTGCTGCAGGGCTATGGGGCTGCCGGCAACAAGCTGGTGGGCATCATCGGCGCCCGGGAGCGGGACCTTCTGATCCTGGAGGATGAGATGAAAAACCTCTGCCAGCAGCTGATCGTCGTCACCGACGACGGCAGCTACGGGATGCACGGTCTGGTGACCGACGCCCTGAAGACCCTGGTGGAGCGTGACGATCCCGAGCCGATCGACCTGGTGATCGCGGTGGGTCCGCTGGTGATGATGCGAGCGGTGTGCCAGCAGACCAAGCTGTACAACATCAAGACCCTGGTCAGCCTGAACCCGGTGATGGTGGACGCCACCGGAATGTGCGGGGCCTGCCGGGTGTCGGTGGAGGGCAAGACCAGGTTCGCCTGCGTCGAGGGGCCGCACTTTGACGGGCATCAGGTGGATTTCGACGAACTGATCCAGCGCAACAACACCTATGGCAGGGACGAGAAGACCTCGCTCCTGTTCTCAATCAGAGCCAAATGATAATGAGCCGCTCATGTCAGAATTGAAGAAAGACCAGCTCGACAAGATCGCCCCCGGCACCGAGTTCACCATCTACTGTCCGCACTGCCACCAGGGGCTGAACCTTTACGAGCCGAAGTCCAATAAGACCTGGTTCCGCCTGAATATCACTTCCGGGGGGCGGAAGGATGAGCTGTTTTTAAGCCCCAAGGTGGACGAGTTTGAACAGCGGTCCGGACTGGAGCTGGCCGAGGGCCAGGTGATGGAGGATCTGTCCTGCCCCCTGTGCCAGGCTTCGCTGATAGAGCCCGGGGCCCACTGCGGGGAATGCGATTCTCCGGCCGCCAAGATAATGATCACCGTCCATTCCCGGCTGATACCGTTCTATATCTGCACCAAGGTCGGCTGCCACTGGCACGGGATATCCCGGGCCGACCAGCTGAGGATCAAACCCAAGGTGGCCCGGCAGAGGGTGCCGGAACAGGATGCGCTCCTGAGGATCCGCAATTTCCAGGAGGTGCCCTACGGGTTCACCAGGGAGACGGCCCTGATCGAGGCCCACCGCTGCCTGAACTGCAAGGATCCCAAGTGCCGCGTAGGGTGCCCGGTGGACATAGACATTCCCGGGTTCATCGGCTTGATCAAGCAGGAGAAATTCGCCGAGGCCGCCCAGAAGATCAAGGAGAAGAACGCCCTGCCGGCCATCTGCGGACGAGTCTGCCCCCAGGAGGACCAGTGCGAGAAAAACTGCATCCTGGCCCTGAAGGAGACCCCGGTGGCCATCGGCAGCCTGGAGCGTTTTGCGGCCGATATGGAGCGGGAGACACAGTCGGTGGTGATCCCCAGAAAGGCTCAGGCCAACGAAATCAAAATCGCAGTGGTGGGAAGCGGGCCGGCCGGCCTGACCCTGGCCGCCGACATGGTGGGCAAGGGTTACAGCGTCACCCTGTACGAGGCGCTGCACAAGCCTGGAGGGGTGCTGGTCTACGGCATTCCCGAATTCCGCCTGCCCAAGGCCATCGTGGAGGCCGAGATCAACTACCTGCGCCGGATGGGGGTCAAGATCGAACTCAATTCCCTGATCGGCCGCCTGTTCGACCTGAACGACCTTCGAGAGATGGGCTACCGGGCCGTCTATCTGGCGGTGGGGGCCGGTCTTCCGGTGTTCATGAGCATCCCCGGTGAGAACCTGTGCAACATCTATTCGGCCAACGAATATCTCACCCGGCTGAACCTGATGAAGGCCTATGCCTTTCCGGATTACGACACTCCGGCCCCCAAGGGCCGCCAGGTGGTGGTGGTGGGCGCCGGAAACGTGGCCATGGACTGTGCCCGGACCGCCCTGCGGATGGGAAGCCGGGAGGCCACCATCGTCTACCGCCGCTCCCGGAGCGAGATGCCGGCCCGGCTGGAGGAGATCCATCATGCCGAGGAGGAGGGCATAAGATTCCGGCTGATGACCAATCCGGTGCGGTTCATCGGCGATGATCAGCGCTGGGTGCGACAGATAGAATGCGTCCAGATGAAGCTGGGCGAGCCGGATTCCTCGGGCCGCCCCAGGCCGATACCCATCGCCGGATCGAATTTTTTGATAGACACCGACCTGGTGATCGTGGCGGTGGGTGCCGGACCGAATCCGGTGGTCTTTTCCGGGTTCCCCGACATCGAGAGGAACCAGATGGGATACATCAAACCGCTGACGCCTGCGGGCCGCACCAACCTGCCGGGGGTCTGGGCCGGAGGGGACATCGTCACCGGCTCGGCCACCGTCATTTCGGCCATGGGCATGGCCCGGCTGGCGGCCGATGATATGCACGGTTATCTGAAAGAGAAACAGGGCGCCTGGCGCTAAAAGAGAGCCCCAAAAACCGGTTATATTTGTCTTGACACTTTGAAATTAAGGATATATAATACAAAGTTTAACGAGCCCCAAATGTTATTTTATAACAATGCCCCTTTTAACCATTAACTTTTAAGGAGATGCCAATGTCCCACATCACCGACGTGATCGCCAAGGTCAAGGCCAAGAATCCGGGAGAGCCGGAGTTCCACCAAGCGGTAGAGGAGGTCATGAAGACCCTGGAGCCCACCGTAGCCAAGCACCCCGAGTTCGTCAAATGGAAGATCTACGAGCGGATCTGCGAGCCGGACCGGGTGATCATGTTCCGGGTGCCCTGGGTGGACGACAAGGGCGAGGTCCAGGTCAACAAGGGATTCCGGGTCCAGTTCAACAACGCCATCGGGCCCTACAAGGGTGGCCTGCGCTTCCATCCCTCGGTCAACCTGGGGATCATCAAGTTCCTGGGCTTCGAGCAGATATTCAAGAACAGCCTGACCACCCTGGCCATGGGCGGCGGCAAGGGCGGCTCGGATTTTGATCCCAAGGGCAAGAGCGACCTGGAGGTGATGAAGTTCACCCAGTCCTTCATGCGCGAATTGTTCCGCCACATCGGAGCCGACGTGGACGTGCCGGCCGGAGACATCGGAGTGGGCGGCCGGGAGATAGGCTACCTGTACGGATATTATAAAAAGATCCGCAACGAGTTCACCGGCGTGCTGACCGGCCGGGCCCGGGAGTACGGCGGATCGCTGATCCGGCCCGAGGCCACCGGCTACGGGTCGGTGTATTTCGGGGCCGAGATGCTGGCCACCCGCAAGAAGGATTACAAGGGCCTGCGCTGCATAGTTTCCGGCAAGGGCAACGTCACCCAGTACACCATCGAGAAGATCAACCAGCTGGGCGGCAAGGCCCTGTCGATCTCCGACTCCAGCGGCACCATCATCGACGAGGAGGGCATCAGCGCCGAGAAGCTGAAATACGTCATGGAGCTGGCCGAGGTCAAGCGCGGCCGGGCCAAGGAATACGCCGACAAGTACAAGAGCGCCAAGTATTACGAGGGCAAGAGCGTCTGGGACGTGGTCAAGGAACAGGGCATCAAGTTCGACTGCGCCTTCCCCTCGGCCACCCAGAACGAGATCAATGCCGAGCATGCCCAGGCCATGGTCAAGAACGGCTGCTTCCTGGTCTCCGAAGGCGCCAACATGCCCTCCGACCTGGCGGCCATCAAGATCTACCAGGACAACAACGTGCTGTACGGACCGGCCAAGGCGGCCAACGCCGGCGGCGTGGCCACCTCGGGCTTAGAGATGGCCCAGCAGAGCTCCCGCTGGTACTGGAACCGGGAGGAAGTGGACCAGAAGCTGCAGCGGATCATGCAGGCCATCCACCAGCAGTGCCTGGACGCCTCCGAGACCTACGCCACCAAGGGCGATTATCTGGCGGGCGCCAACATCGCCGGGTTCGTCAAAGTGGCCAAGGCCATGGTGGCCCAGGGCGTGGTATAGACCCCACCCTAAATCCCTCCCCCTGTGGGAGAGGGACTTACCTAAAAGCCCCCGCTGTAAGCGGGGGCTTTGGTTTGTTTGAAGCACAGCTATTTGAACATAAAAAATATGTTGACAAAAAACAAGCGGGGATATACAATTGCCTCATTAAAGGCCGGGACAAAATATAATTTTAAAAGCGGAGAAGGACCATGGCTAAAGATCAGGACATTAAAAAGGACGGTAAAAAGAAAGCCGGGAAATCCCTGATGGAAAAACGGTTGGCCAAGAAGGCTAAAAAAGCGGGCAAGTAAAAAACTGGATCCGGCCAGTAAGCAATTCCAATCACGGAAATATCAAAGCCCCCGCTGAAAGCGGGGGCTTTGGCTGTCAACTAGCTATATCGATACCATTGACTTTAGAAGCGAGGTCCTCTATAATCACACTTGAACATTGCAGAGAACGGAGGCCATGAAGATCAAGGGCATGATCATAGCCGCCCGCAAGGAATTCGTGAACGAAAACTTCGGCCAGGGGGCCTGGGAAAAGGTGCTCAACGGCCTGGCCCAGGAGGACCGGCAGCTGATAGGCGAATCCATCCTCTCCAGCCAGTGGTATCCCTTCGAGATAGGCGACCATATCGACAAGGCCATCGTCAAGGTGCTGGGCAAGGGCGACAACCTGGTGTTCGAGCAGCTGGGGGCCAAGTCGGCCCAGAAGAGCCTGGCCAAGGAACACCGGACCTTCCTGGCGCCGGGCGATCCGCAGTCTTTCATGAAGAAGACCGGCTCTATCTACAAGTTCTATTACGACACCGGCTACCGGGATTACCAGGCCACCGGGCCCAATTCCGGGGTGATCACCACCCATAAGGCCGAGACCTATTCCATCCCCGACTGCCTGACGGTGGTGGGCTGGTACAAGGAGGCCCTGAAGATGTGTGGGGCCAGGGATATAAAAATAATCGAGGAGGAATGCCGGGCCACCGGCGGCGCGGTGTGCCGCTATAGGGTGGAGTGGAAGATCTGACGGGCAATAATAACGAAAATTAATAAAGCCCCCGCCAAAAGCGGGGGCTTTGTGTGTTCTTGTTTGTGTTCGGAGTTGATCTTGTTGATAGGCAGCACAGCAGATCTTAGTATCTGGCATACCCAAAGGAGTACGGACGGTTAATCTGGAAGTTTAAGAGTTGTTTTGAATGGAATTCATGGTAGCCGACGGGAAAGGTGAATTCAGTTATAAGATTGTCAGGAATGACAGGTTTCCTGACAATATGATTTAGAATCAATAAAACAGAGGATTTATCAAACCGTGTGTTTTACCTTTCCTGTAAGTTAAAAATGTCTACTAATATATAATGCCCGGAATTTCCATTAAATAAATTTCGATATAAGTAATTTTATCAGGAAATACTTTTACATTATTTATTGTCTCCGTTGTAAAACCCATCATTGATGCTGTTATAGAGTAAGTGCCATAATCAAGGCTATCAATAACGTATGTGCCGTTAAGTGTTGTAGCCGCACCTAGATTTGTGTTTTGCACCTTTACGGCAGCACCTGGCAAAGGTTGATTAGTACCTTTGTGTTCATGATAATATTTGTAATATCCATAGACTTTGCCCTTTATAACGCCCCTTTGTTTTTTTACTCCATGTTCTTTTATATGCTTGTATGTAATATGAGTTTTGTTTTGAGGTGATGCACAACTAAAAAGGGAAAGACACATACAAAACAGAATATAAATATATCTCATAATACTAGCCTTTAACATCTGTTAACTATTTATCCGTTTATCCCTAGTTTCCACTTTGCCCTGCATGGGTTAACAAAGAAGCCACCCTGTGTTATACGTCTACTAAAAATCTCTATTTTCTTTTTATGAACCCCAGCGCCTGGTCGTTGTCGCCGTCCATGATCACCGAGACGGTGGCGTCGGCCATCATCTTGGAGACATTGATCACCTTGATGACCTTTTCCAGCTTCTTGAATTCCGGCAGTATCCTCTTCAGCAGGTTCGGCGCGTCTTGGAAGAACTTCTCGTTGAACACCATGTTCTTCTCGTCGGGATACAGCGGCAGATAGCGGATCCTGGCCTCCACCAGGTCCTGGAAGAAATGGGTGCCGAATGAGACCTCCGGCACGTAATCCTTCTTCTTCTTGGCCACCTCGATCAGCATGGCGGTGTTGTTGATGTCCGAATAGCCCACCCGCACCCCCAGCTTGATGTCTCCCCGGCTGCCCCAGCGGCCCGGCCCCATCAGAATGAACTTCTGGCGCGGAAGCTTATTGTTCAGCTCACCGATGGTCCGTCCCACCTGGATCAATTCCTCCATGGTGGGCAGGGAATCATATTCCGCCGGGTCAACGTAGACCAGGTATTCGATGTCCTCCACCTGGGCGGTGGTGACGAACTTGTCGGCGGTGAATAGAATATCGTCCCGGGGCACATCCTTGGGCACCGGGATGTTGTGCACCCCGCCCGATTGGCTCTGGGGCCGGCACTGCAGCAGGTACAGCTTGTGGATGTCACCGTCGCAGGCGAACTCTATGTCCACCGGCCAGCCCAGCTCCTTGCTGAGGATCTCCAGTATGGCCCTGATCTGGGGGATGAAGGGGCCGTGGGTCAGCAGTTTGGAGAAGGTGACCACCGGGGCCCCCTTGTCGTAATCTATCATGGTGCCCACCGGGGTGGACAGCTGCCCGTCCTGGTAGATGGAGATGATCTGGGGCAGGGCCGGATACTCCTGGCCGAACTCCTGCACCAGCTTCTCGAAGTTGATGGTCTCGAAGCGGCGGGTGGTCAGGTTGATGACGTCGATGTTCTTCTGGGAATACCACATAATCTCCTCGGGACTGACGTTCACCCTCAAGCCGGGCTGGCCGGGACAGACCAGGGCCGGATAGTCGTCGCCCATCCGGTCCACCGCCCGGGTGCCCAGCCCGGCCACCAGACGGATGATGCCGTCCTCCCGCCTGATGCGGGGCGACCAGCGGAACTCGTTGGAGCTGAAGGCCACCCCGGCATAGGCCGGAAAGAAATAACGGCCCACCCGCTGCCCCACCACCTCCTGGATGACGATGGCCATCTCCTCGTTGAAGTCCAGCAGGCCCCGCTCCCGGCGGTACTCGATGGGGTCCGGCCCAAAGACGCTGGCGTACACCTCCTCGATGGCGTCGATCAGGGCCTCCAGCTTTTCGCGCTTGGTGCCCTGGTTGGCCACGAACAGGCTCTTGTATTTTCCGGCAAAGGAGGAGCCCAGGGTGTCCTCCAGCAGGCTGGAGGAGCGCACCACCAGCGGACGGTCGCCGAAATCGTCCAGGGCCAGGCTCAGGCCGGCGATGATCTCCGGCGACATGGAGGAGTTCTTGAAGATCTGCTCGATGTAGGGGTACTCCTGGCGGATCTCCACCGGATCGCGGTACTTGATGGTGGGCATCTCCTCCAGGGCGTTGAAATGCAGGAAGTCCAGGATGCCGTCGGAGGTGACATACCAGGTCTTGGGGATGGTCAGGTTGCGCAGGGCGATAGTGTTCTTCTTGGCGGCCAGCAGGATCTTCTCGGCCCGGAACAGGCCGGCCGCCTTGCCGCCCAGCTTGCCATTGCCGATGGCCGGGCCGATGGTGCGGGATAGCACCGGGGCGAAATCGAACACCGTCACATATCGCTTGGTGGTGTTGATATAATCCAGGTCCTCGCTGAAGAAGCGCCGGATCAGGGCCACCCTGACCCCGATGCGTTCCTCGGGCGACAGGCTCTTCTGGGCGTCGGGCATCAGGCTGAAGCGGGTGACGGCCTCCGTTATCTCGGCCAGGGAGACGTCCCTTTTTTCAGCGGCCATGGCCAGGAAGCGGGCCTGCTCATGCTTGACCCACAGGCTGATCATCCGGGAGATCTCCTCGGCGTTGACCTCCTGGGCGGCGATGGTGAACACCTCGTCCATGATCTCCTGCAGCAATACCTGGTTCAGGCGGGGCATGGGCTGGTTCTCGCTGTACTCCCAGTCGGTGGAGGTGGAGTCCAGGCGCTTCATCAGTTCCTCGATCCGGGAGATGTTGCGCTTGTAGAGATAGTTCATCATTTTGCGGCCGATCCGGTTGAGCAGGATGGGATTGGTGTCTCGCAGCAGGTCAACTATCACCTGCCATTCGGGTTTGTGGCTGTTCATGTGGGCTCCTTGATGGCTGTTATTCAATCTGGGATGATATGCTTGACGGGCCAAGGTCTCAGCGTCACGGCTCAACTATCCAATTCGGCGATCCAGTCCCGATACTGGGCCTTGGGAGTTTTTTGGTGCAAAGCACGATACAGTCCCAGGGCTTCGGTCCGATGCTCGTTAACGCCGGTGATTTTATACAGGTGGTGATTCAGGTCTGCCAGCTGCCGGTCGTCCGTTGCTTCCGTCAGCATATTTTCCAGCAGCTGCCGGGCCCGGCCCTTTTGGGTCAGGCCCAGGATGTCCGCCTGCAGGATCCGGCAGCTGAAAACAATGTCCGGGACCATTATCTCTTGGGCGATCTGCAGGGCTTCGGCGTTCAGGGTCTCGGCTTGGGGGACCTTCTGCTGGGTGAAAAGCAGATCGGCCTTGGAATGGAGGTAACTGCACAGGTAGAATTTGAGCTGCAATTGTCGGGCAATGGCAATGGCCTGATCATAATGCTGCCCGGCCTGGCGGGGATCCTGCAGCTTGTTATAAAGCTCCCCCAGCGAGCCCATGGTTATTCCGATGCTTTCCTGATCATTCAGCTCTTGGGCAATGTCCAGGCTTTGCCGGTATGATTCCAAGGCTTTGGCGTAATCTCCCTGATCCATGTAGACAATGCCCATATTGCCGGCCGATATCCCCAGATTCCTCCTGTCCCCCAGCTCCTGGGAGATAGCCATCTGCTGGTGATAGCATTCCAGGGATCTGGCATAGTCGCCCTGCTGCATATAAAGAAGGCCCATGTTGCCGATGGCGTTGCTGATCCCCTTCTTGTTGCCCAGGCTGCGGTGAAGGGCCAGCCCCTTTTGGTACAATTCCAGGGCCCGGGGATAATCCCCCTGTTCCATGTGGATCAGCCCCATATTGTTCATAAGCGAGCTGATGTTCTGCCGGTCATCGGCCTCGGTGAGTATCGCCAGGGATCTTTGATAACAGTCCAGGGCGCTTGAATACTCCCCCTGATACAGATGAACATTTCCCATCATCAGGTAGGTTCGGCCGGTTTTGGGTGCGTCCCCCAGGGCCTCGGCAATGCCGAAGTTGGTCCGGTAGCATTCCATGGCCTTTGGGTATATGCCCTGGTTGAAATAGACCATGCCCATGTTGATGAGTGATTTCCAGACCCCCGGCTTGTCCTCCGAGACGGACGAGATCCTGTAGGCTTCTTCAAAAAGCGCCAGCGCCTGGGGATAAAGACCCTTCAGCCGTAAAATATTGCCCAACCCGTTCTGGTCACAGGCGATCGTCTCCGGATCATTGCTTGCCTGGACCCATTCCAGATTGGCCCGGAAGATCGCTTCGGCCTCGTTCCATCTGCCCACCACCTCAAGCACCGAGGCCTTCCGGTCCAATAGCTGATGGGGATAGAATACGGGCCGGGCCCCGGGGTTCTCCCGCCAGAGGTTATTGAATCTACAGACATTCTTCATTATATTTTAAGGCTCGATAGCTTACTGAGGATCAAGGATCACTCCGTGGCCGGTGCGTCCGTCGATCATCACTGTCAGCGGCTTGGCAAACCGCAGGTGGCGGACATTCTCCGATTCGCCGACCAGCGGCCCGTGCTCCAGCCGGCTCCAGTCCATACCGCCGTGCTCCGGGTCCAGTGGCACGGTGAAATAGCCGATCCTCAGCGAGGTCATGTTCTGGAAGAAGTGCGAGCCCTGTGAGGGATCCACGTTCATATTGGGCAGGCTGACCTCGACCATGGTCTTGGCCCGGCTGATCTGGTTCCATTTGATCGGGATGCCCAGCCAGGGATCGGAGGATCCCCAGCGGCCGGGGCCGATCAGAATATAGTTGCGGCCCTCCTCCTTGAGCCGGGCGTTGAATTTCTCTATCTCGTTGGCTATCCTCTGGCTGTTGGCGGCGTTGAAGGTGTCGGGTTTGACGTAGACAATATCGGCCATCTCCTGGTTGACCCCGTTGCCCAGCACCTGATGGCTGTAGCACAGGGCGTCACTGAAATTGTTCTCCCTGAGGTCCACCTTGACCAGCTCGTCGCCCACCACCAGGGGGCGCACCTGCAGAAAGCCGAACTCGGCCGGAAGCACGCTACTGGGGTCCAGGTTGACCGCGAACTCCATCTCGATGGGACATCCCATGGCCTCCCGGGAGAGCTTCAGCAGCCGCTCCAGGATGCCGGCCAGGGGGAAGACATCATTTTTCAGAATGTTGGCAAAGGTGACGCTGCGGGGCCCGGGCTGGTTGATGCCGTCGTAGAACTGATCGTTCTGGGGGGAATAGGTGGAGGCCAGGTTGCCCAGGGTGCCGTCCCGTTCGGCCTGATCCAGTCCGGCCTTAAGCAGGTACTGGTCCTCATCGGCAAAGGCGGTGGTGGCCAGGGGCCGCATGTTGATGGCGTAGAATTCGCGCTGGGAGTTGTTGAGCATCTCCTTGGTGGTGCCGAACTGCGGCAGGATGCGGGGATAGGCCGGGGTGAATCTTAAGGTGGCCCCGCCGTCCACCACCGTCTTGCCCAGCCCCAGGGCCACGTTGACCACGCCGTCCTCGGGGGTGGCGCTGCCCACCGGATAGAAGTTGTAGGAGCGGGCCACCCCGGAGAGATCGGGATAGAAGCTGCCGTTCCGCCTCTGGCCCACCACCTCCTGAATGACCACCGCCATCTTCTCCTCCTCCACCCGGTGGTTGGTGGATTCGATATAGGCCTTGGCCTGCTGGAAGAAGGTGGAGGCCCACACCAGCTTGATGGCGTTGGTCAGACTCAGGAAACGGGCGTCCAGGTTCGGTTCGTTGTTGGGGATCATCTTGGTGACGTAGATCCCGGCGAATGGCTGGTAGAGGGCATCCTCCAGCAGGCTGGAGGACCTTACCGCCAGCGGGGCCTTCAATTGCCGGATGAAATCCAGCAGGTCGCCCACGATGGTGGCCGGCAGTTCGGCATGAAGGAAGGCATTGGCGATCCGGATGTCCGACTTCTCCTGCAGGGCCATGCTGAAAAGATCGTTATGGCGGACGAACTCGTCGAACAGGTCGGTGCCCAGCACCAGGGTGCGGGGGATGGAGATCCTGACCTCCGGAAAATCACCGTCCTTAAGGTTGGCGGTAAGCACCTTGTCGATGAAGGCCAGGCCCCGGGCCTTGCCGCCCATGGAGCCGCCGCCCATCCGGTAGAAATGCCACTGGTTGAGATTGAACTGTCGGGAATAATAAAAAACGCCACCCCGGTGCATGCCGTTATAATGCTCCAGGAAAGCCTCCTTGATGGCTCGGCGCAGCAACAGGGGGTCGGCCTGCCCGGCGATCCCTGGCTGGTAGATCTTTTCGGCCAGCTGGAACTCGGTGCGGACCAGCAGCCAGCGCTTCAGGTCTTCATGGCGGTAATAGGTCGACAGCAGGTCGGGCGGCAGGCTTTCCACCACCGACAGGAAGGCTTCGATATTGGCCACCCGGGCCACCTCGTTCCGGTCTTCGTCCCGGAACACCAGGTCGCCGAAATCGAAATGGTCGGTCAGGATCTGGTGAAAGTCGCCTATCAAGGTGGGGCTGTTCTTCAGCAGGTGGGCGGCGTTGAGCTCCCGGGCGACCTGCCGGGTGTTCTCCTGGCTGGACTGGAACATTATCGGCAGAAACGGCTGCTGGGACCTTACCATCCTGACGAAATCGATCCCGGCCCGGTCGTCGAGCTTTCCGTTGCGCGGACAGCGGATGTCGCTGAAGATGCCCAGCATGCTGTCCCGGTACTTTTGGTAGATGGCCACCGCCTGCTCGTAGCTGCCGGCCAGGTGGACCTGGGGCCGGCCGTTCTGCCTGAGCACCCTCTGGGTGAAGGGCAGGTTCTCGTCCAGCAGCCGGCTGGTCTGGTTCCACAGTTCCTCGTATATCAGGTAGATGTAGGAGGAATAGAACTGGACCGAGTCCTCCAGCACCAGCAGGTTGGGGACCCCCACCAGACCGGTGTCGTGCTCGGAGTTCTTGACGTCCTCGATGTACTGGATGATGCCGGCCATTATCTTGCCGTCGCCCTGCCAGGCGAAGATCTTGTCCACCGAACGGCCGTCGTCGGCCTCCACCAGGCGCTGCAGCTCCGGGGTGTTGTAGGCCAGCACCACCACCGGCAGGCCGGGGTGCTTTTCCTTTACCGTCCGGCCGAAGGTGAAGGGGTCCATGTCCCCCAGCCGCTGGATGGTGACCACCAGGTCGAAGGTCTCTGCATCCAGCGCCTTCAGGGCGGCCTGGCCGCCGGTAGCCCGGGTGATGGCCGGGACATAGCCCAGATCGCGCTGCTTGTAGATCTGGCCCAGCAGGTCGGCCAGCCGGCCCTCCTCCTCCAGGATGAAGGAGTCGTATAAACTGGCCACCAGCAGGACCCGGCGCACCCGGTAGGACATCAGCCGCTGCAGCTTGGAGGAATAGAAATCGTCCAGGGCCAGCAGCTCCCGATCGGGCGGGTTTTGATTTGATAACGGCATAAGCAATTTTGAATTATAAAACATTAGTATATGCCAAGCAGTGGGGTAAAATCAATGATTATTTGCAATGATAATCGCATTGTCATCCCGAGGGGGCTACAACGCAATACCGGTTGAGGGATGAATAATGGTCACCCATTCAGCTTGTCGAGGGTTGGGTTGATCTCAGGGTGACAGGGACATTGTCATCCCGTGGGGATTCCAACACAATACCGGTTGAGGGGTGAATAATGGTCACCCATTCAGCTTGTCGATCGTTGGGTTGATCTCAGGGTGACAGCGTTTTTAAATAAAAAGGCGCAGGAAATTTTCCTGCGCCTGCTAAATACTAGAATCTAGCAACTAGTAACTAATTTACACCCAGCCCCTCAGTTTGCAAGCCTCGGCCACCCGCTGAATGGCGATCATGTAGGCCGCATCGCGCATGTAGACCTTCTTGTCGCGGGCCAGGGCGGAGACCTTCAGGAAGGCGTCGGTCATCTTGGTGTCCAGCTTGGAGAGCACCTCGTCCTTGGTCCAGAAGTAGTTCATGTTGCACTGCACCTGCTCGAAGTAGCTGCAGGTGACCCCGCCGGCGTTGGCCAAAAAGTCCGGGATCATGAATATGCCGCGCTGCTTGATGATCTCGTCGGCCTCGGGGGTGGTGGGGCCGTTGGCGCCCTCCACGATCAGCTTGACGTTCTTGGCCATCTTGGGGGCGTTATCCTTGGTGACCTGGTTCTCCAGGGCGGCCGGAACCAGGATCTCGACGTCCTGCTCGATCCAGGCGTCGCCGTCCAGCACCTGGTAGCCGGCGGCCTTGGCCTTTTCCTTGTTGATGCCGCCGAAGCGGTCGGTGATCTTTAAAAGCTCGTCGGCGTCGATGCCGGTCTTCTTGAGGAAGGTGTACGATTTCTGGTCGGCCTGGTCCCAACAGGATACGCAGACCGGGGTTCCGCCGTATTCCTTGTACAGCTTGACGGCGTACTGGGAGACGTTGCCGAATCCCTGGAAGGCGGCCCGGGTCTTCTTGATGTCGATGCCCATCTCGCGCAGGGCCTCCCGCATCACATAGACACAGCCGTAGCCGGTGGCCTCGGTGCGGCCCAAGCTGCCGCCCACCCCCAGCGGTTTGCCGGTGATGACGCCGGGATAGCGGCCGTTATGGATACGCTCATATTCATCCATCATCCAGATCATGTGCTGGCCGTTGGTCATCACGTCCGGGGCCGGCACATCCTGTAAGGGCCCGATGTTGTAGGCGATCTGGCGCACCCAGCCGCGGCAGATGCCCTCCTGTTCGCGCTCCGAAAGATGATGCGGGTCGCAGATGACCCCTCCCTTGCCGCCGCCCAGGGGGATGTCCACCACCGAACACTTCCAGGTCATCCAGGTGGCCAGGGCTCTTACGGTGTCCACTGTTTCCTGGGGGTGAAAGCGGATGCCGCCCTTGCCGGGGCCCCGGGCATCGTTGTGTTGGACCCTGAAGCCCTTAAACACCTTGACGGTGCCGTCGTCCATCCGGACCGGGATGTTGAAGTGATACTCCCGCATGGGGTTGCGCAGGAGGTCACGGGTTGCCTGATCGAGCCCCAGTTTTTCGGCTACGCCATCGAACTGCTTTTGGGCCATCTCAAAGGCATTAAAGGATTTGTCAGCCATGAGAATCAGCTCCTTTTATGAGTATTTAATATATGTGAAGCCCCTGCAGAATAGCCGCAAAAAGCACAGAATATTCGACAGAGGCCTCTGTTATCCTAAATTCATGCGGATTATATCACAAGCAGAAATTAAAGTCAAATCCATTCGGATGGCATTTCGTATTGACAAAATCTTTCGATAGTCGTATACTTCGTAACAGCTGGGGGAGCATAAGGCGTAAGATGCCAGGCTGAGAGGCCCGATCAATTGAAAGATAGGGCGACCCCTTAACCTGAACTGGGTAACACCAGCGGAGGGAAGCGCAAATAACAGGTAGTTATAGGCTTTTGCTCCGTGAAGTCAGGGCAAAGGTCTTTTTGTTTAAGATCATTTGCCCACGCCTGCCCGTCTATATGGGCTATCCTGATAATGGCGGAAAACCCGCGAAAAACGCGGACAACCCTTTTGCCGGGAGGGAACGGTTTTCTTTACCGCAGAGAACGCAGAGGGTTTTAAAGCCCGTTCTACTGTAGAAAATCATTACTTTATACTCATTATCCCATGCAAATTATTTTAAACGGAAAAGAATACCAATTGAACGGACCGGTCTCGATCGAAGATTTGTTAAAAGATCTGGGGCATGATGGTAGCCGTTTGGTGGTGGAGTTGAACTCAACAATCATTAACAAAGAGCTTTATTCTGCGACCGTGCTGAAAGAGGGCGATTCCCTGGAGATGGTCCGGCTGGTGGGCGGGGGATGATCCGGTGAAAGCAAAATGAGGGGCAGGAGAATCGATGTTGAGAGGATAAGAAGATGAGGAACATTTGATAAGCGCTGAATAGTAGGCAGGCAATTTTTGGCAATGTAATTTCATAATCACAACAGTATTAATAAAAAAAACCAAGAACTAAATCATCTTTGTGCTCTCTGGGTCTTAGTGTGAAAAGAAAATAAATCAATAAATACAGAATTAATATGTTAAAAGATTTAGTGATCGCCGGGCGGCAGATAAAATCACGCCTGTTTCTGGGCACCGGGAAATTCCCCAGCCCGCAGGTGATGGCGGATGCCCTAAAGGCTTCCGGTGCTGAGATCGTCACCGTGGCCCTGCGCCGGGTGGAGTTCGACAACCCCCAGGATGACATCATCGCCCACATCGACCAGAAAAGATACCTGCTGCTTCCCAACACCTCCGGGGCCCGCGACGCCGAAGAAGCGGTCCGCATTGCCCGGCTGGCCCGGGCGGCCTCCGGCTGGAACTGGCTGAAACTGGAGGTTACCCCAGACCCCAATTACCTTCTGCCCGATCCGGTGGAGACGCTGAAGGCGGCGGAGATCCTGCTCAAGGAAGGCTTCATCGTGCTGCCCTACATCAATGCCGACCCGGTGCTGGCCAAGCGCCTGCAGGAGGCGGGCTGTGCGGCGGTGATGCCGCTGGGCTCGCCCATCGGCTCCGGGCGGGGGATCAAGACCGCCGACCAGATCCGGATCATCATCGCCCAGGCCACGGTGCCGGTGGTGGTGGACGCCGGGCTGGGCCTGCCCTCCCACATCTGCCAGGCCTTTGAGCTGGGGGCCGATGCCGTCTTGGTCAACACCGCGGTGGCGGTGGCCCAGGATCCGGTGAAGATGGCCCAGGCCTTCAAGCTGGCGGTGGAGGCATCCCTGGCCGGGATAGCGGCCGGGCCGATGACCGAAGGCGATGCCGCTTCTGCCTCCAGCCCATTGACCGGATTCTTAAGATGACCCCGTTTTATGAAACAATAAGATCTTTGGACGGCTCCCGGATAAAAACCGATCCCCAGAATGCCACCACCGGACAGGTCAAGGCCCTTATGGGTTCGATCAGCTCCGGGGACATTCCAACTCCCGGGGATATCGCGATCCTGACCTCTCCGGCCGCCGCCGAAGTTCTGGAGCCGATGGCCCAACTGGCCCAGGCCATCACCGCCAGAAGATTTGGAAAGACCATCCAGATGTACGCCCCGTTGTACATCTCCAACCACTGCAGCAATTCCTGCGTCTACTGCGGGTTCAATGTTCACAACAAGATCAACCGCCGGACCTCGGGCCGGGAAGAGATCCTGTCGGAGGCCAGGCTGTTAAGAAATAAGCACATATCCCAGCTTTTGCTGGTCAGCGGGGAATGTCCCAGCCAGGTCGGCGTGGAAATGCTGGAAGGCATCGCCGGGGATCTCAAGGGAATGTTCCCCTCACTATCCATAGAGATATATCCCCTGGATACTCCGGACTACCAGCGGCTTTATGGGGCTGGCATAGACGGGCTGGCCATCTACCAGGAGACCTACGACCAAAATATTTATTCCACGGTACACCCGGCCGGGCCCAAGCGCGATTATCAATACCGGCTGGGCGCCCCGGAGCGGGGCGCGGCCGCGGGCTTCCGGCAGATCGGCCTGGGGTCGCTGCTGGGCCTGAACGACTGGCGGGTGGAGTCATATTACCTGGCGCACCACGCCGCCTACCTGATGAAGCATCACTGGAAAAGCCAGGTCTCGATCTCCTTCCCCCGCCTGAGGCCGGCGGCCGGGGGGTACAGCCCGGAGTTCCCCATCAGCGACCGGGAACTGGTGCAGATGATCTGCGCCTTCCGGCTGATGCTGCCCGATGCCGGGCTGGTGCTGTCCACCCGGGAGCCGGCCCATTTGCGGGACAGCCTGATCGGGCTGGGCATCACCAGGATGAGCGCCGGATCCAAGACCGCGCCGGGCGGGTATCTCGACAAGCTCGATAACAACCTGGGTGGGCAGGGGCAGGCCGCCGAGGGGCAGTTCAATGTGTTCGACGACCGGCCGGTGGAGGCGGTGGCTCAGAGCATCCGGAACAAGGGTTACGATACGGTGTGGAAGGACTGGGACCAGGGGTTCGAAGAACAACCTTAAGAAATAAATCTTTTTCATGCGATAGCTAAGAAATGTCACTCACTGATAACAGCGATAGACAGTAACCTCATAAATTCAGGGGATAGCTTTCAATGGACTTGCCAAAATCCCAAAAACAATCAATAAGAGGAAAAATGGCCAGGAGGATATTATTATCAATTCCGCTGTTTGCCATTTTTAGCAGCAACTTGCAGGCCGAAACCGTTTTCAAAAGATGCTTTTCAGGACAAATAGCAATGGCAGATATTCCAGGGAATAAAACTCAAAACGGATCAAATATGAAAGACATTTCAGACATCGCCCCCGTTCTCCAAGATCTTTTGGATCAAAAAAATTATTTTGGACTCAGAACCGCTTTGATCCAGAATAAAGCCGCTTTAGACAAGAGCACATGTCTTTTTTATCATGCCTTGGTGGAAAATGCCTTTTTAAATCCCCGGAAATCAAATGATGAAATTAAATATTTATTGCACAACCATAGGTCCGAACTAACGGATTCAATGATCGCCAAAATTCTGCTTATCAAGGAAGACAACCATGCCAAATTATTCCAATATAAACAGGCAGGAGAAACGGCTGAATTGCTGGTCAGATCATATGCTCACGTATTAGATAGCGGTCAGGTAGCCGACGAAGAAAATAACATGAAGACTTGGATCCCGCTATCCAACATTCCCGGCCAAACAATCAAGATAGGCGAAACCTCGCAAATACCCCTTAGCAAGGACAAAGCCGGTTTGGCGAATGTCCCGGTCTCCGTCCATGGCAGGGAATGCAATTTTATTGTCGATACTGGGGCGGATCTTTGCGTTCTAAGAAAAGGTTTAGCGGAAAAATTGAAACTCAGGAAAATCGAGACCTCGGTTTCCGTCAAGGGATCGACCGGGAAAGAGAACAAAACCGAACTGATGATCGCCGACAGCATCAAAATCGGCAAGATCACCGTCAAAAATGTTGTTTTTCTGGTCTTGCCTGACGATAAGCTGTCTTTTCCCCAGATAAATTACCAGATCAACGGCATAATCGGTTTTCCAGTCATCCGGCAGTTGAAAGAACTGCATTTTTCAAAGGATGGCAATCTGACAATACCCCGGAGAACAGTAAGAAAAAAATTGAAAAATATGGCGCTATGCGGGGCGAAATCCATTATAAATATTGTCGCCGGAAAGGATACGATATATTGCCTTTTGGATACCGGTGCGAACGCCTCGGAATTGTATAAAAAATATTATTGCGAACATGACAAAGATGTTGAAAAAAACGGGGCGCCGGATTCCCTGAAGTATTCGGCCCTGGGTGAAACGAAAACGCGGAAAACATATAAGTTGAAGGAGTTTCCCATTTCGGTAGGAGGCAAAACGGCAATTTTGCCGTCAATAGATGTGTATACGGAAGATCTGCGTTCTGATCGTAAAATGTTCTATGGTTCTATAGGACAAGATTATATAGGCTTATTCGATGAGATGATCCTCAATTACGAAAGCATGTATATCGAGTTCAATTGAGAGCAAGCATATTTTACAGATACAAAAATGAAAAATAAAAACCAACGGATAGAAGCTTTTAACCAAATTGACCTCTATCCGGTCACCGACCAAGAGTTGTCTTTGGGGCGTTCCAATTTAGATATATTGGACGGCCTGATCGCCGGGGGCGCCAGGATAGTCCAGCTGAGGGAAAAACACCTCTCCAAAAAAGACTTTTATCCCTTGGCCCAGGCCTTCCGTGAAAAGACAACCAAAGCCGGGATGCTACTGATCATCAACGACCATCTGGACATCGCCCTGGCCTGCGGGGCGGACGGGGTGCATCTGGGGCAGGACGACCTGCCGCTGTCCGCCGCAAAGAAGCTGGCCCCCCATCTGCTGATAGGCGTTTCCACCCACAACCTGGAAGAGGCCCTGGAGGCCCAGGAGCAGGGGGCCGATTACCTGAACATCGGGCCGATATTCGCCACCCAGACCAAGGAGGTTTCCATGGAACCGCTGGGCCCGGGGGCAATCAAAAAAATAATCCCGCAGATCAATATTCCCATTACGGTGATGGGCGGCATCAATTCATCGAACATCGAACAGGTCCTGAAGGCGGGCGCCAGGAGGATAGCGGTGGTAAGCGCCGTCACCAAGGCGGGAAACATCCAACAGGTGGTCCGTGAACTGCGGAAAGCCATAAATCAGTCTGAATCCTTTGGTTGACTTTTGGCATCAAATATAATAGAATCCCCAATATCATAATATTTTCTTTGGAGAGTAGATGTACAGCGAAAAGGTGATGGACCATTTCATGAATCCCCGCAACATGGGGGAGATCGAGAACCCCGACGGGGTGGGGATGGTGGGGAACCCGGTGTGCGGAGACATGATGAAGATCATGCTGAAGATAGAAAAGGATGTCATCACCGACGTCAAGTTCAAGACCTTCGGCTGCGGGGCGGCCATCGCCACCTCCAGCATGGCCACCGAGCTGGTCAAGGGCAAGACCCTGACCGAGGCCCTGGAGGTGTCCAACAAGGCGGTGGCCGAGGCCCTGGACGGCCTGCCCCCGGTGAAGATGCACTGCTCGGTGCTGGCCGAGGACGGGGTGAGGGCGGCCATCAACGATTACCTGGTCAAGAACGGCCGGCCGGGGCTGGAGCTGAAGCAAGGCGGGCAGGAACACGGCCACGGCGAGCATGAAGAAGGGCACTGAATCCCGATATTGAATAAAAAGCCCCCTGCAAATGCAGGGGGTTTTTTATTGCTGAAATTTTATTTCAACAGTACCATCTTCCTGGTCAAATCGACATCGCCGGCGTTGAGACGATAGAAATACACCCCGGCCGAGACCGGCCGGCCGGAATTATCCCGGCCGTTCCAGGCGATGTTATAATAACCCGGAAGCTGTTTGGCGTCCACCAGGGTCCTCACCAGCTGGCCGGAGATGTTGTAGACGTTGAGCCTAACCGGGCTCTGGGACGGCAGCTGGTATTTTATGGCGGTCTGGCCCCGGAAGGGGTTGGGCCGGTTCTGGTCCAGGGCGAATATCCCGACGGCCATCTCACCCGGCGCACCGGCAACTCCGCTGGGGAAGGGCTTCACTTTCAGATAAACGTCATCCACCAGCCAGCCGAAGGCGTTGGAGGCGGCGTCAGATTGCAGACGCATCCGGAACAGGATGCTGTCGTTGGTCCCCTTGGCCGAGAATATAGGGTTCAGTTCCACGCTGTCCAGGGCCCAGGAGGTGGTCAGAGAGGTCCTGGATTTGAGGGGCATCCAGGATGACCCGTCTTTGGAGGCTTCAATGAAGATGGAATCTCCCGGAGTGGTGCTGATGATGCCCTTGACCCAGAGATAGAGCTTCACCCAATTGTTGTTGTCGGCATAGGCATCCAGATTATAACCGTATTCCGGTTTCAGCTGCAAAATGATCTGGGCGCTGTTGGGATAAACTCCCGTTCCGGTCCTCATGCAATTGGGGGCGGAATGGGGCTGGGTAAGGTAGGTCCTCCAGGGGTTGGTGCCGGCCAGGGTGTCGAACACCGCCAGCATCGACGGGCTGTCGAAGTTGGTCACCAGCACCGAATCCACCATCAGGAACGAGTGATAATCGCTGGCCGGGCTGCGCCCGACGTTGCGCTGGCCGGAGGTGTCCACCGCCGTAAGGTAATAATTGAGCGTGTCCCCGGTGTAGATGTGGGCCGGCAGGGTGATGTTGCCGGAGAAGTCGCTGCCGGACGAAACCATCATGACCGGGGGGTATTCCGAGCCGGAATTTATTTTGTAGTGAATATAGCTGGAATCCGGAAACACCCCGTAATTATCGGTGATGACGGCTTCAACCCGGTAGGGGCCGGACAGGTTGATGGTGTTGGCCAGCGGGGTGTGGCTGATGGCCGGGGCGTAGGGATCCGGCCCGGCATAGAAGGAGTAGTAATTATAAGGGGCCCCGCCGGGCAGGGTCTTGGCAAGACCGTTGCTGTTGACCGCATAGACGAAGTAATCCAGCTGGTTGCCGCTGTGGGCCGGGATCGACCCCTGATACAGGCCGCCGCCCAGGTCGGCCATCAGGGTCCGGTTGGCGAAAGGCAGGGTGCCGTCGTCGTCCCAGTACAGGTAGACCTGGGCCACCCCGGCGCTGGAGGTCACATTGACCTGCACGATGTAGGGGGACAGGGTATCCTCGGTGTCGGTCAGCGGGGTGTGGGCTATCTGGATATCACCCATGAACCATTTTATTATCCGGTCCATGACGGTGTCCCGGACCGTTCCCGAAGTGATGGCCTCGAAGCCAAATCCGGTGTAGACCACCTTATGGGCCCCGGAATATTTTATCCCGGCCTGACCCGAGGGGAAGCCCGAATAGCTCAGGACCACATCGGCCCCGGCCTGGGGTGTGAAGTAATCGTAATACTGGTTGGTGGTGATGTAGGGCTGGAGGATGGAGAAGGCCAGCCCGTCACCGACGGGATCGCTGGCCGTTCCCACTATCGAAGAAATCCCACTGTGGTCGCCGCCGTAGGTGGCATGCAGGTAGTCCTGATAGAAGGACAGGGCTTCGGGGCTGTACTGCTCGCCGGTGGGATCAGCCAGGTCCCAGCCGATATCCTGCCCGGACAGGTATAAATTGCCCCCGTTGTCCAGATAGGTTCGCAATGCCGCTCGGTCCATGGAATCCAGGGAGGGGAAGGTCCATTCACACAGCCAGATGACGGTATTATAGGAATTCAACAGGGCGGTGTCGGGGGCGCTTTTTTGGGAATGGTCGTAATGGTCGTAAAAATATCCCAGCTGAGAGATGGAGTTGGTGTAGAAATCATCCACGTTGCGGGCCCCGGTGTCGTCGTCCACCAGCAGGATGGGGGAGCGCTCGATCTGGACGTAGAAGGTGTCGGTGCGGTTCTGGGCATCGGCCGAGATGTCCACGGTGAACATGGCCCAGTGGGGCAGGGCGGTGTTGTCCACCGTGAAATCGAAGCTGGTTACCGTGCCGGTCAATCCGCCGTTGATGTCACCATAGCTGGCCGAAGCGGTTGTGATCTGCACCGCATAATCGTCGCTGTGTATGATGGCACTGACATTGGCGGCATCGCCCCACCAATTCTTCAGGGACAGGGAAAGTCCCACTGCCTCTCCGGCTTCGGCGATGCCGTTGCCGCCGTCGCTGACCTGGTGGGAATGGTATTTAACCAGCGGGACCGGGGTGATGGTCAGGGCCTTATAGGCGTTTATCCTCCCGGTGCCCAGTAGGCCGGCATATGAGGGATTCAAAGCATCGATGTTATCGGTGGTCATGATCAGCTGGGTGGCCACCTGGGTATTGTTCCAGGTGGGATTGTTG
Organism: Candidatus Edwardsbacteria bacterium RifOxyA12_full_54_48; assembly: GCA_001777915.1. Taxonomy (NCBI): domain Bacteria; phylum Candidatus Edwardsiibacteriota; species Candidatus Edwardsbacteria bacterium RifOxyA12_full_54_48. Next base: position 49,521 of record MFFN01000004.1, on the reverse strand, counting down.
GCCCAGATCAGGCCGGCCACCCCGGCCGCCACCGGGCTGGCCATGGAGGTGCCGTCCCAGGAGGCATAGCTGTTGAAATAGGCCGTGCTCAGGATGGCCGAGCCGGGGGCCGAGACATCGATCGTGGTGCCGTAATTCGAAAAAGAGGATTTTAGATCCGCAGAGGTGGTGGCGGCCACCGAAACAACATTGGCGTAAGCCGAAGGATAGTGAGGGTCCGAGACATTATCGTTGCCGGCGGCGCAGATCAACACCGATCCGCCCTCCCAGGCGTAGTTGACTATGTCCTGGGCGAACTGGCTGTAGCCCGAGCCGCCCCAGCTGCAGTTGATGGCCTTGGCCCCGTTGTCGGCCGCATAGACTATACCATCGTAGCCGAAATAAATGTAAGACTTGCCGCCGGTGGCGGTGTAATCATTATCGTAGCTGCATTTGATGGCCATGGGTCTGCAATTCCAGCCGATGCCGGCCACCCCGACCCCATTATTGGTCACAGCCGAAACATCACCGGCCACATGGGTGCCGTGGTCGTTATTGCTGTCGTAAACGTTTGGATCATTGTCTCCGTCCGGATAGGTAACGGCGATATCCGGCCCGGCGAAATCCCAGCCCCGGACGTCGTCAACAAAGCCGTTCATGTCGTTGTCAAGGGAGTCAATGTCGCCGCCGGAGCCGACCGGGAAGTTGTCAAATATTCCGTTGTGATTGATATCCTCTATCGGATTGATCCAGATATTGGCCGCCAGGTCGGGGTGTGTCACCTGGACCCCGCAGTCCACGATGCCGATCCAGACGGCGGTGTCCCCTTTTGAGATGTCCCAGGCATCGGGCGCCTGGATCTTGCTCAGGAACCACTGGCTGGCGAATGAAGGATCGTTGGGGGTGGTGGTCTCCATCTTATAACCGTAACGCGGCTCGGCGTATTCCACCTGGCCGGTCTTCACCAGGTCGCGGCACAGCTGGAGAATGTCGGTCTGTTTTGAGACATTGGCCTGGCAGATATTGGCCAGCGAACGACCCAAAGGTGTCTTGGCCCTTTCCTTGGTCTTGAAAAGCTGGTTTACCCCTTGCCCGCCGGAGCTGTTCAGGATCCCGTCAACCGCCGCATTACCGGTGGAGATCCCCTTGGAGTCCATAGCCGGCTGGGCCTTCAGTTTGAATATCACCACCCCGGGAAGGTAAACCTGCTGGCCGGCGCTGCCGGGCCTTTCGGCCAGACTGACGGAGATGAAAGAAGCCGTCAGGAGCAGGACTGCAAACGCAAGGTACTTTTTCATATATCACCCTTTCTGTTATTGATTGTACGATTTTCGCACCAGGCCTAATGTTACTACCGAAGGCCGGCTTTGTCAATATCATATCGCAGGTAAAATAAGCCCGAACCCTTGACAAAGAGGCAAAAGTAATATAAAGTTATACCAATATATTCAAACTGACTTAGGGGTCCAACTATGAATCATAGAACCATCAGATCACTGGCCGCCCTGATCCTGGCAATTTCAGCCACCGCGGCCTTGGCCGGGCAATGGGTCCCGCTGGCCGCCGACAGCCATCCCGGGCGGACGGTGGGATTATCAGGCGCCGGCCCGGACGCCATCACGCTGGATGTGACCCTGCCGGGGCTGGATATCTCAGAGGCAAAAACCAAGGATGGGGCATATATCCTGCTCTCCGTTCCGGACCAGGGATATAACACCGAGCCGGGCCATCCCAAATTGCCGGTGGTCTCCGAATGGGTGGAGATCCCGCAGGGAGCCAGGGTAGAGGCCTTTCTGGAGGTGATCGCTGAACAGAGCTTCAATCTTAAGGACAAGGGCTTTGACAAAAAGATCATGCCGGTCCAGCTGCCGGTGCCCAAGATGCCGGGAGCGGAGGAGAAGGTTCCCTTCAGAATCGATCAAACCGTATATTCCAACAACGAATTTTACGGCAAAGCCCAGGTCACGCTATCCCAGCCGGTTCAGATGCGGGGACACCGGGCGGTGTTGGTCAGTTTCTGGCCGGTGGCCTACAATCCGGTCAGCGGCGATATCAAGGTGATAACCAAGGCCCGGATAATCCTGAAGCTTTCGGGTTCCGATATTGCCCGGACCCGGAAGATGGCAACCAGATACCGGTCGGCGGCATACGACAGCCCATTGTCATCGACCTTGATCAATTACGGCACATACGAATCTTCCGCCAAAGCCGTCCCGGCCCTGCCCATCAACCAGCTGATCATCGTGGGCGATGAATATTATGACGCTTTGACGCCTCTGGTTGAATGGGACACCCGGAAGGGGTATCGGGTATTCGTTACCAGGACCTCGGAGATCCCGGGCGGGGCAGACACCGCCAGCATCCGCCAGTATATCAAAAGCCAGTACGACGGGGAGAACCCGCCGGATTTCGTCCTGCTGGTGGGCGATGTGGATGTCATCCCGGCCCATATAACGACGTCGGTGGGCAACCCAATATCGGATCTTTATTATTCCACGATGTCGGGGTCAGATTATCTGCCGGATCTTTATGTCAGTAGGATTTCGGTGGCCGATACCACCCAGTTGTATAACTACATTGTCAAATACCTAGGATACCAGCAGGGGTCCTGGACCGGCGACCGCTCCTGGATGCAGAAGGCATTTTTTACTGCTTCAAACGATAATTACGCTATAACAGAGGGAACGGATAATTATTGCATAGCCTTGAGCCGGGCGCACGGTATTGTATGTGACTCGGCTTACCAGCGTTTGGGCGGTTCCACCGTTGATATCACGAATGCTTTTAATGATGGGACCACAATCATGACCTATACCGGTCATGGAAATTACGATCTGTGGGCTTCGCCAGCCTTTTATCAAAGTAATGTTAATGCGCTTACCAATGAAAATATGTATACCTTCATCACCAGCTTTGCCTGTCTGACCGGTGATTATAATGTCGGTGAATGTTTTGCCGAGACCTGGATTCGTGTTGCTAATAAAGGGGCTGTAGCGTTTTTTGGTTCCTCTGAGGAATCATATTGGGATGAAGACGATATTCTGCAAAAGTATTTATATAATACGTTCTTGGATAGCGGATATGCGTGGATAGGCGGGATGATAGTAAAATCAAAATTGGATTATTTCCGCTATTGGGGGAATATTCCAACGACCAAGAGATATTTTGAGATGTACAATATCCTGGGCAGCGGCGCCATCGACCTGTACACCCGGCAGCCCCTGGCCCTGACCGTCAGCCACCCGGCCACGGTGACGCTGGGTCCGGCCACGGTGAATGTCAATGTAACGGCCGGGGCCGCGGTGCAGAACGCCCTGGTCTGCCTGACCTATAAATCAAGCGGAGCCATCCTGGCCTCGGGCTACAGCGATGCCTCGGGCAATGCATCGCTCGATATCGTGACCACCAGCATCGACAGTATCGGGGTGGTGGTGACCGCCCACAACTGTGCTCCGTATGCCGGGCAGATCAATGTTTCGGTGACCGGCCCCTGTGTGTTGCACTACAAACACACCGTCGATGATCCGGCCGGCAACGGCGACGGTGAGGCAAATCCCGGGGAATCTATGATCATGCCCCTATGGGTGAAAAATTACGGCAGCACCATATCCACCGGCACGGTCAAGGGCATCTTGAGGACCACCGGCAGCCAGGCCGCCGTCACCGACAGCTTCTATAATTTCGGTCTGGTGTACTCCGGGGATTCGGTCCAGTACGCTGCGGGATACAAGTTCACCGTCTCGCCGGCCTGCACCAACGGGGCCGTGATCCCCTTCACCCTGGAATGCCATGATACCGAGAACAGCTGGACCACAAATTTCTCGGTGAAGGTCTCGGCCCCCAAGCTGTGGTACAGCACCTACTGCATAATCGACCCGGCCCCGGCCAACAACAACGGCTTTGCCGAGCCCGGGGAGACCGACAGCCTGAGGGTATTTCTTAAGAACAAAGGGCTGCAAACGGCAGACAATGTCACGGCCATTCTGTCCAGCAGTGATCCGTATCTGACCATAGTGAGCGACAGCTCAGGCTACGGAAACATACAGCCCGACAGCGCGGGCGGGTCGGTCATCCCCTATCTGCTGACCTTCGGAACCCCGCCGCAAAATCCGTATTATGCCCGGCTCCGGCTCCAGATGAAAACCCTGGGAGGTGCAGTGGTGCAATACGACAGTTTTATGCTGGCCATTGCCAGTCCCGGCTTCTATGACAACGTGGAGGACAGCATTCTGACCAACCGATACCAGGCCGGTGATCTGTGGCATACCACCGAGTACACCTCCTACAGCCCGACCACCTGCTGGCGCTGCGGGGTGGGGGATGATCAAAATTACCTTGACAATATGAACTCATCTCTGATCACCCCCGAGTTCGCAGTGGGCTCCCAGGCCACGGTATCGTTCTGGCATAAGTATGTCATCGAAAATGGATATGATTACGGCTTTCTGGAATACAGCACCGACGGAGGCTCCAGTTGGGCCGAGCTGGCCAGCTATACCGGAAACTTGAGCACCTGGACCCAGGCCTCCTATGATATAAACGGGATCCCACTGGGTTCCCGGGTGATGCTGAGGTTCCGCTTCACATCCGATTATTCCCTGAATTACAGCGGCTGGCATATAGATGATATCTCGGTGACCACCCCCGCCGGAGTGGCCGTCCGTCCGGAGGAGCCTAAGCTTTCAGGGGTCTTAAGGCTTAACCGCAGCCATCCCAACCCCATGCGATCCAATGCCGTGATATCATACCAAATACCCAGCAAATCACCGATCACCCTGACGGTCTACAATATCCTGGGGCAAACTATCAGAATGCTGGATTCCGGGGAAAAAGCTCCCGGCCTATACCAGGTCAATTGGGATGGCCGGGACAGCCGGGGAAACAGCATGGCTTCGGGCATCTATTTCTACCGGCTGACGGCCGGAACGGTCACCTTGACCCAGAAGCTGATACTGGTAAGATGATTAAGATCCTTATAAGTTATAAAGTTTAGCTCATTTGCTGATATTTTACTTGACAAGAACCGCTGATCTATGCTATGGTCTATAATGTTATCGCTCAAATATTGAACCTAGCGATTGTTTTTGTTTTATGGGTCTAAAGGAAAAAACACAACTTACCATAGTATTTATCCCCCACCACGGGGGCAATACTGTAAGCGTCAGGGTGCCCCAATGGCTTCTGGTATGCCTGGGGTGCTTTGGGATATTCCTTTTATTGGGTCTGGGCATGGTAACCACCGGCTATGTCAATAAGTTCGTCGATGTCTCAATGCTGCAGAAGCTGCAGATGGAAAACCGCATACTAAGGACCAAGCTGAACGAATTTGCGGCAAGATCGGCCGATCTGCAGGAACAGATAGCGTTGTTCGTTGATTTTGACTCCAAGGTCAGGATGATGTCCGGACTCCGGATCATAGATCCAGACATCCGGCAGGTGGGCATCGGGGGCGACAGGCAGGAGGAGCTTCCCGAAGGGGTTTCGGTGAAGACCGGCTCTTCCATCAGGGAGGTGGAGGATGATCTGGGCCGGCTTATCAGGGAGGCCAAACTGCAGAACGAGAGTTTTCAGGAGCTGACAGCCGCTCTTGAGCAGCAGCAGCAAAAGTGGAACCATATGCCATCCATTCAGCCCACCCCCGGATGGATCATCAGCGATTTCGGCTACCGGCGGGATCCCCTGACCGGCGAAATGAGGATGCACGAAGGGGTGGATATTGCCGCTCCGGCCGGGACCATCATAACCGCTCCGGCCGACGGGGTGGTCAAATCGGTAGGCTCCCGGGGCAATTACGGACTATGCCTGGAAGTGGACCACGGCTACGGGATAACGACCCGGTTCGCCCATTGTTCGCTGATCAGGGCCAGCCAGGGCTCCAAGGTGTCGCGGGGCCAGGTCATCGCCCTGGTAGGGTCCACCGGCAGGACCACCGGACCCCATCTGCACTATGAGGTGCTTTCCAACGGCAAGGCCAATGACCCGGCCAATTATATCCTTTCCGCCCGGATGTTCTGAGGGCAATGAAATTTTAAAGGCCAGGATAGTTCCTGGCCTTTTTTAATTGGATCAACGATCATTCAGATATCCTCTGCCGGATAGGGATGGCTTTGGGGGAAATCCTGGCGGGATAATTTACGCATCAGTTCGGAGGCCCGGTTCAGCCGGTCAAGTTTCGGACCGCCGGGCCGGGCTTGGATGAAAGAATGCACCGTGAAGCTCAAATATTTTCCTTGGCTGTCAAGTTCCGCCCACAGCAGCGGGGCATAGCCGGACTCCCCGCTCAAGTTCATGCCGCCATAGGTGCAAAAATTCCCCAGGCTGTAGGCTATCAGCCGGTCCCGATAGATCTCCAGGGCCCGGGGGACATGGGGCCCGTGGCCGATTATCATATCCGCCCCCCGATCAATGGCGTCATGAGAGAATTTTATAAGGCGCCCCCGCGGCTCGTTCAAGTATTTCTCTGGGGCGTCCTTGATATGCAGGGCGGCCTTCCCCTCCCCGCCGCCATGGATCGAGACGATCAGTATATCGTAAATTCTGGCCAGGGAATCGATCTCGCTAAGCGCTTCTTCGGGATGGACGATGGAGCGGGGAGGCGCCCCGGCGGCCAGGGCGATCACCCCGACGGAAACTCCCTTTAGGTTGAATTCGGCGACAGCGCCCTCCTTGCCGGTGAACTGTATCCCGGAGGCCTCCAGCGATTTTCGAGTGGAGAGGCTGCCGCCGGACCCAAAATCATTGGCATGATTGTTGGCCAGGGACATCACGTCGAAACCGGCCCGGGCCAGATTGTCAGCGAAAGACGTCGGGGTGCGAAAGACGTAGGCCCTGCCCTTTTTTGCCACCTTGGCCGGTTTGCCGGAATCGCACAACGGCCCCTCCAGATTGCCGAAGGCCAGGTCGGCTTTTTCAAGGATCTCCCGGCAGTCGTCGAACAAGCGCCGGCCATCCTCCGGCGGCAGCAGCGGGGCCGGGTAGCAGCTGCCCATCATGATATCGCCCACCGCGGCGATGGTGAAGCTGCCGTTGGGCGATGAATCCGGCCAGGCCGGGCCATCGATCATCAGGCCCATTGCGGCGGTATCCGCGGACGGCAGGATGACGGCCACGGTATCCGGGCCGGTGGTAACGGCCCGGTCCAGACGGACGGTGCCGCAGGCCGGCAGCATTAGGGAAAGCCCGATGAGGGCGTATAGTTTTGTTTTTTTCATAGGATCAAACCGCTTTTAAGGTCGAATGTTTTCCGAGGGTAAACATCTTACAGCCAGCCGTTCTCCCGGTACCACCGGGCGGTGATCTCCAGTCCCCTTTTCAGATCATGACGGCAGTTGAAGCCGAAATCCTTTTCGGCCTGGCCGGGAGAGCAGGTCCAGTATCTTTGGGACATCTCCCGGACCTTCTGGCGGTTGAAAATGCTGTTCCCCCCCGCCATCACGGCTCCGCCCTCGGCCAGCAGGGCCCCAAAGAGCGCCATTCCCAGGGGGATCCTCAGGGGGAGAGCTTTTTTGCCCAGGCTCTGGGCGATGGAACAGGATATCTCCTGCCAGGAATAACTTTGGGGGTGGGACAGGAAATATGTTTTGCCGGCTGCGGCATCGGACCGAGCCGCGGCGATCATCCCCTCGGTCAGGTCCCGAACGAATATCAGCTGGGCAAGCCTTTTTTTGAATCCCGGCAGCAGGGCCAGCCCCCGGTTTATCCATTGGAAATATAATAACACATCGGTGTCCCGGGGGCCGTAGACCGTGGGCGGGCGGATCATGGTGAGGGGAATTTTCTCCGCCCACCTCATCAATTGCCGCTCGGCCTCCAGCTTGCTCCGGCCATAATCGGAGATGGGCCGGCATTGGTCGGACTCGCACCGGGGCTCCTCCAGGCAGGCCGATGGTCCGGCCGCCGCCTGGCTGGAGGAAAAGACAAATCTCTTCAGTCCGGGAGCGGACCTGACGGCAGCCTTGGCCAGATCAACAGTGGCCGCCACGTTATGGTGGAAAATCCTGTCCCGGCTGCCGGACTTGGCGGCGGCGAGGTGAAATATGTAATCCGCGCCATTGACCGCTTCAACCAGCGAGGCCTGGTCGTCAAACGACCCATAGGCCAGCTCCAGGTCCAGCCCCTTGAGCCATCTTAAGTTGCTGGTGGTCCGGACCAATGCCCTGACCCGGCAGCCTTTTTCCAAGAGATTTTCCGCCAGGTGGCTGCCGATGAATCCGCTGGCCCCGGTAATCAGGGCCAATGATTTTCCCTCCGGTTCGATCATCCTGTTAGTTTAACTTAAATTATCACGGCTGTCAACATTTCCCCCGCCATCGGTTTTAATATTATTTCTTGACATTTCGCCAGATTATGATAAATTTATCAATTACCGGCCGGAGGTTGGCAGGCTGCTGTCCGGACCGGACGCCCATCTGGCCAAGCGGAGCCGGCCGGAACCTTCCCAAAAAGAACCGATGGAAAATTATTCCATAAATCACATCATAATGAGATCGACTTTCTATGATAGCATCTACCGGGATAGACATCGCCGAGGTCGGCAGGATCGAGCAGGCCATAAATCGCTGGGGGCAAAGGTTCCTGGACAAGGTCTTCACTCCGTCCGAGATCGCCTTCTGCCAGGGCCGCCCCAACAAGTACCAGAGCTATGCCGCCCGGTTCGCCGCCAAGGAAGCGGTGTCCAAGTGCCTGGGGACGGGTTTTAGGCGGGGGGTCTATCCCAACCTGATAGAGATCGTGGATAACGAAAAGAGCCGCCCCACGGTAAAACTTCACGGCGCGGCGGCTGAACACGGAAAGGGATATGCCATCCATCTCTCGCTGTCCCACGACCGGAGCATGGTGGTGGCGGTGGCGGTGATGGAGAAAGCATAATACGGGAGTTGCCCACGAAATACACGAAAAGTGCGAAATATTTTAAGGTATAGATGGAAATTGTTTTTGTAGTAATTATTGTATAAAATTATTCAATGTTGTGAAATGACTGATAAAGAATAAAATAACTGTTGCGCATCATTTGGAGGATACAAGTGACTGAACCCACCTTTCCTGGAGGGTCTAAATCAAGGGTAACTCTTGCGGGTGAGCGAATTCGGCAGGATACCGCAACCGCGGATGATTTACGCGTCATTGAAGCGTGGCGAGCAGCGCATCGCGGTGTTCTGAATACGTTTCAAGCGATTCTTAGAAATCGCACACGGGGCACGAAAGTATCTGTCGCCCAACGCCACAAACGAAGGACGACGATTTACGACAAGCTAACACGGTTGCCGGGGATGCAACTTGCGAGAATGGATGATGTCGCAGGGTGTCGACTGATTTTTCGCTCAATCAAAGATCTGAAAGCCTTTCGGTTAAAATTTCATAAAGCAAGATTCAATCACAAACTCCGCAACGAGCCAGATAAGTACGATTACATTAAGCGTCCGAAAGAAACTGGGTATCGTGGTATTCATGACGTATATGAATACGACGTCAACTCTGAAGCCGGGAAAGCTCTTGCCGGCCTTTACATCGAGATTCAGTACCGTACTTTGGTTCAACACGCTTGGGCCACTGCTGTTGAGGTTATTGGTTTCATCACCAAGAGTCAGCCTAAGTTTCAGCGTGGAGACACACGTTACGAGCGGGCAATGGCTTTAGCAAGCGAGTTACTTGCCCGTGCTCACGAACAGCAAACGGCTTCCTTCCCCAATGCATCAGATCGAGAGATTTTAGATGAGTTCTTGTTGCTTGATGCTGAACTCCATCTCATGCAGACACTCAGAGGGCTTAATAGAGCGAAGAGTGACGTCACTGACAAACGGAATTCAATACTCATTTTCTCAAAAGTAGGTGAGCTAGAGGTCCGCAGTTTCAGGGATGCAACTGACGCACTAAGCGCTCTATTCCAACTTGAAAAGCAAATGCCTGATCGCGACATAGTGCTAGTCCGTGCTGACACGAGCGAGGATGTTCGCTTGGCTTTCCGAAACTACTTCACAGATGCGCGCGAGTTTGTAAGACTGGTCGATGTTGCTTGCACAAAACTGAGCGGAAAGTAAGTCCTGCAAGGAATATCAGGCAGGGAGAGGCGTTGGTGATGCCCAACCCATCATTTTTTAGTGCCTTTAGTGGGCAGGTAATAAGGAGGAACTGAAATGTTCGTAGTCACCCCCCAGCAGATGCGGGAGATAGACGCCCGGGCCATCAGGAAATATAAAATCTCCGGCCAGACCCTGATGGAGAACGCCGGCCGGGCCCTGGCCGACCAGGCCCAGGCCATGCTGGGGGCGGGAAAGCCGGGGGACCGGCGGAGGATCGCCGTCATCTGCGGCAAGGGAAACAACGGGGGAGACGGCTTCGCCGCCGCCAGGATGCTGGCGGAAAAAGATTTCCGGACCACGGTTTTTTTGCTGGGCCGGATCGGCGCGGTCAAGGGAGAAGCCCTCAGCCAGGCCAAAAAACTTAACAAGGGCGGGCTGAAAATCCGGGAGATGGTTTCAGCCGCTGGGCCGGCCTCCCTGAAAAAAGAACTGGCCGGTTCCCATCTGGTGGTCGATGCCATATTCGGCACGGGATTCAAGGGGCCGGTCGACAAAAATGTGGCAGCGGTCATAGAAGCCGTCAATGCCTCGGGCCGGCCGGTGCTGGCGGCCGACATTCCCTCGGGGGTGGACGGCGAGACCGGCCAGGCGGCCGGCCCGGCCATCAGGGCAAGGGTCACGGTCACCATGGGTCTTATTAAGACCGGTCTGCTGTTTCATCCGGGAAAAACGCTGGCCGGAAAAGTGATCGTGGCCGATATCGGCTTTCCCGAAAAATGCCTTGCGGAACAAAAACCGAATATCCGGCTGGCTCGGGGCCCGGCAATAAAAGGCTGGATGCCGGCCAGAGAACCCGATGCCCACAAGGGCAGCTGCGGAACGGTGCTGGTGCTGGCCGGCTCGGCCGGCATGACCGGAGCGGCCAGCCTGGCATCGACCTCGGCCATGCGTTCCGGGGCCGGGCTGGTCTGCCTGGGGATCCCAGAGAGCCTGAACGATATCATGGAGGCCAAGCTGACCGAGGTCATCACCAAGCCGCTGCCGGAGACCAGAAACCGGACCCTGTCGCTGGCGGCCGGGGAAAGGATCATCAAGCTGGCCGGACAGGCCGACTCGATGGTCATCGGCCCCGGCCTGTCCGGCCATCCCGAGACCGCGGAACTGGTGCGGACAGCGGTCAAGTCCATCAAGATCCCGGCAGTATTGGACGCCGACGGGCTGAACGCCCTGGCCGCCCGGCCGGAGCTGCTGGGGTCCGCCGCAAACCTGGTCCTGACCCCCCACTACGGGGAATTGTCGCGGCTGTTGAAAACCGACATCTCCCCGATAAAGCGCCAGCCTCTCAAATACGCCCTGGAGGCGGCCAGGAGGTTCAACCAGACAGTAGTGCTGAAGGGGGCCCCCACCGTCACCGCCCGGCCGGAGGGGAGGGCCTGGATCAACTCCACCGGCAACAGCGGCATGGCCACCGCCGGGTCGGGGGATGTGCTGGCCGGGCTGATCGGCGGGCTGCTGGCCCAGGGGCTGTCGGCAGAAAGGGCGGCGGTGCTGGGGGTCTACCTGCACGGCCTGGCCGGGGACCTGGCGGCCGCAGACAAGACAGAATACTGCCTGCTGGCCGGGGACATCATCGATCATTTCCCCCGGGCTTTTAAAAAAATAATGGAGGATAGCTAGATGGTTTGGCTGGGATATGCGTTATTGGGGGCCCTGGCCGGGACGGTCAGCGGACTGTTCGGCATCGGCGGGGCGGTGGTGATCGTGCCGGCGCTGGTGATATTGTTCAAATTTTCCCAGCACCAGGCCCAGGGCACCTCGCTGGCCACTTTGCTGCTTCCCATAGGGCTGCTGGCGGCCTGGCGTTATTATTCGGCCGGGCATGTCGATGTCAGGGCGGCGGCGGTGATGGCGGTGTGCTTTTTCTTCGGCGGGCTGCTGGGGGCGGTGCTGGCCGAGAAGATCTCCGGGGTCTGGCTGCAGCGCTCATTCGGGGTGTTCCTGCTGGCTATCGCGGTAAAAATGATCCTGGCCAAATGAGCAGACTCGGCGACTGGATCATAAGAAACATCAGGGAGGCCGGGGCCGGAGGCCGCCTGGAGCAGGGCCTTCCCTTTGCCGTCTGGCAGCGGCAGTGGGAGGTCTGCGATATAATAGCCAACCGGAGAATATCCGAAGAGATATCCCGGCGGGTGGACCGGCTGTCCGAGAAAAACCCAGCCTACCAGATAGACGCCTGGCATTATCGATGCGTCATAGCCAAATACCAGGCCCGATACCCTGAATCGCTGGAATTATCCCGGAAGGGATTGGAACTGGCAATGGAAAATGGGGAGCGGGAAAAAACCGCCCTGATGTACAGCCTGATGGGCGAGGCCTGCTACAATCTGTCCGATTACCCCAAGGCCATCGAGCACCGGCTGGAGGCCCTGGCCATCTACCAATCGTTGGGGATGGAAGTGAGAGCGGGCGATGTCAAAGGAGATATCGGGCTGGCCTACTGGCGGATGGGAGATAACCAAAAGGCTATGGACTTTTACCGCCAGGCCATGTCCGTTTACCAAAAATTCAACGATATCCGGAAGATGGCCACCAATAAAGCCAATGTGGCCGGGGCCATGTTGCGTACAGACCAAGCGGACCAAGCCTATGATCTTTACCAGGAAGCCCTGGTCCAGGCCCGGCAATTGGGTGATATCCAAAAGCAGAGCAACATTTTGAACAATTTGGGGGCCATATTGATAAGAAAGGGCCGGTATCAGGAGGCCCTGGTTAGGCTTCAAGAAGGTCTGAAGATCGACCGGACCATTGGGGATATCACCTCCCAGGCGACAAAACTGAACAATATCGGGGTGCTCCAGGGGACCCTGGGCGATTATGACCAATCGCTGGAATACATGAAAAGGGCGCTGGAAATAGATGTCTCGACCGGCAACCTCAACGGGCAGATCTCCAAGCTGAACAACATCGCCGACCTGTGGGCCATGAAGGAGGATTTCCAAAAATCCTTCGACTGCAGCCAGAGGTCGGTCGACCTGAGCCGGCAGATAAATTCCAAGGGCTATCTGGCCCACGCACTGATCAGAAATGTCCTGCTGTGCATTTGGATGAAGAAATATCAGGAAGCGGTCGCCTACGGGCTGGAGGGCATCGCCCTGGCCCGGGAGATCGACAGCAATTCGGTACTGAGCATGGGGCTGTCCAACATGGCCGATCTTTACGACGCCATGGGCCAGCCGGCCAAGGCCCTGGAGTATTCCGACCAGGCGATGGAATTGATAACCAAGCATTCCACCTTCGAGGTGGCCCTGGAGAAGATGTACTACCGGCGGCACCTGATCCTGGGGAAGATGGGCAACCGACAGCAGTCCCGGGAATTTCTGAAAATGGCGTATCAGGAGGTGCAAAAAAAGGCCCGGGACATAAATGACCCCCGGGAACTGGAGAAATTCTATAATAATAATAAATCCAATCAGACCATCATCCGGGAGTGGGGGGAACTGGAGAAGAGCCGAGCAGGACAAGCCGACCTATGATCGAATATGTCATGGCGATGAAAGAGCCGGACCGATGATGCCGAACCGCAATAACCGATCAGCGGAAACCCGATGAGAAGCGGAGCAGTGAACTGGATAAAAACCAACCGGGGGGGATCGGGGACCGCCGAAGAGCTCTCCGCCTCGATCCCCTTTGTCATCTGGCAGAGGCAGTGGGAGGTATGCGACGTGGCCGGGGACCGGGCCCGCAGCCGGGAGATCGCCGGCAAAATTTCCGCCCTGGCCCGGAACCACCCCCGCTACGGCATCAGCGACCGGCTCTACAATTCACAGGTCTGCATCTTCTCCGGTGAATACGCCCGGGCGCTGGAGCTTTCCGAAGAGGCCCTGCAGCTGTGCCGGCAGGACAGGGATGATACAAAAATGGCCGAGATCTACGGGCAGCTGTCGCAGGCCTACCAAAGCCTTTCCAACTACCCAAAAGCGCTGGAATTCAGGGAACTGGCCTCCGGGATCTACCGGTCCCGGGGCGACCGGATCGGCTGGGGCAATTCCCTGGCCAATTCGGGGCTGATACAATGGAAGATGGGACTTTTTCAGGAGGCGCTGACACGCCTGGATCAGGCCCGGCTGATATTCGAGACCGAACGCGAGGACCGCTCCATGGCGGGGGTGCTGACCAATACCGCCAACGTGCTGCTGGCCACCGACGAAATGGAAAAAGCGCAGGAGAACTATCTGGCGGCCCTGGCCATCTGCCGCCGCATCGGCGACCTGGCCAAGCAGAGCACCCTGCACAATAACCTGGGGGCCATCATGTTCCGCCGGGCAGATTACTCCAAGGCCATGGAGCATTACAGCCAGGGAATCAAGCTGGACGAGATGCTGGGCAACCTGACCGGCCAGGCATCCAAGCTGAACAACATAGCGGTGATGCTGGGCTCGATGGGAAAGCACGACCAGGCCATGGTCTATTTCGAAAAGGCCCTGAGGATAGACACCGCCACCGGCAACCAGGACGGGCAGATGCGGAAGCTGGGCAACCTGGCCACGCTGTATGCCATCACCGACGACTACCGCCGGGCGGTGGAGTACATCGACCGGGCGCTGGAGATAGGCCTGAGAATAAACAGCCGCAGCTACTACGGGCACTTTTTGACCCAAAAGATAGGATACCTCCAGAACCTGAATGATTATCCGGGGGCCAAGGCCGTGGGCCAGGAGGCCCTGAAGGTCATCAATGACTCGGGCAACCACAGCCAGATGGTCACGCTCTACTCCTCGCTGGCCGACATTTATTACGATATCGGGGAAATGGACCAGGCCTTTGAACATTCCGACCGGGCCATAGAAATGATAGCCAAGCAGGAGCTTTTTGAGGTCTATAAGGAGAACAGCTATTTCACCCACTGCCTGATATTGGAGCGGATGGGCAAGCCTGAGGAATCCGGGAAATATCTGGAACTGGCCTACAACGAAGTGCAGGCCAAGGCCCGGAACATCAATGATGAACAGGAGCGAAGGGGCTTTTTGACCAAGAACAAGATCATCTCCCAGATCGTGGAAAAATGGGAAAGCTCCCGGCCAAAGGAAAAGTGAAATATGCCGATATACGAATACCAGTGTCTCGATTGTAAAAAGAGCTTCAGCCTGCTGATACTGAATCCCTCCAGCTACGGCCGGCCCAAGTGCCCCAACTGCGGCAGCGACAAGCTGGAGCGGATGATGTCCCGCTTCCGGACCCCGCAGTCAGAGGAAAGGCGGATGGAGAAGCTGGCCGACCCCTCCTGCATCACCGGGCTGGACGAGAACGATCCCTCGGCGGTGGCCAGGTGGGCCAAAAAAATGGGAAAAGAGCTGGGGGACGAGGCCGGGGAGGGGTTCGATGAGATGGTGGACCAGACCATGGAGGAGGAAACAAATAAAAGCAACGGCCCGGAAGAAACGTTTGAGTAGCCGGACATTGTGCCGGGCAGCGGTTGAAAGATGGGGGAAAAGGTTTGAGGAGTCTGATATTGTGCCGGGCAATGTTCGAATAGTTTGAGAGGTTATTCAGGCTGTCGGGCGATGTTTGAAAGGTGGGAAAGGTATATGAGAGATAGAGGGAAAATATTTATAAAAGGCGTGGATCCCCGATCGGGCCGGGAATGACCCGCGAATGAAAAACTTTGTGTCATAGTGTGAGAAGGAAAATATAGATAAGCATGAAACCCAGAATAGCCATAACCATGGGGGACCCGTCCGGGATCGGCCCGGAGGTGGCCCTGAAAGCGGCCCTGGACAGCCGGGTCAGACGGGCCTGCCAGCCGGTGCTGGTGGGCCCGAGGGACCTGTGGCAGGAATTTGCCGGGGTCTTCGGGCTGAAGCTCACAGATGTCCCGGTGCACGACATCTACTGCCCCAGGTTCAACATCGGGCCGGGCCGGGAGAGCGCCCAGACCGGGAGGATGGCGGCCGAATCAATCATCTCCGCCGCGGTGATGGCCCTGGACAACGCCGTCTCCGGGATGGCCACCGCCCCCATCTCCAAGAAAGCCCTGTCTCTGGCGGGCTATGAACAGACCGCCCACACCGAACTGCTGGCCCAGCTGTGCGGCTCGGGCCCCTGCGCCATGATGTTCGCCGCCGGAAAGCTCAGGGTGACCCTGGCCACCATCCACCAGCCGCTGGCCAGGGTTCCCGGACTGATCACCAGACAGTTGATAATGGATAAATTGTCACTGACCGACGCCGCCCTGAAAAAAATGTGGGGCATCAAAAGGCCCCGGATCGCGGTGCTGGGGCTCAATCCCCATGCCGGTGAGCAGGGCCTGCTGGGCCGGGAGGAGATGGCCGTCATCTCCCCGGCGGTGGCCCGGGCGGCGAAGGCGGGCATCGATGCCGCCGGGCCGGTGTCGGCCGAGGCCGGGTTCAGATGGTGCCAGGAGGGGAAGGTCGACGCCCTGCTGGCCATGTATCACGACCAGGGGCTGCTGCCCCTGAAGGTCCTGGGCGGGGCCACCAACATCACCCTGGGCCTGCCGTTCATCCGGACCTCGCCGGACCACGGGACGGCCGGGGATATCGCCTGGAAGAACCAGGCCGACCCGGAGCCGATGGTCAAAGCGGTGCTGCTGGCGGCCCGGCTGGCGGGAAGAACAAAAAGATAAAATAAATTAATGAGAGCATGATAGAATTATTGCACGTATCCAAGACCTTCCAGAACAGCTGGCAGGCGCTGGCCGAGATCAACTTCACCATCGACAAGGGGGAGTTCGTCTTCCTGATCGGGCCCTCGGGCTCCGGCAAGAGCACCATCCTGCGCCTGTTGATGATGGAGGAGTTTCCCGACCGGGGGGTGATCAAGGTGGCCGGTTTCGCCTCGGACTGCATCAAACGCCGGCAGATACCCCAGCTGAGGCGGAAGCTGGGGGTGATCTTCCAGGATTTCAAGCTGCTGCCGGAGCGGACGGTCTACGAGAACGTGGCCTTCGCCCTGGAGGTGACCGGGGCCTCCCACGGGATGGTCCACAAGAAATCCATGGCGGCCCTCAACCAGGTGGGGCTGTCGCACAAGCGGCACTCCCTGCCGCACCAGATGTCGGGCGGAGAGCAGCAGAAGGTGGCCATCGCCCGGGCCCTGGTCAACGACCCCTTCATCCTGCTGGCCGACGAGCCCACCGGGAACGTGGATCCCCAGGGGACCCTGGAGATCATCCAGATACTGAAGGACATCAACGCCAGGGGGACGGCGGTGCTGATGGCCACCCACGAGCAGGAGCTGGTGAAGAAGATGCCCTACCGGGTGCTGATGCTGGACAACGGCCGGATCGAGAGGGACCTGCCGGCCAGGATCATCCAGCGGAGGCGGGAGGAGTGAGATCGGATTACAGGGATCAGATTACGGGGACCAGGTGACAGGGGTATCGGGGGGAAAGTGTGGTTAGATTTGTGTGATTTAGGACGGGGGCGGACGGGACGCTGATACCCGCTGATCTTTATGGATTAACCAATAAATAACTGTTAACTAAATCGTCTCTGTGTGCTCGGTGGTGGATCGAAAAACGGACAGGGAACGGACCCCACCCTACCCTCCCCTAAAGCATTAGGAGAGGGAAATAGATATTATTTAACCGGGAGGTAAAAATGCGATATTTCATCATTGCCGCGGCATGTTTTTCGGCCGTCCTCTCAGCGGCCGGCTGCGGGCCGGCCCCCCGCGACCAGGAGTATCTCCGCGCCATGCGGCCGCTGGTGGTGCAGTATGCCGAGCTGGCCAACAACTTCAACAACTACCTGCCGGCCGATTTCGACAAGTTCTCGGCCAACATCGAAACGCTGCGCAAGCAGGCCATCCTGGTGTACCCGCCCTCCTCGAAGAAGCTGCGGCGGTTCAACACCGACTTCATAGACCTGCTGAGCAAGGCCAAGAAGGCGGGCTTTGTCTTCGGCACCGAGTTTTTGGACTGCGAGGAGCAGGCCAACGGGGCCAGGGAATACGACCGCAAGGTGGACCTGGCCGACAAGTGGCGGTGGGACGCCCGGGAGTCGTCGCAGGGGTTCGGCGAGGCCCACCAGAAGATGAAACCGTACCTGCAGAAGATCTTCGAATACCCGGTAAGCGACATCGACCTCAAACCCACCATCACCGCCTTTGCCAAGCAGATGACCCAGTAGCGTTGCCTGGCCGGGCAGGGGTCAGCGGGGGAAGGACGGGGACTTTGAGCGAAAAGCGGAAAGCGGAAAGCTCAAAGCATAAAAGGCGCGTCATCCTGAAAAGACCATCAGTTTTGACAAATGAAGGACCTGCGCCGGGAGAGAACGGGGAACAATGGGACGCTACCCAGCTTAAAGCTGAAAGCAGAAAGCGAAAAGTGGAAAGCCTGTCACACGGAGAAGGTCGGATTGCCCGACAGGTTGAATGTGTGAGCGTGGAATGCAGAATTTAGAATATCTAAGGTTGCCGCCCGTTCAGCTTGTCCGGCTCATACTTCGCCAGCCAAGTAAAGGTGATAACCAAGAATAGAAATTATTAAAGCCCCGATAGGTCATGCTATCGGGGCTTCTGCCGCGCTCTGGAGCTTGATGCCAAACTGCGTTTCTTACCGGGTACTTTTAGAAGAAAGCATTTCAACTGTCCCTGTTCTTTCTTGGCGCCAAGAAAGAACCAAAGAAGCGCCGGGGGCTTTGGAACTAACGTCACATATCATGATTTTGGCATCAGCGGTCAAGTTGTATTTGCCGGAGAAATGCATAGTCCCTGGTGCCAAGCCGTCAAAGCCCCCGGACCCCACATATCCGCCTGTGGCGGATCAGGGAAAACGCCGGGGTGTAATAGGAAGCCCCGATACGCTTCTGCTATCGGGGCTTCTGCCTAGCTCTACACTTTGGAATGGTGCCCGCCTTCCTCCTGCGCTTTTGCTTCGGCGGACAGGGCGGCGGACTACTGCCAAGCTCTGGAGCGGATATGGTGCCCGCCTGCGTCAAAACTTCGGCGGACTATCGTCCAGCAGGGAGGAATAATGGTGGAGGCGGTGGGAATCGAACCCACGTCCGAAAAAAGAACAACCGAAGCCTCTACATGTTTAGTTTATGTTTTGTCTTTTCCTAAAGGCCCGCATAAACACGGTCCTGGTCGGAGCAGCCCCTGAGATCTCGTTCCGAATGTCGGGACATCACCCGGAACCAGCCCTTCTTTACGATGTCGTTTGCAGGCCCGATGGGCGGAGACCTACAGCGACATAGCGCTTAAAATTAAGCTGCTAAAGCGTAATTATAGTTGCCATTTAGATGGCTTGCCAGTATTTTAACGAGCCCTCTGACCTTCTCGACATGCCACTTTGATCTATCTTGATCCGTCGAAACCTGTCGCCCCCCCCTTTTTAAGTTTACAGTTTAAAGTTTAAAGTTCGAAACGTGAAGACATGATAAAGATAACCCATAAAGGGGGAAAAGTCAAGCGGACGGGGGACCAATAGAACGCGCTTGCCCGCTTATATGGACCACTTGCTAATGGCGGGGATTCACACGGATCTATTGGATGCATACGGATCTTTACTGGATAACCAAAGTTAACGGCATGTCACACTGAGAAGGCCGGCTGGCCTGACAGGTTGAATGTGTGGGCATAGTCACCTGAAAGGCCGGGCAAAGGATGTCATTTAATGGGAAACGGAAACCAGCCGACCGGACCTTAATTTACTTTTCTGTGGGCCAGAAAAGTAACAAAAGAGCCTTGACCGCCCAGCAATTTCGGAAGCCATGAAGGCCAGGGTCTAAATTCCTTGACCGGGGCGGGGAGCCAAGCTCCGCAATGAATTTTATACGCCCCTGTTCGCCCGGGCAAAATTGCTGAAGGCGGGGTACCAAGACCCCGGGGACTGGGACGCAGCTTAAAGAGAAAAGCTGAAAGCCTGTCACACTGAGAAGGCCGGCTTGCCTGACAGGTTGAATGTGTGAGTGGGGACCAATAGCACACAGATTAACACGGATCGGTACGGATGCATACGGATCGGGCGGGAAGCAGCAGCAGCGGTAATTACTTAATACGAATTACTAAACACTAAACAAGCACTAAGCACCAGATCCAAAACTCGTGACGGTTTAGTGTTTTATCCTTTGGTATTTGATATTGTTTAGGATTTCGATATTAGAATTTAGAAATTGAATGGTGCCCCGGGATGACAATATAGGGGATTGCTTCCGCTAAAGCTTTGGCGCTCGTGGAAGCCAAACATGGAAGCGAAAGCGGAATGTATGAGTATCGTCACCCGTTCAGCTAGGCGGGCGGGGAGATACCTCAGGGTGACAAAATATGGGATTGCTTCGTCAGAATAAACGAAGGCCTGCTCGCAATGACTGTAATGATCCGAGGCTGTCACACTGAGAAGACTGGCTTGCCTGACAGGTTGAATGTGTGGGCATGAAATGCAGAATTTCAAATATCGAAGGTTGTCGCCCGTTCAGCTTGTCGGGCGGGAAGAGATCTCAGAGCCTGCACTGAGGTTGGCAAAAACCAAACTTTCGAAGTGGTGACATAGTTAAAAGTTGAAAGTTTGTAAAGTAGAAAGTCTTCTTTAAGTAGACAGTACACAGGAGACAGTGCTCAGTATAAAGTTTAAAGAATAAAGTCTCTGTGTCTTAGTGTGAGGAAAGAGGACGGAAAATGATCCGGGTCCGGCGGCATTGATCTGCCGATTATAAACCCACGTAACCTGTTAAAATATATTGACATTAAGCCGCATATAATGGTATTATAAAATGTTAAAAAACATGCATTATCACCAGAGAAAAAGGGAACCAACATGGACAGCAACAGCATCAAGATCACCCTGCCGGACGGCAGCGTCAGGGAGTACCCCAAAGGGATCAGCGCCGCCGAGGTGGTAAGATCCATCGGCAGCGGACTGGCCAAAGCTTCGCTGGCGGCCACAATAGACGGTAAGCCCGTGGACCTGGGCACCGCCATCGACCATGACGCCGCCTTCACCGCCCTGACCTTCGATTCCCCGGAGGGCAGGGACATATACCGCCATTCGGCCAGCCATCTGATGGCCCAGGCCGTCACCGAGCTGTATCCCGGGGTCAAGGTGGCCATCGGCCCCTCCATCGAGGACGGCTTCTACTACGATTTCGACCGGGATACCCCCTTTGCCCCGGAGGACCTGGCCAGGATAGAGGCCCAGATGGCCGAGATCGTAAAGCGCGACCTGCCGATCACCAGGCAGGAACTGTCGCGGGCCGAGGCGCTGGAGTTCTTCAAGTCTAAAGGGGAAAGCTATAAAGTAGAGCTGATCAACGACCTGCCGGAGGGCCAGAAGATATCCCTCTACCGCCAGGGCCAGTTCGCCGACCTGTGCCGGGGGCCCCACCTGCCGTCCACCGGGCGGCTGCGCTGCTACAAGCTGCTGTCGGTGGCCGGGGCCTACTGGCGGGGGGACGAGAAGCGCAAGATGCTGCAGCGGATCTACGGCACCGCCTTCGACAAGAAGGAGCAGCTGGAGGCCCACCTCCAGAAGCTGGAGGAGATCAAAAAGCGGGACCACCGCAAGCTGGGCAAGGAGATGGACCTGTTCTCGCTGCACGAGGAGGCCGGGGCCGGGCTGGTGTGCTGGCATCCCAAGGGGGCCAGGATGCGGTCCATCGTGGAGGACCACTGGCGCCAGCGGCACTTCGCCGGGGGCTACGACATCGTCTACACCCCGCATATCGGCAAGGAATGGGTGTGGCAGACCTCGGGCCATTTAAAGTTCTACAAGGAGAACATGTACTCCCCGCTGGACATCGACGGCACCGACTATTACCTGAAACCGGTCAACTGCCCGATGCAGATCCTGATCTACAAGGCCGGGCACTACTCCTACCGGGACCTGCCGCTGCGCTGGGCCGAGCTGGGTACCGTCTATCGCTACGAACGGAGCGGGACCCTGACCGGGCTGTTCCGGGTGCGGGGCTTCACCCAGGACGACGCCCACATCATCTGCACCCCGGCCCAGATGGACGACGAGATACTGCGGGTGCTGGACTTCTCGCTGTCGATCATGGCCGATTTCGGCTTTAAGGACGTCAAGATAGAGCTGTCGGTGCGGGACCCCAAAAATCCGGACAAGTACGCCGGCTCGGACGAGATGTGGGTCAAGGGCGAGGAATCGCTGGTCAAAGCGCTCCAGGCCCGCCACATCGACTATGAAAGGATGGAGGGCGAGGCGGTGTTCTACGGGCCCAAGATAGACATCAAGATCCGGGACTCCCTGGGGCGGCTGTGGCAGTGCACCACCATCCAGTTCGACTTCAACATGCCGGTGGGCTTCGACATGACCTACATCGGCGAGGACGGCAGGGAGCACCGGCCCTACATGGTGCACCGGGCCCTGCTGGGGTCGCTGGAGCGCTTCTTCGGGATCCTGATCGAGCACTACGCCGGGAACTTCCCGCTGTGGCTGGCGCCGGTCCAGCTGGCGGTGATGAACATCACCGATGCCCAAGGGGAATATGCCAGGCGTTTAGCGGACAGCGTACAGGGAGCCGGATTCCGGGTCAAGATGTTCCTGGGGTCGGAGAAGGTGGGGGCCAAGATCCGGGACGCCGAGATGGAGAAGATCCCCTACATGGCGGTGGTGGGCGGCCGGGAGATGGAGACCGGGAGGGTCTCGCTGCGGAAGCACGGCCAGGGGGACATCGGGCAGATGAGCATCGAGGAGCTGATCGAGAAACTGAAGGCGGAAGTGGAGAGCAAGAAGTAAGGCAATTTGAAGTATACAGTATTCGGTATGCAGTATCCGGCATTAAGTTTAAAGTTCAAAGTAAAATAACCGTGTAGGGACAGGGTGCGTTATTGGTTGTTCTTTTTCTTTTTTGTGCCGCCAAAATGAAAAAGAACCAAAAAGAAAAAAGCTCGTCGCTGCAGCTCTGCCCGGCGGCTGCAGACCGGCGGCCGGTCCTTAATTTACTTTTCTGTAGGCCAGAAAAGTAACAAAAGAGCCTTAACCGCCCAGCAATTTCGGAAGCCATGATGGCCAGGGCCTAAATTCCTTGACCGGGGCGGGGAGATGAGCTCTGCAATGAATTTTTCACGCCCCTGTTCGTCCGGGCAAAATTGCTGAAGGCGGGGAACCAGGACCGGGGTCGGGGATGCAGTTCAAAGCTGAAAGTTACAAGTTGAAAGAACAAAGGCCGGTATACAGGTGTCAGTAGACAGTAACCGGGGACGGGGGACACCCCACTGTCTCTCCCCTTGATAGGGGCAAGACACCCCTCCTATCCTCCCCTTATTAGGGGAGATGAAAGCAAAGCAAGTAAGTGAGTAGCCTTTGCGGCCTTTGCGTCTTTGCGGTGAACGGACCCGATCAGAGGCAGAATGGTAACCAGGCGGCCGGTCCTTAATTTACTTTTCTGTAGGCCAGAAAAGTAACAAAAGCATGTCCTGAGCAGGACCCATGCACAGCAAACGAAGGAAGCCTTAACCGCCCAGCAATTTCCGGCAGGAATGATATCCCCGGACTAAATTCCTTGACCGGGGCGGGGAGCCAAGCTCCGCAATGAATTTTATACGCCCGTTTCTGCCTGGGCAAAATTGCTGAAGGCGGGGAACCAAAGACCGGGTACCGACAATAGGTCTTTAATCTTCATTATCAACCATTCATATCAGCCATGAGTAAAGTACTGGTCACCGGGGGATGCGGATACATAGGCTCGCATACGCTGGTCAGCCTGCTGGAGCGGGGATACCAGGTGGTCTCGGCCGACGACCTTTCCCGTTCGGACGGCTCGGCCCTGGAGGGCATCAAGAAGATCACCGGGACAGAGGTCAAAAATTACCGGGCCGACCTCAAGGACCCGGCGGCCGCCCAGCGGATCTTCGCCGAAAATCCGGACATCGAGGCGGTGATCCATTTTGCGGCCTACAAGGCGGTGGGCGAATCGGTGGCCCATCCCCTGCTGTATTTTGCCAACAACAACGGCTCGCTGCTGTCGGTGCTGGGGGCCATGGAAAAGCAGGGGGTCAGACAGCTGGTGTTCTCCTCCTCCTGCACGGTCTACGGCCGGGTGGAAGAACTGCCGGCCACCGAGCAGACCCCCCTGGGGGAGCCGGAGTGCCCCTACGCCCGGACCAAGCTGATGGGCGAGCAGATGATCTCGGACCTGGCCGCCAGCTACCCCGGGCGGTTCGTCTCTTTGCGCTACTTCAACCCGGCCGGGGCCCACCTTTCCGGGCTGATCGGCGAGAACCCCGCCGGCCGGCCGGACAACCTGGTGCCCAACATCACCCGCTTCGCCGCCGGGCGCCTGCCGGGGCTGGCCGTCCACGGCTCCGACTATCCCACCCGGGACGGCAGCTGCATCCGGGACTACATCCACGTGATGGACATCGCCCGGGCCCACGTGGACGCCCTGTCCTACATCAAGAACAAAATGCCCGACCGGCGCCATGAATTCTTCAACCTGGGGTCGGGCGCCGGCACCACGGTGCTGGAACTGCTGAAGGCCTTCGAGCGGGCCAACGGGATCAAGCTGAACTATAAGATCGGGCCGCGGCGGCCCGGCGACCTGCCGGCCATCTATGCCGACAACCGGAAGGCCAGGGAAGTGCTGGGCTGGGAGATCCGGCACGGGCTGGAGGAGATGATGTCCAGCGCCTGGAAGTGGGAACAAACAGTTTAAAGTTTAAAGTTTAAAGCCAGTACGAGTTTACAGTTTAAAGCCTGTCACACTGAGAAGGCCGGCTTGCCTGGCGGGTTGAATGTGTGAATATAGTCACCTGCGGTGCCGGGCAACAAACACCATACCGGGAACCAAGCGACCTTGCTTTACTTTTCTGTAGGCCAGAAAAGTAACAAAAGAGCCTTAACCGCCCAGCAATTTCCGGCAGGAATGATAACCCCGGACTAAATTCCTTGACCGGGGCGGGGAGCCAAGCTCCGCAATGAATTTTATACGCCCGTTTCTGCCCGGGCAAAATTGCTGAAGGCGGGGACCGGGATGCAGTTCAAAGCCTGTCACACTGAGAAGGCCGGCCGCTGACCCTGGAAATAGTTATCCGATGTCATCGGATAACTTATTGACAAATTATACGATGGTGTCGTATAATGTTTTAAAAAGGAAACCCCCATGGAGCAAATCCTGTACCGTTACAATCCCTGGTGGGAGCCGGGCTGGCAGCTGGAAAGCCTTCACCAGCGGGCCGGGTATTTGGAGGCGATGGAAGCATCCCTGGACAGCCGGGATATTGTGATGCTGACCGGCTTGCGCCGTATCGGAAAGACCACCCTGATGCACCTGCTGATAGACCGGATGATAAAGAAGGGCCTGGCCGAACCCCGGCGTATTTTTTACGTAAGCCTGGATGATTATCTGCTGGCCAAGAGCAGCCTGCCCGAAATAATAGAGGCTTACCGCAAGATCCACGGCTTAAGCCACCGGGAAAAGGTATATCTGTTCCTGGACGAAGTGACCTATCTGCCCGGGTACGAGCAGCAGCTTAAAAATGTTTACGACAGCCAGAGGGCCAAGGTCTTCGCCTCGTCATCCAGCGCCTCGCTTTTAAAAAGCAAAAAATCACACTTGGTGGGGCGGCACCGGTTGGTGGAGGTAATGCCCCTGGACTTTGGCGAATACTTAAAATTCTCCAACCTCACCATATCCAAGGCGGACCGGCATCTTACCGAAAAACACTTTGAGCAATACTTGGCCACCGGCGGCATTCCGGAGTATGTGTTGCGCCGGGAGCCGGCCTACTTAAGGGAACTGGCCGATGACATCATCC
This sequence comes from Candidatus Edwardsbacteria bacterium RifOxyA12_full_54_48, assembly GCA_001777915.1. Classification (NCBI taxonomy): domain Bacteria; phylum Candidatus Edwardsiibacteriota; species Candidatus Edwardsbacteria bacterium RifOxyA12_full_54_48. The sequence goes on along the minus strand of MFFN01000004.1, from coordinate 23,788 downwards.
ACAAGGATATTGCCGCCCTGCACGGAATCAAGGCGCTGCAGCAGCTGAAGGATTTTTTTCTGCTGCTGATGGAACGGTCGGGCAAAGCATTCAGCATCAACAAGCTGGCCAACATCCTGTCGGTATCGCCGGACACCGCCGGACGCTACCTGGAGCTGTTTGCCGACAGCTATCTGATCCATTTGGTTCCCCGCCAGGGAAAGACCAATGCCCGATTGCTGGCCCCCAAAAAGATCTACGCGGCCGATCTGGGAATAAGGAGCCAGTTCACCGGATTTCGCGATCTGGGAAGCCTGTTTGAAAATTACATCTATCTTAAGATCAAGCATCTGGGGCCGCGCTATGTTTACCAGGACGGCATCGAGCTGGATTTCGTAACCGATAAGGGCCTTTTGATAGAAGCCAAGTATAACAGCGCCATGACAGCCAGGCAGCAGGAGCTGTTCCGACTGACGACGGCCAGAAAAAAACTAGTGCTCAACGGCCCCCATGACTTGAAGCTGCTGGAAACAGCGGACAAATAGGTTTGAGGGGCACGGCAAGGGGCAAGGCAACGGCAGGGTGTGAAGTGTGAATCGTGAATTGTGAAACCGAAGGTAAAAACATAAACGCTGAACTGTAAACGGAACAACTGTTAACTGTCTTAAGGGAGGTAGTCAGATGAAAAAGACCATGTTATCCATGCTGATCCTGGCGGGGTTGAGCCTGCTGGCGGGGATCCTGATGAAACTGGGCGCTGTACCGCATATCATGGGAACGGTGCCGAGCTCCTGGGTACAGATGACCGTAGTGTTTTTGCTGGCGGCCATTGCGCTGGGGGTGTACGGGAAGAAGGACCAATAGAACACGGATTCAACTGATTGGGCAGGATTCACACGGATTTTTTTTGTGTGGGGTTACGGGGGCGGGTGGACCAATAGAACGCGGATTCACACGGATATATAGGATGCATACGGATCTTTTCTGAATAACTAAAAGATGTCAGCATGTCACACTGAGAAAGCCGGTTTGCCTGGCAGGTTGAATGTGTGAGCATGGGATACCGGGCACCATGGAACACAGATACACACGGATCTATACGGATGCACACAGATATTTACTGAATAACTAAAAACTATCAACTAAATTGTCTTTGTGTCTTAGTGTCTTTGTGGCAAATGGTCCGGGCCCGATCAGAGAGAGAACGGGTCCTATTGAAGGGCAATAGCCAGCTATCGGGGAGTAATAGCCAGCTATTGGGGAGTAATAGCCAGCTATTGGAGAGTAAAAGCCAGCTATTGGGGAGTAATAGCCAGCTATCGGGGAGTAATAGCCAGCTATCGGAGGGTGATAGGGGGCTATTTGAACAAGAGAACAATGGTAAAGTTAAAAAAGACAAGGGGTTATTAAAAGCAACAGCAGGAATGTGTCAGTATCCGGTAGCCAGTAGACGGTATTGAGTAACCGGGGGCGGGTTTGTTTGAGGTGCGCGATATTTGAGCAAAGGGATTATGGAAAGCAGATAAAAATCCGATAACATAACCTAAAAAAAGCATGAAGATCAACGCATATAATGTATTTTAAAATGTATAAATAATGAAAAGTGAAGAACAATATAATTGGGATTATGTATATGATGCAAATTATGAAACATTTGCCGCATCATTACTGCGTATAAAAAGGTCGCAGCAATGGTGTTATATTGAAAATGCCATTCGAAGGAAACATGGCAACTTCAATAATCTCAGATCTATTGAAATTGGTTCCGGTATGGGTAAGGTAAGTGCGTTATTAGCGTTGATGGGTGTAAATGTTACGTTGGTAGATAACAATAAAAAAGCGCTTGAACTAGCCGGAAACTTATTTTCATATATAGGGTGTAAAGGAAAATTCGTATACGCTGATGCATTGGCCTTGCCTGAAGCACTTTGGAATAATTATGATATTGCGTTATCGTTAGGAACCGGTGAGCACTTTACGGGTGTCAATAGAAAGCGGATAATTGAGTCACATTACAAAGTCCTTAAAACCAAGGGCGTTGTTTTTTTTATCGTGCCCAACGCGGCATGTTTGCGATATAACGTATTGATGAATATCTCAGCCTTTTCCGGCGGCAGTTTGGAAAAAGAATTCCCTTTTAGCAAAAAAGAACTGGTCGGCTTAGCACAAAGTGTTGGTTTTGCGAATGTGTACGCGGTCGGTTTAAACTATAAAGAGGCAAAAGAAAGGTTTAAATTTGGTTCGTTGGTTAGAGGTGCCGCAAATCAATATTTCCCCAGGCTGACAAGATATATAAGAAAACTTAGAAAACGGGAACATTTGAAAACGCACCAGGATGTTAAACAAATAAATTTTAATGAGTGCCGTGAGACATTAATCACGCCTATACTGGAATTAAAAGCAAGCCGTTTTGATAATTTATTTGGGTATGCAATAATGTTAACCGGAGAAAAATAAAGACAAATGTCTTTTAACAACCAAAAAATACTTAATTCCAGCACTTGGCTTATTGGCGGAAACGCGTATATCTCTTTTGTTGGTTTTATAGCCAGCATATTTTTGATGAGAAAACTAGACCCCCTTATGTTTGGGGTGGTGGCATCAATGGCGGCAATCAATGGATTATTTGAAATATTCCGTGATTTTGGCATAGGACGTTGTATTATTTTTTCCAAAGATGATGAGTTGACGGCAACATCCAATATGTCTTTCATAGTCAACCTGGCAGTAGGAATATTATTTTCAGCGGTCCTTTTTGCAGGTGCAAATGTAATTGCACAAAAAATGAATATTGACCAGCAGTATCTGAACGCCATAAGGTTGTTATCTTTAAATCCATTGATCAATTCCGTAGTGTCCACCTTTGACAACCATCTACAAAGGCGGTTATTGTTTCGTCAAAAAGTCATTGCCGAGGCTATTTCAACCACTACTTATTCAGTTATTGCCACTGTCCTGGCCTTCTATGGGTGGGGTATATGGAGCCTGATAGTTGCCCAGCAATTTGCGGCGGTTGTTTTAACAGCAGGTTATTATATAAATGTAAAAGAATATTGGAAGCCGGAAATAACACTCAAGGGCTTAAATTACAGCAAGGTGCTTCACATGGGCGGGCACTTTACCCTTTCATCGATTATAGTTTATTTATACAATAACCTTGATAATTTTACGGTAGCAGTATTGTTGGGCCCACAGCAGTTGGGATATTATTCACGCGGTTACAATTACGCCATGATGCCCAGCAGCTTTTTAGGAAACGTAATTGCTAAAATCACCGGACCCATGTATAACGACCTGGCCGAAGCCAGGGATAAATTAGCAAAAGCGGTAAAAAAAATATTTACACTATTGGGTATTATTATTCCCCCGTTATTCATGTTTGTCATAATATTTGCAAAGTATCTGGTGCTTTTGATAGTTGGCCCAAAATGGCTACCGATGATCCTGCCATTTCAGATACTGCTGGTTTTTTCCGGGCTAAGACTGATAAGTTCTTCGGCTGCAAATGTGTTTCCGGCTTTAGGAAAAAATCATTTAATAAGCCTGGTGCCATTATCCTACTTGATATTGCTGGTTCTGTTGATATACCCCGGCACAAAATGGTTGGGTATAACAGGCACCAGTATTGCTGTTTTACTGACAGTTATAGTCGGCGGCAGCATATCCATTATAAATGCCGCCAAACTTTTAAAAATCAGTACGTTAATATTTATAAAGCCGATAATAAAAGCTGGTTTGTTTTGCATCATCGCGTGGATCGTATTCAAATATATACCGGGCTCAGCAACTGCAACCATTCCATGGCTAAGTTTTAAAATTATAATTTATCTATTATTATATACTGGTTTTGCGTTGCTGATCATGAAAAATGAAATTAAAGAAGTTGTGGCGTTAAAAAATATCTGGGTTAAATACAATGGATAAACAGCTTAAGTTTTATGAAGCCCTATCGGAATTATATCGCTTTCTGCCGGAGGAAGACCAGGGTGAGTTGGCAAGAGTTGCGATGGTCCGGTACTTAATAGGCTGGGCTAAAAATATTGACAGTGCATTGGATCTGGGTTGTGGTGAGGGCTATTTATGCAGCCTTTACAAAAAATGGGGCATAGAGTTTGTAGTGGGGGCCGATAGCGCCATAAGCCGGATTGGCTTTGGCAAAAAGAGATTTGCCGGAAGCAATTTTGTCCAAAGCAATATATTGTCAAATTCAATTTCAAGCAAATCATTTGATATCGTTTCGGCAGTTGAAGTATTGGAGCATATTGAGGATGTGGAACAATGCATAAAGGAAATGGTTCGGTTATCAAAAAAGTATGTATTAATAACCGTACCCAACGAAGGGAAAATAGTTCATACGGTTTGCCCGCAATGTTTTCACAAATTTGAACCGGCAGGACATTTGCATTCTTTCAGCATAGATACATTAACTAAAATGTGCAGTAAATACATGAATATCCTAAAAGTCACTGACAATTACTGGATCAACCACCCATTTCTAAAGGAAATGGCGCTGCCCATTATGAGAAAGATAAGAAAAGGAAAGAATTTAAAGGGTAATTATATCGGCTTGATAGGGACGGTCAAGTGAACGATAATAAAATTACATTACTTGCCATTGTGCAAAATGAAGAGCGGGACCTGCCCGGCTTATTGGAAAACTGTAGGTGGGTGGATGATATTGTGATTGTAGACGGAGGCAGCACCGACCGGACAGTTGATATTGCAAAACAGCATGGCGCACAAGTATATATACGAAAGTTTGACAATTTTTCCGCACAGCGTAGATATAGCTTGGAACATGTTAAAACAGAATGGGTGTTAATGCTGGATGCTGATGAACGGGTAGATCAAAAACTAAAACAGGAAATTAATAATATCGTCAAAAGCAGGGTAGGCAATTGTCCGGCGTACGCAGTTACGAGACGTTCCCGTTTCTGGGGTCGTTATCTGGATCATGTTTGGAAACCAATACCTCTGGTAAGACTATTTAAAAAGGATGAATGCCGATTTAGTGACAACAAGGTGCACGAACTTGTTGTCTGTCCGGGGGAACCGGGTGTAATCACCACTGGATGGGTATCACACGACACCTACCGTACAGTTTCAGAGCACCTTGCAAAGATTAATCAATATACCGATCTTTCTCTAGAAGACGATGTCGCAGAATGGAATCGTCGTGGTGGGATAAAACCATATATGTTGGTTAAAACACCATTGTTCGTTTTTATTGAGAGATATTTAATTAGGGGCGGGTGGCGTGATGGATTTCCCGGTTTCGTTATGTGCGTTCAATGTGCTTATATTAGTTTTATCAAAATGGCCAAAGCTTATGAAGGGATAAAGTTAAACAGCTTATGATGTTTTACAGCCATTTGCGTGCAATTTATAGGTTTTTTTACCGCTGGCTGCCATTTAAAAACCAGTTGGTGCATTTCATACGTGATTTGGGTATAAAGCCGAATGTTGTTGCAGCACATATCCCACTTGGTGAACAACTTGGAAGAAACCGTATATTACGAATTAATATTGCCAATACGCAAATAAAAATATTAAGCCACGATTTGCCATTGGAAAACAACATGTTTTGGAAAGGACTAGATCAGGGGTGGGAAAAAATTTCACTTGGTTTATGGTTGTCATTATGTAAGACTGCGAATGTTGTTTTTGATGTTGGTGCCAACATTGGTATATATAGCTTGGCAGCTAAAGTTGCTAATCCCCAAGTGGTAGTTCACGCATTTGAGCCGCTAGGTATGAATTATAAAATATTAACCGAAAATTGCAGGTTAAACAATTTTGATGTTTTGTGCCACCAAAATAGCCGCATCTAATGTAAATGGTAAAGGCCACATAAACTGTTCATCATTTAAAACGTCAGATCGTGCACACTTGACAGATAATAAAAGAGAATCATTCACAGATACAGATATTTATGAAATAATTGATAAAATATGCCTTGATACATTTATCACCCAACATGGGATAAGCAATATTGATGTAATAAAAATTGATACAGAAAGGCATGAAAAAGAAGTATTGCATGGATTGGGTAGATGTATACAAATAATGCGCCCTGCAATTATTATTGAAGTATTAAGCGATGACCTTGGAGACCAAATTGGAAGCTTAGTTAAAGGGCTCAACTATTTGTATTACAATATAGATGAAAACGGTGGAATTAGAAAAACTAACGAAATAACAAAAAGCGATTATTTCAATTATCTTTTATGCAATGAAAAACAAGCGAGGCAACTTAATTTAGTTTAATGAATATTATTTTCATAACACCACACGGCAATCTAATTTATGGCGGTGAAAAAAGCCTGTTGCTATTGATGCGTGAATTGCGACAGCGTAATGTCCGCGTTACGGTGGTCTGCCCCGAGACCGGCGTGTTTATAAATCTTTTAAAGGCAGAAGGCATTGAAACCGTTGTATGTCCAATTTGCAACCTCTTCAAACGCACGGTATTTATTTATTTAAATTCAGTGCTTCGACTGTGGGTGATAGTTCGAAAAGTTAAGCCCGACATTATCCATTGCAATTCAGCAACCGTGGCACAGATAGCAATACCCGTGGCCTGGTTGTTTGGCATTCCAACAGTTGTCCATCTGCGGAACGATCTTTCGTGTTCAGGTGCCAAACGTGACTTGGTAACCAAGGCCTTGGCGGTAATTGCTAATTCATCGTTTACAGGGGCGGACCTAATAAACTGCATGGATCAGGAAAAACGCCATGTCATTCATAATCCCATAGAAATCCCTGCTGTGGATGCTTTGGGTCAGGACACAGACAGACGCTTGGTTCTGTTTGTCGGGCAGATATGCCCCCACAAAGGGGTTGACGCATTCATACAGATAGCCTCAAAGCTCAAAAATCATCCATTAAAACCAAGGCTTATGATTTTGGGGGATGAACCATATCATGCAAAAGGTTATTTGCATGAAATAAAGAAGAAGGCTGAAGAGTTGGGGGTGTTGCCGATCATCGAATTTGCCGGTCATGTCAAAGAACCTGAAAAATACTATCAAAAGGCTTCGGTGGTCATAGTTCCCTCTAAAAAAGAACCGTTCGGCAGAGTGGCCGCCGAGGCCATGATGTACGGACTGCCGGTAGTTGCCTCCCGGGTGGGCGGTTTGCCCGAAGTGGTGGAGGATAATGTTACCGGCTTCCTGGTTGACCCGGATGACGTTGACGGTTTTACCGAAAAGGTACAATATCTCCTTAACGAACCCGAAAAGGCAAAGGCCATGGGCCGGGCCGGCAGGGAGCGGGCTATAAAACTGTTTTCCCCCCAAAGGCACGCGGCTCAGGTGATGGAAGTGTACAAAGAGGTATTGAAGTGATTATGGTGATAATTAATGCGTGACAGTATCATAAATAAACTGATATGTCCTGATTGCAAAGCCAGCGGGTTGCTGCTCCAGAACGCCAAACAGGGACAGTTGGAGATAACCGATGCCAAGTTGATGTGCGGGTCATGCCGGGCCTCGTATCCCGTCACAAGGGGCATCATTGACTTCCTGCCACGACCCTCGGAAACGGTCAGCAGCGAGATCGCCGGATGGAAGAAATATCACACCCCGCAGCGCAACCCCGAACAGTTCAAAGACCAATGGCTGCTTAAACTCCCCAGGCTGGATGCCAGCGTCAGCCCCGACCCCGAAAGCATTGAAGCCTGGAACCAACACGCCGATAATTTTGACCTGGCCTTAAAACAATTGAACCTCGTAGGCAACGAGGAAGTACTGGAACTGGGTGCGGGGCGATGCTGGGCATCAGCCGCGTTCGCAAGGCTGGGCTGTAAAGTGACCGCTTTGGACGTGGTCAGGGACAAATATATAGGATTGGAGAGCGCAGAGGTATATCTGACAGAAAAACTGTTCTTTGAGCGTATTCTGGCCGATATGGAACGGCTGCCTTTTGCCGATAAGTCCTTCGACCTGGTTTTCTCTACCGCCACCGTGCATCACTCACCCGATCTTGACCAGCTATGCGCCGAAGCCGGCCGGGTGCTGAAGCCCGGAGGACGGTTCGTAGCCATCAACGATACGGTGTCCGGGTTGTTTGATTACGGCCAGGATCTGGAAGAAATAGAACTGGGAATTAACGAACATGCCTATCCCATCAACCGTTACAAGCAGGCAATGAAACGGGCGGGCCTGAAGCCCAAGTTGTTTTTATCGGAAACCTGGCGGAAACAATTGGAAACCTCCTCCCGCGATCTGCGAAATCCATTGAAGATAATTGGTTTCAAGATCAGCAGTTTTTTCTGGCAAAGCAGGTATTTTAAAGGCCTCATGGAATATTTCCTGGTGAACTGGGCCCAATTGATCTGGGGCATAGGGTTGCACACGATAGCAGTCAAGCGGAGCCGGAAATGAAACTGGCTTTTGAATCCACCCTGCTGTTGGGCAATCGCTCCGGCGTGGGTAATTATATGTATCATCTGGCCGGGGAACTGTGCCGCTTGCCGGAAATTGAAGAGATACATTTCATAGCCAACCGTTATAAAAAAAGCGGCGACTTGCCGCATTTCCCTGCCACAACAAAAGCAAGATATTTCAAGGCCTGGGTGCCGCAATCGCTGTCCGACCGGCTGGCGTATCAAATGTGGCATCGCTGGTACCTGGGTTCGTTTGTGAAAAAGAGCGGCGCGGACATCATTCATTTCCCCAGCCTGATAGGTGCAAAATACCCCCGTTGCCAGACCGTGCTTACGGTGCACGATCTGTCGTTTGCCACCTTCTACCCCCGGACAAAACAAACCGACCATTACCGTGAATACGGGCTAAGATCCGCCAAGCTGGCGGACAGGGTGATAACCGACTCGCAGGCGACAAAACACGACCTGATCAATATTTGGGAAATAGCTGAAAGCAAAATAAATGTCATTCCCCTGGGCTGCGGGCCGGAATACCGGCAACTGGACCGGTCCCAATGCGCCGCAGAAATGGAAAAAGAGCTTGGCATCGGCCTGCCGTTCATATTATACGTGGGAAATATTGAGCCCAGAAAAAACCTGACATTTCTGGTAGAAGTATTTGCTGATGCCTTGAAACGCGCACCGGGCTTAAAACTGGTAATAGCGGGCCGCCAGAGCCTGCCGTATCCCGGATTCCACCAGGCATTGGCCGACAGTCCGGCCAGGGGATCCATCACTGTTTTAAACAGCCCGTCAACGGAAGTGCTGGTTCGTTTGTATAATACTGCCGCCTGTTTTTGCTATCCCAGCCTGATGGAGGGTTTTGGCCTGCCGGTGCTGGAAGCCTTTAACTGCGGCTGTCCGGTGATAGCGGCAAATAATTCGTCCCTTCCTGAAGTGGCCGGGGAGGCCGCGGTGCTGTTGGATGCCAACGATCATGAGGGCTGGGTCGCGGCGATACAGCGGTTTGCAACGGACAGTGCTTTGGCCGGTGACTACCGGCTTAAAGGGCAAAAGAGGGCAACGTTGTTTTCCTGGGAGAAATGCGCCCGGCAGACAATAGACGTGTATAAGGGCCTGCTATGAAATGCCTATTCATAAATCCAGATTATCCGCCCCCCATGGTTGGCGGGTCGGTTGTTTATTATTATTACCTTCATTCAGCGTTTGTTTCAGAGGAATTGGTCGTGTTGACCGCACAAGCACCAGGTACAGCAGAATTCGATGCTTTGCTGCCATATCGGGTTATTCGCAGGAACTTCATTAAACGGACAGCGATAAATGAAGCGCACTTGGCCAAGGCAGTTAACCTTATAAAACAGTTCTTTGCCGCCTGGGGTCTAATTGTCAAAGAAAAAACAGATGTCATACATATAGGCAATTTTTATCCTGGGGCATTTATTGGTTGGCTGTTGTCGTTGACAACCGGCAAGCATTGGGTGGCAACCGTAATGGGTGAAGACCTGACCGGTATATATACGGCAGGTCCGATCAGGCGAAAATTAGTGTTGATGGCCTTGCGGCGGGCTGATGGGGTTTTAACCATCAGCAAATATGCGGTAAATAAACTGATCGAACATGGCGTTGAACCGGGAAGGATCACCCTGCTAACCCCGGGGTTTGACAGCGCCAAATGTAATGCAACCTCCGCCAAGGAACCCGGGATTTGGTCTGGGATCAAGGATAAAAGTATATTGCTGACGGTAGGACGGTTGATTGAACGCAAGGGCCAGGATATGGTCCTGCGGTCTTTGCCGATAATAATAAAGGATCACCCGGGGGTTCATTATGTGATCGCCGGGGCGGGCCAGGAGGAAGCCCGGCTGAAAGGCCTGATCGCAGACCTTGGCTTGCAAAAACAGGTTACCGTCGTAACCGATGCCACGGATGAAGAGGTAGCATACCTATACCAGCATTGCCAAATATTTATAATGCCCAACCGTGCTTTGCCAAATGGCGATAACGAGGGCTTTGGCATCGTATACTTGGAAGCGGGATATTGGGGGAAACCGGTTATCGGCGGCCGGGACGGCGGGGTGCCGGACGCGGTGGAAGATGGCGTAAGCGGTTTATTGGTTGACGGAAGCGATACAGGGCAAATTAGCAGAGCGATCCTGCGATTATTGGGTGATGCAGACCTTTGCCAACGTATGGGCCGGGCCGGGCGGCTTGAAGCGCTGGCCAACGGTTGGTCCGAAAAATCGTCCCGGTTGAAGTTGGTCTTGCAGGGGGCGGCGCTTAAATGATAATTGATCTCAGAAATATAAACCCCAATGTTATTTTAAAACGGCAACCATCTGCGGCTATCGCATACTTAGTTCTGTTCGGCGTTACCGCCTGGTTTGTCTGGCGCTTTGGGGCCATAGCGCTGGGATCCCTGGTGATATTGAGTTTCTTTACTTACCTGGCTATAAAAAAGCCATTTTACATTTTATTAGTAACCCTGGCCACTATTTTCTTTCCGGCCAATTTTGAGCAAGCCCTGGGACAAACATTTCCCATAACCCCCACCCGGATATTTGGCCTGATGTTGCTGCTGGCCATAGCCACCCATTTCAACCGGTCACGCTGGCAAAATCTTAAAAGCAACAGAACTACGGCAATAGCCGTTGTCCTGGTACTCTGGGGCGCCTTTACCGATCTGGTAAGCTATCCGGAATATATCGGAACGTTTATTATTGACACCATACCATCTTTGATAGTGCTGGCGGCCGTGGTATTATTTGTTGAGAATCGGGAAGAGTTAAATAAAGTGTTGGCAGTTATCATGCTGGCCTGCCTGGTGACAGCAGTCAGCGGATTTGTAATATACAGCAAGGGGCGAATGTCCGGCCTTACCGGGAATGCCAATGCCTTGGCCTATAATTGCATAATCGGCTTGACCCTGGCCCTGTCATTTTTAAAAAAACCCGTTCTCTCGTTAAAAAACACCCTACTGACCGGTTTTGCCGGGATGTTCCTTTTAGCCTTTGGCTTTGCCGCCTCCCGCAGCGCCAGCATCGGTTTGTTGGTTGCTGCCTTCATCCTTTTAAGGAACTTCATAAAAAAACCATCCACTCTGATATTGATATTTTCACTGTTTGTTTTATTCCTTTACATTGCGCCGGAGATATTCTGGCAGAGGTTTCAGTATATACCGTTGCCGGGCCATGCTGTCTACAGCTCCGTACAGAGCGAAACGGGAATAAGGGCCTGGATGTATAGAAGGGGCTGGGAATTATTTTTAGCAAGCCCGCTATGGGGCTGGGGGGCGTTCAGTTTCCCAAAGGTTAATGGTTCGCTAATACCTTATGTTATGCATTCCTGGTATCTGGGCATGCTCTGCGAGCAGGGAATAATAGGTTTGGCGTTATATCTGGCTTTTTTTACAACCATATATAAAAATATTAAAACTTCCATCAAAGTAAATACAGTTACGACCGACAGCTCCCGTTATCTTTTGGCCCTAGCCATAGGGTTGGCGGTTGCCGGTATTTTTGGCAGCGGTCCGTTGGATAAATTAATATTTATTATGGCCGGGATATCGGTGGTTCTGGCAAACATAAGCGCTAGGGAAACCATTAAAGAGACGGATTCCACAATTGACGACACAAAATAGACAAAAAATTGTTTCACTTTTGCAAACTACCATTTCAGGGTATCCCCGACCCGATGATGTGGAAGGCTTGGGGCTTTTACGCCGGGAAATTGTGCATGCCCTGGGTCTTGCTGGCGTCGGTGACGAAAATAATATTTTTGGGAAACATATCCAACCGGGTCAATCCGTGGTTATAAAACCAAACTGGGTCAGGGAAGATGACGGCTCTTGGTCCGATGCCTTAATAACCCATAGTTCGCTGATAGCCGCTACCGTTTCCCTGGTCCAACCGGCCCTGCAGGGCAGGGGCACGATCACCATCGCCGATGCCCCGATCCAAGGCGCCGACTGGGAAAGACTGTTGGCTTTTAACAGAATAAATGAATATTTAGAGGCTCTACGCCAGCCCGGCTGGCTTCCGGTCGATATCATTGACCTGCGAATGGTCCGAACCAGGTTCGATAGCCTGGGCAGAAGAACCATGCTGGATGAGACACCCGGAGATCCCTTGGGCTATTGCCTGATAGACCTGAAGGATAAAAGCGCCCTGGAGCCGATAAGCAATGATTCCAGCCTGTTTGAGGTCTCCGGTTACGATCAAAAAACCACCATCAACAGCCATGCCCCGGGCAAGCACCAGTATTTGATCTCCAAGACGGTGCTTTCGTCTGAGGTGGTAATAAACATGCCCAAACTTAAGACCCACAAAAAGGCCGGAATGACCTGCTGTCTTAAAAACATGGTGGGCATCAACGGAAAAAAGGAATACCTGCCGCATCACCGGCGCGGCGGGTCAGGACAAGGCGGCGACGAATACCCCGGGCGGGGAATTTACAATAAAACGGAACGTAGTGTCATAGAGGCATTGGCTACAATGCCAAAACCCGTAGGCAAATTTATATTATTGGTTGGCGTGGCGTTTAAGCGGGTATTAAGAACATTATCCAAGGTACCTTCACTCAAGGCTTCAAGTGCGAGCAGGCATCATTTTGATATCGGTGAAGGCAGCTGGCACGGCAACGATACTATCTGGCGGACTGTTAATGATCTCAACAAAATACTTATCTTTGCCGATAAAAATGGTATTTTGAAACCTGCAAGACAACGGGTGCAAATAAATCTGGTTGATGCCATAATTGCCGGCGAGGGAGAAGGGCCATTGGAGCCTGCGGCCAAGGCGGTGGGGTGCATCATCGCCGGTCTGGATGCCGCAGCTGGTGATGCCGCCGCCTGCTGGCTGATGGGCTACGATCACAATAAAATACCGGCCTTGCGTGAATCATTGGCGGACGGTAAATATCCCTTGTCTGATGTCAGTTATCATGACATGACAGTCAGCAGTAATAAACCAGAATGGAATGACAAAATAAACCAGTTGCCCAAGTCTGGTTTTAACTTTACGCCGCCCAAGGGCTGGGGAGGACATATTGAAGGATAAAATTCATATTGCCATTCACCACCGTTCAGGCAGTTTTTCCGATCGTTGGTTGGAATATTGCCAATTGCATGGCATAAGGCATAAAATAATTAATTGCTATGATAATGACATCATTGAACAACTGAATGGCTTTACCCATTTGCTATGGCCCATTACGCATGATGTACTGGCAGACATAGCTCATTCGCGAAAAATAATAGCGTCTGCGGAACAGGCCGGCATAATTGTTTTTCCCGATACGGTTACCTGCTGGCACTTTGACGATAAGATCGCCCAAAAATATTTATTGGAAGCTTTAGGCGCCCCGCTGGTGCCCAGCTATGTATTTTACCAAAAAGAAAAAGCCCTTGAATGGGCAGAGCAGGCAACCTATCCAAAGGTATTTAAACTGAAGAGCGGGGCCGGTTCGGCCAATGTCCGTTTAGTAAAAGATAAAAATGAGGCAATAAAACTATGCCAACAGGCATTTGGCCTGGGGTTCGTTTCATACCACGGGTATTTTGGCGATGCCAAAACAAAACTTCGCAAAATTGGCACTTTCCCCCAGTTTGTTGGTAAGCTGAAAAGGTTTCCCAAGTATTTATTAAGCTCGGCCATTACCAAACAGCAAATGCCGCGGGAAAAGGATTATGTCTACTTTCAGGAGTTTATGCCGGGCAACCAATACGACACCAGGATAACGTTGGTCGGCAACCGGGCTTTTGGATTTACCCGTGATGTCCGGCCCAATGATTTCAGGGCCTCCGGGAGTGGTTCCATCAGTTATGATCTAAAGCGCCTAGACATGGAATACGTAAAAATTGCCTTTGCTGTGGCTGAAAAAATGAGATCCCAGAGCATGGCCTTTGATTTTATAAAGGATGAAAACGGCAAGCCTAAAATAGTCGAGGTCAGCTACGGCTATCAGCCCAAAGCGGTTTATGACTGCCCCGGGCATTGGGATCAGAAATTAAACTGGCATGAAGGGCATACCCACCCGGAGGATGCCATATTGGAAGATCTGCTGGGCACAATAAAATAGACGAATGAACCTTTTATTATTAATTCAAAACCTTGAGGTCGGCGGGGCCGAACGGCAGGTGGTAGAGCTGGCTTGTGGCTTGAAAGAACTGGGACACAAGGTAACAATATGTTGCCTTAATTCGCTCGGTCCACTGGCCAATGAAGCGGCCAGCCGGGGCACTGAAGTTGTTTGCCTTAACAAAAAATCCAAATACGATATAAGGGTAATTTTCAAGCTGATCCGTCTGTTGCGGCAGCGTAACATTGATGTTCTGCAAACCTTTCTGTTTGGGGCAGATCTATGGGGGAGATTGGCTGGCCGGTTGGTGGGTGTGAAAGTATTGCTGACCTCCAATCGATCCGGTGGGATACATTACGAAAAAAAAGAATTATGGTTTGAACGAATGTTATGGCCTTTGGCCGATGGCATCATCAGCAATACCAACATCGGCCGTATACGTTTGACACAATTTATAGGTATACCCGAAAACAAAACATATTTTGTTCCCAACGGGTATAACCTTGACAAGTTTAATGCATTGTCGGAAAGGGGTGCGGTACGCCGGGAACTGAATTTAAAAAACGATTGCTTTTTGGCGGTCATAACCGGCAGCATCAAGCCGGTTAAGAATCATCAAATGCTGGTCAAAGCAGCTGCAATGGCAATCGAAAAGAAAAAAAACATTTTTTTTCTGGTTGTCGGCCAAGGGGTGGCCGAAAAAGAAATCAGGGAATTGGTTAAAGAATCCGGGTTGATGAATAATTTTAGGTTCTTGGGTCAGCGGCTTGATGTGCCCAACCTTCTGGCGGCGTCAAATGTGGGCTTACTAACCTCGAAATGGGAGGGCTTTTCTAATTCAATTCTGGAATACATGGCCACCGGCCTGCCAGTAGTGGCAACTGACGTGGGCGGGGTGCGGGATCTGATAACGCCGGACAAGACAGGCTATCTGGTGCCATCGGACGATGCCCCGGCCATGGCCCAAAAACTGCTGGAGCTTTTCAATGATCCAATCAAGTCGAGGGCCATGGGGCAGGCAGGAAAAGAATGGGTGCAGGCCAATTGTGATTTTATGCAGTTGGCCCGGAAAACCGAGAACATATACCGGGAAATATATAACCTAAAAGCCAATAAAAAGTAATATGACGCAGGAAATTAAAGGCCTAAACATAGGTTATATCGCAAGCATTTATCCGCTGCCCACCTTTACCGCAAGTGAAGTGTTGGCTGTTGCCCAAAAGGGCATTGGGGTTTCAGTATTTCCGGTTAAACGGTCAAAACAAAAAACGTCGCAATTGACCCTGCAGGGATTACCGTTTGTTACTGCCTGGTATGATCATTTTTTAACGGCAGTATTTTACAATTTACTTGCGCCTTTGATGCATCCTGTCAAGTATTGGCATTGTTTCCAGTATGCCATTACAACCACCGGCACTAACCTTTTTTCAATTAAGAAGGGGACCACCAGCGGGATTCGTAATTTATTGCTGCTGCCGATCGGCATCTATTATTCCTTTATCTGCCAGCAGAAAAAAGTTGGACATATCCATGCCGAATTTGCCGGGGTGCCGGCCACCATCGCCATAATGATCTCAAAATATACCGGCATAGGGTATAGTTTTAGCGGGCATGGTTTTGACCTTCATTTTATGCCGCCTCACGATCTGGTTGACAGGATAAAAAATGCCGTATTTTTTCGCACCATATCCGAATACAATAAAAAGTTTCTACTTGGCAAATATGCGGTCCTTAAAGATACAGATATTAAGGTAATACGCTGCGGGGTTGACCTGGCGAAGTTTAAATATGTGCCGAAACGTCAGTATAGTGATAGGCTACGATTACTGTGTGTGGGACGGTTGGCGCCGGTAAAGGGCTACCAATACTTATTGAATGCTTGTGTCTTGCTTGATAAAACCGGGCAGGATTTTATACTAAATATTATAGGTGATGGCCAACTATTTGACGAGTTAAAGGTATTTATCACCGACCATAATTTAGACAACAAAGTATTTTTAAGGGGATATTGCCCGCAAGAGGAAATAAGTAAATATTGCAATGAGTCGGATATATTTGTTCTGGCCAGCTTAAGCGAAGGCATCCCGGTAGTAATAATGGAAGCAATGGCAACAGGAATGCCGGTGGTGGCTACAAAGATAACCGGTGTGCCGGAAATTGTTGAGGATGGTTCAACTGGCTACTTGGTAGAGCCCAAAAACCCAGAAGCTTTAGCCAATGCAATAATAAAATTAATGAAAGAACCACAAAGGGCCGCTGAATTTGGAAAAAATGGCAGAAGGAAAGTAGAAAGAATGTACGATATAACTGAGAATGGCCGGGCAATGGCAGAATTGTTTGTAACACGGTTGTCTAAATAACAAAACCTTATATAAAATTAAAAAACAATCGCCTTATTTTAATGCAGCCAACTGTATCAATAATACTGCCCATTAGAAATGAAGCCAAGTTTATAGAAAATTGCCTGGGGTCTATTATTTCCCAGGACTTGCCTTTATACAGCATTGAAGTTCTGTTGATCGATGGAAATTCTGTAGACAATACCAAGGAGGTAGCAGGTAATTGTTTAAAAAACAACCTTCTGGCCAAGAATCTTAAGCACTGGGAAATAATTGATAATCCACATAAGACCGCGCCTTATGGAATGAACATTGGTATAAACAAGGCCAAAGGGGATTACATACTTATATTAAGCGGGCATTCATTGATAGCACCAGATTATTTAACACAATGTATAAAAACCATAAAAGATAAAGACGCTGATAATGTGGGCGGCCCGGCAATACCAATAGATCTAAAAAACGACAGCATAGCCCGGGCAATCAGTATGGCACACTTAAGTCCGTTCGGCCTGGGCGGCGGTGCTTTCCGTCTGGGGGATTTCGAAGGTTACGTGGATACGGTGTATTTGGGTTTTTACAAAAAGGAGACCTTCGCCAGGTACGGCCTGTACGATGCCCGGCTGACCAGGAACCAGGACATTGAACTTAATTCCCGCATCAGGCGGGGAATTAAGTTCATTTCAAATTTCAAATTTCAAAATTCAGAAATCGAGAGAGAAAGTAATCTTGGTGTCTCTGCGGCTCTGTGTGAGGAAAAAGAGCCTGGATTCCCGATTGGGTCGGGAATGACAGGAGGGTGTGGCATAAAAAGTGAAAAAACCGAGAAAGAAAGTAATCTGCGGAAATCTGCGCAATCTGCGGATAGAGAAGCCCCGGGCAAGATATATCTGACCCCCAAGATCAAGAGCTATTACTACTGCCGGAATACATTATCAGGTTTATGGTCCCAGAACTTCAAGAACGGCCAGTGGGTGGTGTATACCAAATATATTGCGCCCTATGCGCTGAGCCTGCGCCACTTCATCCCCCTGATCTTCGTCTCGACTATTCTGCTGCTGATAATGGCAAGTTTAATAAGTTTAAAAAGTTCAACAGGTTCAACGGGTTTCAGCGGACCGACCCCTCCCTACCCTCCCCGAAGCGGAGAGGGATTAGTTAATGGTTTTGGCCCGATAGCTCTGCTTCTATTGGCGCTGGTGCTGGGGGCCTACTTCGGCGCGATGCTTTACTTTGTAGGTCGGGCAGGGCGCAGCGTACAGCGTACAGCGTACAGCAAACAGGGTGCTGCCAAGGGCGGGGTGGTCAAAACGTTTGAAACGGTTGGGGGACCGGGGGAAACAAACAAACAACCCGGTGGTTCGGAATTTGTAATTCGTAATTCGTCATTCAGTTTCGGCTCCCTGCTGTTGCTCCCGATCGTCTTTATGACCCTGCATTTTTCCTACGGGCTGGGATCGCTATGGGGGCTCATCTCGCTTCCCTGCTGGGCGGCAAGAAAGAAGCGATAATTACGAAAGACGAATTACGAATTACTAAATAAAACCTGATCACGGAAACACTAAAACAACAAGGATGTTTTGGGTTTAAATTTTCGATATTGCCTGGCAGGTTGAGTGCCTCCGCTAAAGCTTTGGCACTCGTGGAAGCCAAACATGTAAGCGAAAGCGGAATGTGTGAGTATCGTCACCCGTTCAGCTTGTCGGGCGGGAAGAGATCTCAGGGTGACAATATAGGGGATTGCCTCCGCTAAAGCTTTGGCACACGTGGAAGCCAAACATGGAAGCGAAAGCGGAATGTGTGAGTGGGGACCATGGTACACGGATTCACACGGATGGGGCGGCTTGCCCGCCTATATGGACTACTTGCTAATGGCGGGGATTCACACGGATCGTTACATAAATTAAATCTCTTTGTGCGCTTTGTGCCCTTTGTGGTTAAAGGTACCCGGGGGACCAATAGAACACGGATTCAACGGATATATACGGATGCACACGGATTTTTTCCGAATAACCAGCAACCAATAACTAATAACTAAAAACCCTTGGTGTCTTAGTGCCTTGGTGGTTTAACTCAGGGCATGTTTCGGGGGTCAAAATATTTTCCGGTTCTCTAACCGCTTGACAAAATACCCCGTTAGCGTTACAATAACTAAACTTAAAATCAATATAAACTATAGTCATACCGCAATAGAAATGTATATAAAACGCAGCATAGAATCGGAATTGCAGAAGCACATCAAGCTGTTCAATGTAACGGCTCTGGTGGGGCCCCGGCAGGCCGGGAAAACCACCCTGATGCGGAAGCGCTTGGAATCGCTCTCCGGCAGCCGGTATCTTTCCTTTGACGACCCGGACGTCCTGGCCTTGTTTGACCGGGACATCAAGCATTTTGAGAGGCAATATCTGGTGGCGGGGGGGCTGACCGGGCTGGATGAAGCGCATTACGGAAGCGAAGCCGGGCGCAAGCTGAAATATCTGGCCGACCGGGGGCACCGGCTGATAATTTCCTCCTCTTCGGAGCTGATGCTCAGCAAACAGATCCTTTCCCAGTTGGTGGGCCGGGTGGGCATCATCCGGCTTTTCCCTTTTTCCCTGGCGGAGTTTGGGCAGGCCGCCGGCCTGGTGGAGACCACTCCCGCCATTAAGGATCGCCTGCTATGGGAACATGCCGTCTATGGCGGTTATCCCAAAGCCGCCCTTACTCCAGAACTGGCGGATAAAAGGACCATACTGGACAGCCTGTACAATACCCTGTTGTATAAGGATGTGGCCCAGAATTTTTCCATAACGGATCTGGCGGGGCTGGAACGCCTGGTTCGCTTTTTGGCCAATAATATCGGCTCATTGTTAAGCTTTCAAACAGCCGCCCGGGCCACCGGGGTCTCGTATCCCACCCTTAAAAAATATCTGGAAGCTTTGGAAAAAAGTTATCTGGTCCGGCTGATCACGCCCCTGGCCGCCAACCCCAACAAGGAGATCGTCAAACAGCCCAAGATATATTTTATCGATAACGGCTTAAGGAACGCGGTGCTGGGCCAGTATCCCGCTTCGCTGGAGGATCAAGGCGCCCTTTTTGAGAACTATGTTTTCACCGAACTGCTGAAGCAATCTGTTTCGTTAAAATACTGGCGGACCAAGGCCGGAGCCGAGGTTGATTTTGTGGTTCAAACCGGCCAGTCGCTGCTGCCGGTAGAGGTCAAGCTTAAGCCCGGGGCCAGGCCGTCCGGGCTGGCATCCTTCATAGATAATTACCATCCGGCCCGGGCGCTGATCGTCTGCTCTTCGGGGCCTGTCTCGGAGCGTAAAGTAAACGGATGCCTGGTCAAGACGGTTCCGGCGGATCTGCTGGCTGAAGAGATAACCGATGGAGACGCAGGTTAAAGATCAAAGATCAAAAATCAAAGAGCAAAAAGCGGAAAGCGGAAACCAACGGATAGCGTGCAGCGGTTAGCGAATAGCGGAAAGATAAAAGAAGAAAGCATTCCCGAAGTATACAGTAGACAGTATTAAGCTTAAAGTTCAAAGTTAAAAGTTGAAAGAGTAAAAGCCTGTCACACTGAGAAGGCTGGCTTGCCTGGCAAGTTGAATGTGTGAGTATCGTGGTGGCAAAAGGACGGGGGACCATGGAACACAGATTCACACGGATGGGGCGGCTTGCCCGCCTATATGGACTACTTGCTAATGGCGGGGATGCACACGGATCGTTACTGAACAACCAAAGTTAATGGCCTGTCACACTGAGAAGGCTGGCTTGCCTGGCAAGTTGAATGTGTGAGTATCGTCACCCGTTCAGCTAGGCGGGCGGGAAGAGATCTCAGGGTGACAATATATGGGATTGCTTCGTCAGAATAAACGAAGGCCTGCTCGCAATGACTGTAACGATCCGAGTATCTTGGTTATTTCTGGGCATTCTGTGGTTAAGAATGAACCCCTTGACAAAAGGACATAAAACCAATATAATGGACATATATCCATTATAAAGGACACATATGAAAAAGAACGTCAGCTCCCTGTTCTGGGAAAGCGCCTTACAAAAAGTGCTGTTGCATCTGGCCCGGCATCCCCAAACCGAGTTTTACGGCCGGGAGGCGGCCGTCAGGTCGGGGGTGGGAAAAAGCGCCGCCAACTATGCCTTGAGGCGGCTGGCGGATATGGGCTGGGTAACGGTCCGGTCCAGCGGCCGAATGAAACATTACCGGGTGGTTTCCGGGCACCCGGCTGTCTGCCAGGTGAAAATAACTGACACCATCATGGGACTGGCGGGGTTCTTGAAAAAACTGAACCCCCTGTCGATAAAAATAGTGCTTTACGGCAGCGCCGCTTTGGGCCAGGATCAGGAAGACAGCGACGTGGATATCTTGGTACTATCCAACCAGCCTGAGGCGGCCCGCCGGGCGGCGCTCATCTTTGCCCCGAAGATCCAAACCGTGGTCAAGGATCCGGTGGAGTGGGCCGGAATGCAGAAACGCGGCGAAATATTTTACCATGAAGTAGAACGGGGAATGGTGCTGTGGCAGAAAACATAAGCCCGGAATACCGGGAATGCCTGGAGAAGGGACGGCTTAAAATATTCCCCCAGGCGGCCGGTCTGGCCCCGGCCGAGTTGGAGCAGGCGGCGGCGGATCTTTTGGCCGCCCGGCAGAGCCTGGCCCAGGGCAGCCATAAATGGGCATCCATTCAGGCCTATTACGCCATGTTTCATGCCGCCCGGGCATTGGTGTACCGGGCCGGGTTGCGCGAAAGAAGCCATCATTGCCTGCAATATGCCCTGCGGGAATTGTACGTTAAAACCAAACAACTGGATGTCCGTTTGGTGGAAGCGCTGCAGCTAGCTAAAGTGCTCAGGGAAAATGCCGATTATTACGGAAGGTTTTCTTTCGACAGCGCCGTCCAGCTGGTCAATGATGCCGAAGAATTCCTGGCTGCGGCCAAAGAACTGATCGTCTAGGTTATCAAAAGTCTTTAGGGCAGGCCTTCTGTGGCAAAAGGATCCTTCGGCTGGCAAGGCGTGACGCCGGGCCCAGAATGACGAAAGCAATGAAACGTGGCATTAAATAAAATCTTTTGTGTCTTGGTGCCTTTGTGGTTAAAGGTACCCGGGGGACCAATAGAACACGGATTCAACGGATCTATACGGATTCACACGGATCTTTTCTGGGTAACCAAAGTTAATGGCCTGTCACACTGAGAAGACTGGCTTGCCTGGCAAGTTGAATGTGTGAGTATCGTCACCCGTTCGACACGCCTGATGAGAGAGACCTCAGAGCCTGCACTGAGGTTGGCAAAAAACAAACTTTCGAAGTGGTGACAATATAGGGGATTGCTTCCGCTGGAAGGCAGGGAGTGTTTTCGCAATGGCTGTAACGATCCAAGTTTCCTTGTGATTTTTGTGCATTCTGTGGCCAATAAACCCTGGATCCCCAACCCCACCCTCACTCCCTCCCCGCAGCGGAGAGGGAAGCCGGCAGGCAGGGAGAGGACGGGGATGACAATAGGGGATTGCTTCGTTTGTTCGGCAGGGAGTGTTTTCGCAATGGCTGTAACGATCCAAGTATCTTGGTGTCTTAGTGTCTTGGTGGCAGCAGGTACCCGGATACCCCAAACATCAACCTAGGGATGACCGATGATTAACTACCTTTTCATCTTCCTGACGGCCCTGGCCACCACCGTGCTGGCCATGCCTTTCGCCCAGATCATGGGCCGGCGGATGAACGCCTGGGACGTCCCGGACGGCCTGTCATACCGCACCCACCTGTTCCAACTGGCCCGGACCGGGGGCATCGCCATAGCCATGGGGCTCTATGCCGGCCTGCTGGCGGTAATGCTGATCAATCCCGGGCTGATGGGCTCCCGGAACATGATCGCCTACATGATCGGCGGGATGGTGGTGTTCCTGGTGGGCCTGCTGGACGACCTGCGCGAGATCAAGCCCTGGGTCAAGGCGGTGCTGCTGCTGGCCGCCTGCCTGGTGACGGTGCTGATAATGACCGCGGTCCCGCTGACCGGCTATGAGCGGCTGGATTTCCTGCTGGCGGTGCTGGTGCTGATGGGCGGCTGCAACGCCTTCAACCTGATGGACGGGATGGACGGGCTGGCCGCCGGGATGGCGGTGGCCGCCGGCCTGGGGCTGCTGCTGCTGTCCCTGCAGCTGCAGACCTTCGAGGGCATCAGCCTGAAGCTGGTGTGCATGGGGGCGGCCCTGGGCTTTTTGCATTTCAACCGGCCGCCGGCCCGGATCTTCATGGGCGACTGCGGCAGCCTGATGCTGGGCTTTTACCTGGCCGGCATGGGGCTGAACATAGTCAGGACCGGACCTGGGGCCATCATCCCGGTGCTGCTGGTGCTGTCGCCCTTTGTCCTGGACACCGGGCTGGCCATCGTCCGGCGTCTGCTGGGCAAAAGGGACGTCTTCACCGGCGACCGGCGGCACGTCTACGACCTGCTGCAGGCCAGGACCTTAAGCGTCTGGCGGGTGGACTGGATGATGTGGGGCCTGGGGCTGTTCTTTTCGGCCCTGGGCTATGCCGCCCTTTTCCTGCCGCCCTGGCAGCAGGCGGCCCTGCTGGCCGCGGCCTGGCTGGCCTTCACCTGGAGAATGGCCGGGCTGGGGATGTTCGCCCCGGAAAAGCCCGGGGGCCCGGGCCGGCCGGCCCTGCCCGAGGTGGAGGACATGGACCTGGACCAGGGGGCCAACGGGTGACCCCACCCTGCCCTCCCCTAACGCATTAGGAGAGGGAGGCGGATATTAAAAGCTGTCACACTGAGAAGGCTGGCTTGTCTGACTGGCTGAATGTGTGAGCATCGCCACCAGTACGGCTAGGCGGGCGTGAATGTCGTACACGGTAGAACAGGGAACGCAGGCCCCTGGCCTTACTTTCTCTTGTGACCAAGAGAAAGTAACAAAGAGAAGTCCCGGGGGCTGTTGCAGCTGGCGAAAACAACATAAAAATGCAGTCACGGTGATGGATCAATTGCGCTGTGGTTTTTGTATGGTGCCCGATGCCGCC